>NZ_SMKH01000073.1 GCF_004348515.1 Actinomadura sp. KC345 | reverse complement strand
CCCCCGAGCCCCGTTGACTTGCGGCGTGTTGTTGTTATGGGGCGCTCCATAACAACAACACGCCGCAAGTCAACGGGAGAGGAGGCGGCGCAGTTCGCGTTTGAGGATCTTGCCGCTGGCGTTGACGGGCATCTCCTCGATCACCTGGACGGTCTCGGGGACCTTGTAGGCGGCCAGGTGGGCGCGGCAGTGGCGGCGGACGTCGCCGGGGTCCACCGTCCGGCCGCCGGCGACCGTGAGGACGGCGACGACGACCTCTCCCCAGCGCTCGTCGGGACGGCCCACGACGGCGGCGTGCTCGACGCCCGGATACCGGCTCAGCACGGACTCGATCTCGACGGGGTAGATGTTCTCCCCGCCCCGGATGATCATGTCTTTGGCCCGGCCGGCGATGTACATGTAGCCGTCCTCGTCGCGGCGGGCGAGGTCGCCGGCGCGGAACCAGCCGCCGCGCAGCGCGCGTCCGGTGTCCTCGGGCATGTCCAGGTAGCCGGACATGACGGCGTCGCTGCGGGAGACGACCTCCCCGACGACGCCGGGCGGCACCTCGTCGTCGTTCTCGTCGACGATGCGGACCTCGACTCCGGCGGGCGGGCGGCCGAGGGAGCCGAGCAGGTGCGTCTCGCCCGCCGCCGCGCGCTCGTGGTCGGCCGTGGACAGGACGCCCTGGAGCCCGCCCTCGGTGGCCGCGCCGAACGCGTTGATGAAGCCGCAGCCGAACACGTCCATGGCCTCGCGCAGCAGGGTCGCGCTCATCGGCTCGCCGCCGTAGATGATCGTCCGCAACTCGGGAAAGCCGCCGGCGCGGGCGTCGGGCAGGTCGAGGATCCGGCGGATCATGGTGGGGACGAGGAAGCAGCCGGTGAGCCCGCCCTCCCGCATCCAGCGCAGCGTGGTGGGCGCGTCGAACTGCGGCAGGACGAGCGTCGGGAAGCCCCGGGCCACATGAAGGAAGATCATCGCGTGGCCGGCGATGTGGAACGCGGGCGAGGCCGTGTAGCGGAACTCGCCGGGCGCCATCTCGTACTCGACGGATTCGAGCGTGACCAGGGCCTTGAGCATGCCCTGCGATTGCAGCACGCCCTTGGGAAGGCCGGTGGTCCCGCTGGTGAAGGCCAGGCCGAGGGTGTCGGTGTCGAGGATCTCGGCATCGGGCTCGGAGTCCTCGCCGGACGCGAGCAGCGCGGCGTAGTCGGCGAACTCCGCGTCGCCGTCGAAGGACGCGAGGAGCCGCACGCCCCCGACGCGGCCGACGACGTCCCTGACCATGCGGGCATAGCGGGTGCTGACGAACACCGCCGCGGGCTCGGCGCGGCGGACGAGGTTCTCGATCTCCTCCTCGGCCAGCCGGTTGTTCAGCGGCACGTAGACCGCGCCGAGCTTCATCGAGGCGTACAGGACCTCGTAGTAGGCGGCGCTGTCCACCGCCATGACGGCGATCCGGTCGCCCTTGCCCACCCCGGCGGCGGCGAGGGCGCTGGCGAGCCGGTTCACCCGGCCGTTGACCTCCGCGAACGTGTGCGACGTCCCGTCCGGGTGGACGAAGCAGGGGCGGTCCGGGAACCGCCGGGCGCTCAGCCGCAGATGGTCGCCCATCCGGATCATCGGGCGGTAGGTCACGAAGCCTCCCTCGCCTCGCCGCCGGACCCGCCGCCGGACCCGCCCGCGGACTCGTCGGAGCCGAAGTACGCCGCCTCCAGCCGGTCGCGGTTCTCCAGCAGTTCGCGGGCGGGGCCGGTCAGCACGACCTGCCCGTGGTTGAGGACGACGGCGCGGTCGGACACGTCCAGTGCGAGCTCGACGTGCTGCTCCACGAGGAGGACGCCGATCCCGTCCCGCTCCGCCAGGTCCCGCAGGGCGGGCAGCATGTCCTGGACGATCACGGGCGCGAGGCCGAGGCTCATCTCGTCCACCATCAGCACCCGGGGCCGGGAGAGCAGCGCGGTGGCGATGGCGAGCATCTGCTGCTCGCCGCCGGAGAGCAGGCCGACCTTCCTGGCCCGCAGCCCGTCGAGCGCCGGGAAGCGGTCCATGACGGCGGCCGTGTGCTCCGGGTCGGAGCCGCGCGCCAGCCGCAGGTGCTCGGCCACGGTGAGTCCGAAGTAGATCCCGCGGTCGTCCGGGACCAGCCGGACGCCGCGGCGGGCCAGCAGGTGCGGCCGCCGGGGCGCGACCGGCTTGCCCAGCGCGGTGACCGTGCCCTTCATCAGGGGCAGCAGCCCCACGAGGGACAGCAGCGCCGTGGTCTTCCCGGCGCCGTTGGGACCGAGGATCGACACGACCTCGCCCGCGCCGACCGACAGGTCGAGGTCGCGGAGGGCGGGCACCCCGTTGTATCCGGCGGTGAGCCCCTCCGCCCGCAGAAGCGGCTCGGGCGGCGTCTTTCCGGGCGGCGTCTTTCCGGGCGGCGTCTTCTCAGGCGGCGTCTTCTCAGGCATGGGTCGACTCCATCGGGACTCCGAGGTACGCGGCGATGACGTCCGGGTCGGTGCGGGCCTCCGCCGGGGTGCCGGTGAAGATGATCTTTCCGAACTCCATCACGTAGACGCGGTCGCAGACGCCGAGGACGAGGGACATGTCGTGGTCGATGAGCAGGACGCCGAGGCCGCCGCGCGCGATCTCGCGCACCCGGTCGGCGAACTCCCCGCTCTCCTGGCTGTCCAGCCCGGCGGCGGGCTCGTCCAGCAGGACGACCTCGCAGGTGCCCGCGAGGGCGCGGGCGACGCCGACGAGCTTCTGCCGGCCGAGGGACAGGTCGCGGGTGACGGTGTCCTCGATGCCGTCCAGCCCGACCGTGCGCAGGGCGCGGCCGACCACCTCGCGCAGCGACCCGCGGCGCCGCCCGAACAGGTCCCGCAGCACGGCGCGGAAGCCGCCCGGTGAGGCCGCGACCTCGATGTTCTGCGCGACCGTGAGGTTGCCGAACAGCTCGCCGGACTGCCAGGTGCGGGTCAGCCCGCGCCGCCGCCGCAGGTGCGGGGCGAGGGCGTCGATCCGCTGACCGGCGAGTTCCACCCGCCCCTCCGCCTGGGTGAACCCCGTCACGGCGTCGACGAAGGTCGTCTTGCCCGCGCCGTTGGGCCCGATCAGGCCGACGATCTCGCCGGGCTCGACGTGCAGGTCGACCTCGCTGTTGGCGACCAGCCCGCCGTAGCGGACGGTCAGCCCGGTGGTCCGGAGTCCCTCATTTGGCATCGGACAGCGCCTCCCTCTCCTGCCGGACGGTCTCCGTACCGGCTCCGATCCCCGCCACGATGGGCCGCGGGCCGCCCACCCGGGCGCGGACCCACGCGATCTGCCGCCGGGTCTCCCCGGCGATCCCGACGGGGTTGATGATCGCCGTGATGATCAGCGCGATCCCGGAGATCAGCGCGTAGTAGTCGCCGAGCTCGAAGATCTCGTGGATCACGACGTAGATGATCCCGAGGGGCCCGATCACGCCCGCGACGATGGCGCCGCCGAACGAGGTGATGCCGCCCAGGTAGGCGACGGCGAGGATCTGGAGCCCGACGAACACGGTGAAGGACTCGGCCGACAGCTGGCCCGCGCTGTAGCCGATGAGGCAGCCGGCGATGCCCGCGATGAACGCCGAGATGCCGAAGCCCAGGACCTTCGCGGCGCGGACGTCGATGCCGACCGAGGCCGCGGCGCGCTCGTTCGCCCGGACGGCGAGCAGCATCCGGCCCGTGGTGCCGGACGCGAGCCTGACGAAGGCGAGCACGACGAGGGTCGCGACGGCCAGCACCATGAGGGAGAACGCCATCCGGCTCAGGTCGCTGCCCTGGCGGACGGCGACGTTGAGGCCGAAGATCGTCGGGTCCGCGATCGGGTTACCGGACGGCGGCGTCAGGCTGTAGTTGTTGAACACGAACCGCTCGATGGCGAGCGCCGCGGCGACCGTGACGATCGCCAGCTGCGCCCCGCGGATCCGGAAGGCGGGCAGCGCCACGATGACGCCGAGCAGCGCCGCCACCAGCGAGCAGAACAGCACGGCGAGCGGGAACGGCATGTCCCAGGACGTGGTGAGCTTGGCGAGCGTGAAGCCCGCCGCGCCCGCGAACGACGTCTGCGCGAGCGAGATCTGCCCGAGGTAGCCGGTGATGACGACGTAGGACAGCGCCACCAGCATCAGGATGATCGAGTAGGTGACGCCGAACCGGTAGGCGTCCCGCGTGGCGGCGAGCACGACGACGGCGACCGCGACGAGGAGGACGGCCGGGACGGGCCTGATCCGCGGGATCTGCACGTCCGGCAGCCGCATCGTCTGCAGCGAGCCGCGCGACGGCAGCCGCCCGCCGAACAGGAACAGGATCGCCATCACCACGACGAACGGGATGACCTGGTCGAGGCCCGACTCCGCCCAGCCCGGCCACCACTCCTTGCTGACCAGCAGGTTGATCACCGACTGGAAGGCGCCGAGCGCGAGCGAGGCGATCACGACGGTCCCGATCGACTCCATCCGGGCGACGAGCAGCACGGCGAGCGCGGGGACGACGAGCAGCGTGTAGTTGGCCGGGGTGAGCCCGGTCAGGCTGGAGCCGAGCAGGACGCCGACCGTGCTGACCGCGGAGGCCATCACCATGGCGACGCCCGCGAGGCGGTCGGGGGCGAAGCCCATGAGCATGGCCCCGCGCTCGTTCTCGGACGCGGCCCGCGTCGCCATGCCGGCGCGGGTGAAGCGGAAGTAGGCCCAGACCAGCGCGGCCAGGGCGATCATCACCGCGGCCATGATCGGCTCACGGTGCGACATCTGCTGTCCGAACAGCGAGAAGTTCCCCGGCGGCACCAGCGAGTCGACCACGATGCTGTTCGGGCCGAAGCGGATGACGACCAGGGCCTGCAGCGTCAGCATGAGCGCGACCGACACCACCACCTGGGCGAGGACGGGGGCGTTGCGCACCGGCCGGAACACCAGGTAGTGGGCGAGGACGCCGAGCAGGACGCTCATCAGGAGGCCGACGCCGGCGGCCGCGAGCGGCACCGGTTTCGCGCCGAGTTCCACGCTGCCGATGGGCAGGACCAGCGTGCCGTCGATGCGGAGCTGCGCGTAGACGTAGGCGCCCCACATCGCCATCGCGCCCTGGGCGAAGTTGATGATGCCGGTGGCCCGGTGGACCAGGACCAGCCCGGTGCCGAGCCCGATGTAGACGGCGCCGAGGCCGAATCCGAGAAGGATGAACTGGAGATACGTGCTCACGCGATCACCTCACGTCAGGCCGAGGTCTTGGGCAGCATCGACAGGTCGAGGTCGACGTATCCCTGGTCGTCGAGCGGTTTGACCGAGCCGTCCGGCTGAACCTGGAAGTAGATCGCCTGCTTGCTGCACGCGGTCGGCATCCCGGGCCACGCCTTGCCGTCGCAGGTCACCTTCGGCCCCGCGAACGTCGGGAAGTCCTTGAGCCCCTTCAGCGCGGCGGTGACGGACTTCGCGTTGATCTGCCCGTCGATGGTCGTCATGGCGGCGGCGGTGTTCACCACCCCGGCGAAGGCGTAGATCGCGCGGGTGGACAGCTCCTCGCCGCGGTCGATGGACTCCATCGACTTCTTGAAGTCGTCGAGCTGCTTGCGCACCGGGGCGGGCGCGTGGTCGCGGGCCGCGTACACCCAGGTCCGCGGCTGCGTCGCGGCTCCCTCGGCCTCCTCGCCGAGCTGGTTGATGAACTTCGAGCACGAGCCGGCGAAGAACGTCTTCTCGAACCCCTGCTGGCGGTTGGCCTGGTAGAGCTGGGTGCAGGAGTCCTCCGGGAGGGCGATCACCCCCGTGGCGTCGGGCTCGTGGGAGAGCTGGGTCGCGGCCAGGACGCTGAAGTTGGCGCCGTTGCCCGGCGGGTACTGGATGTTGACCGAGACGCCGAGCTTGTCGGCGATCGGCTTGATGATGCCGTCGACGTAGGCGTGCGACGCCGGCGCCTCGGTGATGGCGAGCGACGCCTCCTTGACGCCGAGCTTGCTCAGCATCGTGATCGAGCCGAGCGCGCTGACCTCGGTCGGCCCGGTGTAGTAGAACGCTTCGCCGTACGCCGCGCGGTCCGCGGAGGCGGTCCCGGCGAGCGTGCCGACGAGCGGGATGCCAGCCGACTTGAGGACGGGCAGCGCGCCCTGGAGCGCGGGCTCGTAGGCGTCGACGACCGCGGCGACCTTCTTGGACACGAAGCCGTTGGCGCAGTTGATGGCGTGCTCGGGACTGCCGTCGCCGTCGCAGATGTCCAGCTTGACCGGCCGCCCGTTCACCCCGCCGAGCACCTTGTTGACGTAGTACTCCGCGCCCTCCGCCCCGTACCCGGTGTCGGGGTACGCGGCGGCTCCGGTCGTCGGCGCCCAGTGGTTCCCACGGGCCGGCGGACGAGAGCGCCCGGCCGGGCGCCGCCGTCTCCTCGACGACGGCGGTGTCACGGCCGCGTCGCACGGCCGACCTGCGAGCCATCCTGCCTCCGCTCGCGCCTCGCCCCCGGTCGGCGCGGTCATGTGTCTGGTCACGTTGCCGGTGGCCTTTCTGAACCCACCTCGGGCCCAGGGTAACCACGGGCGTCAATTGTTCCAGCGCATCCCAGCAAAGCACAGCCCCGGCACGCGGTTGTGGATAATGCAATCCACCTCAGCAGGAACAGGGAAGATTGCCAAACGGTGACGATCCCCTATCCAAGGCTCCGAAGAGTGCGCAGGTCCACGATCCGGGCAAGCGTCACGAGACGGGAGGTAGTTGGTTACCAGGTATCGACGGCGCTCGCGATTTGTTCCCGAAAGAATCGGTCAAACAGACCTAATCGCGACATCTTGCTACATAACGCCCAGCTCAGTGCCCCTCCGGCCCGGACCGGATCCCGTGTTGCCAGAATCACAGGTGACGCCGGGCGGGGACGCTTGCCCCGGGAAGGGAACGAAGTGGATCAGATCACGGTCAGCGCCGTCGTCATCAGGGATGAGTCGGGACATGTGCTCACGGTGCGCAAGCGCGGAACCGAGCTCCTGATGTTCCCGGGGGGCAAGCCCGAGCGCGGTGAATCGGCGGAGCAGGCCGCTTTGCGCGAGGTCGCCGAGGAGTTGGGAGTCGAGCTGCGGGTGTCCGCGCTGCGGCGGCTCGGCGAGTTCACCGTTCCTGCCGCCAACGAGCCAGGTCACCAGTTGCACGCCACGGTGTTCGAGCATCCGTTCGTCGAAGTCTCGGCACCCGGGGCGGAAATCGAGCACCTGGAGTGGATCGAACCTGATCCGGGCGGCCCGGGGCTCGCCCCCTTGCTTCGGGACGCAGTGTTCCCGGCCCTCGGTGGGAGTTGAGCACCCCGTCGATGCGGCCCCTGCGGGCCCTACCCGGGACGCGGTCAGACGTTGAAGCGAAACTCTACGACGTCGCCGTCCTGCATGACGTAGTCCTTGCCCTCCATGCGGACCTTGCCGGCCGTGCGGGCGGCCGCCATGGAGCCGGCGGCGGTGAGGTCGCCGAACGAGACGACCTCGGCCTTGATGAAGCCGCGCTGGAAGTCGGTGTGGATGACGCCCGCGGCCTCCGGCGCGGTGGCGCCCTTGCGGATCGTCCAGGCCCGCGCCTCCTTGGGGCCCGCCGTCAGGTACGTCTGCAGGCCGAGGGTCGCGAACCCGATCCGGACGAGCTGCGACAGCCCCGGCTCGTCCTGCCCCATGCCCTGGAGGAGTTCGAGCGCCTCGTCGTCCGGCAGCTCGATCAGCTCCGCCTCGATCTTGGCGTCGAGGAAGATCGCCTCGGCGGGGGCGACCAGGTCGCGCAGGCGGGCGCGCAGTGCCTCGTCGGTCAGCTCGCTCTCGTCGAGGTTGAAGACGTAGAGGAACGGCTTCGCCGTGAGCAGGTGCAGGTCGCGCAGGAGCGCCAGGTCGATCCCGGCCTTCTCGGCCCCGGCGAAGAGCGTGACGCCGTCGTCCAGGAGCTTCTGCGCGTCGTTGACGGCGTCGACGACCGCGAGCTTCTCCTTGTCCTTCTTGGTGCGGGCCTCCTTGTCGAGACGCGGCAGCGCCTTCTCGATGGTCTGGAGGTCGGCGAGGATCAGCTCGGTGTTGATCGTCTCGATGTCGCGGGACGGGTCGGTCTCACCGTCCACATGGGTGACGTCGGCGTCCTCGAAGACCCGGATGACCTGGCAGATCGCGCTGGTCTCCCGGATGTTGGCGAGGAACTTGTTGCCGAGGCCCTGCCCCTCGGACGCGCCCTTGACGATGCCGGCGATGTCGACGAACTCCATCGTCGCGGGGATGATCTTCTGCGAGCCGAACATCTCCGCCAGCACGGCCAGGCGCGGGTCGGGCACCCCGACCACGCCGACATTGGGGTCGATGGTCGCGAACGGGTAGTTGGCGGCCAGCGCGTCGTTCTTGGTCAGCGCGTTGAACAGCGTGGACTTGCCGACGTTGGGCAGCCCGACGATTCCGATGGAGAGGCTCACGGCCGACAAGTTTATGGGCGCGGCGGACCCCTCGGGCTGCCCGGATCGTCCGGGCGGCCACGGGTTGGTGAATCCTGAGCCGATTGTCCGGTGCCCTCGGGGGTCACGGCGCGTCGCGGTCGCCGTTCGCCGCCGCGCTGTCACGATGAACGGATGGACCTCGCGCTGTTCGCCGGCCTGCTCGTCGGAGCCGTCTTCGGCGTCGTCGCCGGGTACGCGCTCGCGATGAGCCGGCAGGGCACGCTGATCGCGCGGGCCAGGGCGGCGGAGGAGAAGCTCGCCTACGCCGAGGAGCGGATGGCCGAGCACTTCGAGAACCTGTCCGCCAAGGCGCTGGACGCCAGCAACCAGCGTTTCCTCGAACTGGCGGACGCCAGGCTGAAGGCGGCGGGCGTCGAGGCGGCGGGCGACCTTCAGCGGCGCCAGCAGGCGGTCGAGCACCTGGTCGCGCCGCTCAAGGAGACGCTCGCCAAGGTGGAGGAGCAGCTCCGCGAGGTGGAGACGGGCCGCCGGGAGTCGCACGCGATGCTGGCCAAGCAGGTCGATTTCGTCCGGCAGAGCTCCGAACAGCTCCGCGGCGAGACCCGGTCGCTCGTCCGGGCCCTACAGCGGCCCGAAGCCCGGGGGCGCTGGGGCGAACTCCAACTCCGCCGTGTGGTGGAGCTGGCCGGGATGACGCACCACTGCGACTTCGACGAGCAGGCCAGTTCGCGCACGGACAACGGCACGGTTCGTCCCGACATGGTGGTGCGGCTGGTCGGCGGCAAGAGCATCGTGGTCGACTCCAAGGTCTCCCTGGCCGCGTACCTGCAAGCCGCTGAGACCGGCGATGAGGTCCGGCTGGACGCGCACGCGCGCCATATACGCGACCACGTCGACCGTCTGGCGGCGAAGTCCTACTGGCAGGCGTTCAGCCCAGCGCCGGAGTTCGTGGTCCTGTTCATCCCGGGCGAGGCGTTCCTGGCGCCCGCGCTGGACCGCGATCCCGGCCTGCTGGAGTACGCGATGCGCCGCCGGGTGCACATCGCCACGCCCACGACCCTCATCACCATGCTGCGGACGGCGTCGTACGCGTGGCAGCAGGCGGCCCTCTCCCGCAACGCCCGCGCGGTATTCGACCTGGGCAGGGAACTGTACGAGCGGCTGGGCACGATGGGCCGGCATGTCGACGAACTGGGCCGCGCGCTGACCGGCGCCATCAAGTCCTACAACCGGACGGTCGGATCCCTGGAGACACGCGTGCTCGTCAGTGCGCGCAAGCTGAACGAACTGGGAGTGGTCGAGGACGGCCTGGACGGCCCCCTCCCGGTCGAGGAAGGCCCCCGTTCGCTCTCTGCGGCCGAACTGACCGGGCACGACGCCCCCTTCGACTCCCCCTTGGACCACCAAGCCCCCCTGGACCACCAGGCCCCTCCGGAGGACGGCCACGACCCCGGCGAGAAGCTGCCTCAGCCTGACTCGGCCACGGAACCTGTAGGTTTCGGCGGACAGGCCATCCCCGAGCAGATGGAGCGGTTCGATCGGCGAGAGAGGTGGCCATGAGTTCATCGTCGATACGCGACGCGCCGGGCGGGGCGTCGCCGGTCTCTGGGGGTCCAGTGCGACGTCAGCGCGGTGCTTCCTCTCCGCGATCGCACTCGGCGGCCTCCGCGGCGGGACCGGTCGCCCTCACCGGACGCGGCGGGATCGTCGTCATGTTCGGCGCCGGGGTGGTGTGCGGGCTGCTGTCGCGCTGGTTCGGCGTGCCGCTGCTCGCCGGCGCCGGATTCGTGATCGGCTGCGCGCTCGCCGCGTTCGCCACCCGTCCCGCCGACCTGCTGACGCTCGTGGTCAGCCCGCCGCTGGTGTTCTTCGCGGCGACGTTCGCGGTGGAGTTCGCCACCACGCTCGGCAACGGGTCGATGCTGCGCGGCCTCACCGTCGGGCTGCTCACCACGCTCGCGGCGACGGCGCCGTGGCTGTTCTTCGGGACGCTGCTGGTGGTGGTCGTCTGCCTGGCCCGCGGCGTCATGACGAACGTCCGGGAGCTGCGGGACAAGCTCGTCGGCGTCCGCCTCTTCGAGAAGGAGGAGAACGAGAACCCCGTCCGGTGGGACGAGTCCCCCACCACGACGGCGGAGCGCCGCCGCCTCCACCACGGCGATGTGGACTGACCCTCCCGGCGCGTCAGACCGGCGTGATGCGGAGGTCCTTGCGGAGTTCCTTCGGCAGGGAGAAGCGCATGTGCTCCTCGACGGACTCGATCTCCTCCGCCTCGCCGAAGCCGCGCTCGGACAGCCAGGCCAGGACCTCCTGGACCAGCTCGTCCGGGACCGAGGCGCCGCTGGTGACGCCGACCGTGGTGACGCCCTCCAGCCACGCCGGATCGATCTGCTCGGCGTAGTCGACGAGGTGGGCGTCGTCGGCGCCGTGCTCCTTGGCCACCTCGACCAGGCGGACGGAGTTGGAGGAGTTCGTCGAGCCGACCACGATGACGAGCTGCGACTGCGCCGCCATGTCCTTCACGGCGACCTGCCTGTTCTGCGTCGCGTAGCAGATGTCGTCCGACGGCGGGTCCATCAGCTTGGGGAACCGCTCGCGGAGCTTCTCGACCGTGGCGATGGTCTCGTCGACCGACAGCGTGGTCTGCGACAGCCACGCCACCTTCTCCGGGTCGCGGACGCTGACGTTGGCGACGTCGTCGGGGCCGTCCACGAGGTGGATGTGGTCGGGGGCCTCGCCGGTGGTGCCGATGACCTCCTCGTGGCCCTCGTGGCCGATCAGCAGGATGTCGTAGTCGTCGGCGGCGAACCGCACGGCCTCCTTGTGGACCTTGGTGACCAGCGGGCACGTCGCGTCGATGGTGCGCAGGTCCAGGCCCTTGGCCTCCTCGTGGACGGACGGCGCGACGCCGTGCGCGGAGAAGACCACGATCGCGCCCTCGGGGACCTCCTCGGTCTCGTCCACGAAGATCGCGCCGCGTTCCTCCAGCGTCCTGACGACGTGGACGTTGTGGACGATCTGCTTGCGGACGTAGATCGGGGCCCCGTACTTCTCGAGGGCGATCTCGACCGTCTCCACGGCGCGGTCGACGCCCGCGCAGTAACCACGCGGCTTGGCGAGCAGGACACGGCGCTGGCTGTTGGCGGTCATGGCTCTATCGTACGAGGGACCGCGCGGGGGCCGTGCAGGACGGGGAGGCTCCCGCCGAGCGTGTGCATCCCCGCCGCCGGCGGGGATATGGCTCCGGCAGGGCCCGCGTGTGAGCCACCGCACGCCGCTTTTAGACAGAAATCCATTAACCCGGGGTGACCACGATCGCACCCATGGGGCAGAGTGAACTTCGACGAGACGTAGCCGCATGACCCGATTCGGTGTTCAGGACGGCAAGGAAGAGGAAAGACGATGACGAGATCGCCGCGCCGCCTCAAGCAGCAGGTCCAGGACACGGTGGGCGAGCAGGTCCGCGACCTCCCGCTGCACGCCGTCCGGCTGGCCATGTTCGGTGTCGGCCGCGCGCTCCTGCTCGGTGACCGGGTGACCCGGGACTACAAGGAGATCACCGAGGGCGGCGGCGTGAAGCCGGTGCTCGGGCGGCTGCGCGACGACGTGCAGGGCACGGCCGAGAAGGTCGTCGGGCAGGTGGTGGAGCGCGTGCGCGGCGCGGAGGCCGAGCCGGAGCCCGAGCCCGTCCGCCGGACCAGGCCCGCCAGGCCCGCGGCGGCGCGGAAGTCCGGCGAGGAGATCACGATCGGCAAGCCCGGCGTCGGGACGCGGCCCGCGCCCAGGCACACCCGTCCGGGGCCTCCGCCGAAGCCGAACCGGCCCGCGGCGCCGGGCAAGCACCGCGCGGAGCCGGCCGCCCCCGCCGACAAGGCGGGTCCGGCGGACAAGGCGGGACCGTTCGCCGAGCCCGCGCCGAAGCCCACGCCCGGCGAGCCGAAGCCGGAGCCCGCGCCCCAGGCCAAGCCCGCACCGAGCCCGAAGCCCGCGGACGAGCCGAAGCCGGAAAGCACGGGCAAGCCCGCGGACAAGGCCCAGGACACGCCGAAGGGCAAGGACACGCCGAAGGGCAAGGACGAGCCGAAGGCGAAGGACGACCCGGCGTTCGAGCCGAAGCCCGAGTCCAGGCCCGCCGCGCCGGCCGAGGCCGAGCACATCGCGGCGGACCTGCCCGTCCCCGACTACGACAGCGCCACGCTGCCGCAGCTGCGTGCGCGCCTGCGCGGCCTCTCCGTCGACCAGGTGAAGCTGCTGCGCGAGTACGAGCGCAAGCACGCCGCCCGTGAGGACGTCATCCGCATGTACGAGCGCCGCATCGCGAAGCTCAACGGCCTCAGCTGAGCGACCACGGCAGGGGAAGGGCCCCGGACGGTCGTCCGGGGCCCTTCCCCGTGCGTAGGGCGGCCGGCCGGTCAGGGGGTGCCGAAGAGCTTGTCGAGGGCGGGCAGCGCGGCGGCGACGGCCGCGCGTTCCTCGTCCGTCAGGTTCGCGAGCCGTTCGGCCAGGATGCCGATCCTGCGGTGCCGTCCGGCGGCGAGGCGGTGGCGGCCCGCCTCGGTGAGGCGCGCGGTCACGACGCGCGCGTCGGCGCCGTCCCGGCCGCGCGTCACCAGCCCGTCGCGTTCGAGCCGGTTGATCTGGGCGGTCATGGTCGGCAGCCGGACTCCGTGCTCGGCGGCCAGTTCCGTCATCCGGCGCGGCCCGTGTTCCAGGGAGCCGAGCACGGACAGCTGCTGGCTGGTGATCGGCTGGTCGGCGCTCACCTGGCGGAGCATCAGCACGACATGCCGGAGTCGCTGGTTGAGCCGCTCGGCGAGCTCGCGTTCGGATGCGGTCGCAGTCACGGACATCACCGTAGGCTGCCCGCATGGCAATGGAGACCTCCGCCGAATCCCCCGTCCCGGTGCGGACGGTCCTGCAGGCGGTCAGCGGCTGGATCGGGAAGCTCGGCCGCATCTGGGTCGAGGGGCAGATCACCGACCTCAACGCCCGCGGCGGGACGGTGTACCTGACGCTCCGCGATCCCGTGGCGAACATGTCGGTACGGGTCGTCGGCCCCCGCGCGGTGTTCGAGGCCGCGGGGCTCGTCCCCAGTGGGGGGACGACCCCCCACACCCCCCGGAACGGCCCGGTGGTGACCGACGGCGCCCGCGTCGTCGTGCACGCCAAGCCCGACTTCTGGATCAACCGGGGCACATTCTCGCTCAGCGTCCTGGAGGTCCGGCCGGTCGGCGTCGGCGAACTGCTGGCCCGGCTGGAGCGGCTCAAGCGGGTGCTGGCCGCCGAGGGGCTGTTCCGTCCGGAGCGCAAGCGGCCGCTGCCCTTCCTGCCGGGCCGGATCGGGCTGATCTGCGGGCGCGACTCCGACGCGGAGCACGACGTCCTGGAGAACGCGCGGCGGCGCTGGCCCGCGGTCGCGTTCCGGGTCGAGAACACGGCCGTGCAGGGCTCGTACGCGGTCGGCGAGGTGATGGAGGCGCTGCGGACGCTGGACGCCGACCCCGAGATCGAGGTGATCATCATCGCGCGGGGCGGGGGCGCGATGGAGGATCTGCTGCCGTTCTCCGACGAGGCGCTGGTCCGCGCCGTGGCCGCGGCCCGCACCCCTGTGGTCAGCGCGATCGGCCACGAGCAGGACGGCCCGATCCTGGACCTGGTCGCGGACGTGCGGGCGTCCACCCCGACCGACGCGGCGAAGAAGGCCGTCCCGGACGTGCGCGAGCAGCTCGAGCTCGTCCGGCAGCTGCGCGACCGGGGACGGCGCTGCCTGGCGGGCGGCGTGGAGCGGGAGCTGGCGTGGCTGAGATCGGTCCGGTCGAGGCCGGCGCTGGCCGACCCGGTGCGGGAGGTCGAGCGGCAGTCCGAGCAGGTCATGGCGCTGCGCGACCGGGCGCGACGGTGCCTGTCCGGGGCACTCGACCGGGCGGGGGACGAGCTGTCGCACACCCGTGCCCGGCTGGTGGCCCTGTCCCCCGCCGCGACGCTGGAGCGCGGCTACGCGATCGTCCAGCGGGAGGACGCGGCGGTCGTGCGGGAGTCCGCGGCGGTCAAGGACGGCGAGCGGCTCCGCGTCCGGCTCGCGGAGGGCCGTCTGGACGTGGCGGTCACCGGCCGCGACGGGGCGTGAGGCGCTCCGGGGGTACGGGTTGTTCCGAAGGATGAAAGGGTGGGGCGGATGGCTGACGAGACGGGGGCGGCGGACAAGCCGTCGTACGAGCAGGCGCGGGACGAGCTGGCCGATGTCGTCAAGCGGCTGGAGGCCGGCGGGCTGACGCTGGAGGAGTCCCTCGCCCTCTGGGAGCGCGGCGAGAAGCTCGCCGCGATCTGCGAGGAGTGGCTGGAGGGCGCGCGGGCGAGGCTGGCCGCGGCGATGGCGCGGCCCGAGGACGGCGAGGCCGCCGCGCCGTTCTGAGCCCGGGAGCCGCAGGCCCCTAGGAACCGGGGGTGGCCGCCCCTGAGGAGGGCGCCAGTGGCCCGGCGTCCTTGGACTGCGGCCTGAGCGCGCCCGCCAGGATCGCCAGTTCCGCGTAGGTCGCCGTGCCGGTCACCACGAGGCTCACCCCGCCGGGCAGGGTCAGGGCCAGGGAGTTGGCCTTCTTGTCCTTGCGGTGGTACTTGGACCAGGTCTGGCCGTTCACCTGCTGCGTCCCGAGGGGCTTGCTGCTGTTGGTCATGCGCGGGACGTACTCGGACGCCTTCTCGTTGCTCTGCTCCAGTGCCGCGTACTCGTCGCTGGGCGTCACGAACCCGAGGTGCCAGGCGACGGGCTCGCCGCCGCCCTCGCCGAGGCCGTTGAGCCGGGAGCTGGTGGGACGCCAGCTCTCCGGAAGCCCCTCGGGGGCGTGCACGGTGAAGGGCGCGTCGTTGCGCATCGCCCACAGCTGCGCGCTGTAGTCGACGGTCGGCAGGACCTGCTCGTCGCTGCGCGGCGTGACGACGTAGATCGCCAGTACGAGCAGCAGGCACGCGCCCATCGCCATCGCGAAGCCGCCGAGCCCGGTGGTCAGCCGCTTGTGGACGGCGGGGCTCACCTCGACCACGGGCCGCCCGGCGGGGGCGCCCGGGGCGACCCCCTCGCGGGCGGGCCGCTCCTCGCCGGGAGCGTCCCCTCCGGGCGCGGCCTTCTCGGCTTCCACGGCCTCAGCGGCTTCCGCGGCTTCCGGAGCGGAGGACGGAGTCTTGTCGGTCACCCCTCCAGGATCCCGCACGGTCAGGTCTGCTCGGTACGGGGGTTCCTGATCGTGCCGACGATGCCCATGATCTCTTCGGCGAGCTTGCGGGCGGCGTCCTCGTCGTCCATCAGCGAGATCTCCGACACCGCGCCCGCCATCGCGCCCGTCAGCACCATGACCAGGGCCTCGTCCACGCCGCCGTCGGCGGTGTGGAACAGGGCGGCGTTGCGGCGCGCCCACTTGTTGAGCCGCTGCCGCATCACGCGGTCGAATCCCGGCGGGCCGTCGCCGGAGATGAACAGGCGCGCGACGTCGCGCTCCTCCAGGCAGCCGTTGAGGTAGGCGCCCGCGCCGGCGATGAACTGCCGCATCGGGTCGGTCTCGCCCGCGTCCCGGACGGCGTTGATCGCCTGCCGGGTGCGCTCCTGCTGCCCGGTCTGGAACTCCTCGAACAGCGTCAGGTACAGATCGGCCTTGCCGTTGAAGTGGTGGTAGAGGCTGCCGACGCTGGCGCCCGCCTGGGCGACGATGTCGGTCACCGCGGCCTGGGCGAAACCGGACTCACAGAAGACGTCCCGCGCCGCGTCCAGAAGGGCGCCGCGGGTGGCGGCCCCGCGGTCGGAGGTCCGCGCGGGGACGTCGGCCTCCCGCGCCCCCCCGTTCCGTGTCACCTCGCCGGACGGGACGTCGATGTGGCTGCTCATGACGCCTGAGGTTACGCCCTCTCCCATGGGGAAACGATCCCTTGTCCGTGTGACCGTCAAATGTCGCCGGCCCACAGGAGGTCTTCACCGGCCGGGACGGCCCGCGCTCCGGCTGGTCTGGTCCAATTTGTGGCCGGGCGTCCGGTCCACAGACAATCCGTGTCACCACGGAACGTTCGCCGGCTCCGCCGGCGCCGGACCGGGTCGCGTCCCCGGCGGCCGGCCGGACGAGACGTTCACTGACCGAAGGGGCTGCCGCGCCATGTCCGATGAGACCACCGTTTCCTCCCCGCTTGAGACCGACCCCGCGGCCCCGGACCGGAACCTGGCGATGGAACTGGTACGGGTGACCGAGGGCGCCGCCCTGGCCGCGGGCCGCTGGGTGGGCCGCGGGGACAAGAACGGCGCCGACGGTGCCGCCGTGAACGCCATGCGCCAGCTGATCAACACCGTGTCCATGAAGGGCATCGTGGTGATCGGCGAGGGCGAGAAGGACCACGCGCCGATGCTCTTCAACGGCGAGCGGGTCGGCGACGGCTCCGGCGCCGAGTGCGATGTCGCGGTCGACCCCGTGGACGGGACCCGGCTGACCGCGCTCGGCATGAACAACGCGATCGCGGTGCTTTCGGTGGCGCCGCACGGCTCGATGTTCGACCCGTCCGCGGTGTTCTACATGGAGAAGCTGGTGACCGGCCCGGAGGCGTCCGACGTCGTCGACATCGAGCGTCCGATCGCCGACAACATCAAGGCGATCGCGCGTGCCAAGGGCTCCGAGCCCAACGACGTGACCGTCTGCATACTGGACCGGCCGCGGCACGAGGGCATCGTCAGGGAGGTCCGCGAGGCCGGCGCCCGGATCAAGTTCATCATGGACGGCGACGTGGCCGGCGCGATCATGGCGTCCCGGCCCGGGACCGGTGTCGATCTGCTGCTCGGCATCGGCGGCACACCGGAGGGCATCATCGCGGCATGCGCGATCAAGGCGCTGGGCGGAGTGATCCAGGGCCGCCTGTGGCCGCAGGACGACGAGGAGCGGCAGAAGGCGACGGACGCCGGTCACGAGCTGGGCCGGGTGCTGACGACCGACGACCTGGTGACCTCGGACGACGTGTTCTTCGCGGCGACCGGCATCACGGACGGCGAGCTGGTCGACGGCGTCCGGTACAGCAAGGGCACGGCGGTCACGCACTCGCTGGTCATGCGCTCCCGCAGCGGCACGATCAGGACGATCTCCAGCGAGCACCGGCTGAACAAGCTCCGCGCCTACAGCGCGATCAACTTCGACACCGCGACCTAGCCGCGGGTCAGGCGGTTGCGGACGCGGGTGCGCAGCTTGCGCTTCGGGGCGCGGGCCTTGACGGAGCCGAAGATCATGGTGCCGCCGACCTCGATGGTGGGGCCCTCGTGGGCGGGGCGGGCCCGGACGTCCCGCGCGGTGAGGATCGTGCGGCCGGTGACGTCCACGCGGACGCCGTCGGGGACCAGGAGCCGGATCCGGCCACCGAGGATCAGCGTGTCGACCACGATGTGGCGGCGCTGGAGGACGGCCTCGCGCAGGTCCAGTTCGACCGTTCCGAACAGGGCGACCAGCGGGAGCTTCACCGGGACGACCCAGCGGCCGTCGCGGCGGGTGCGGCCGAAGACGACCGATACGGGCCGGTCGTCCACGAGGATGGGCTGCGCCTCCTCCGGGCTGAGGTCGACGGTGAGGCCCGTGAGTTCGCCCAGGGTGCGGGCGGCGTAGGCGCGGGTGGTGCGGTCGGCGTGCTCGTCCATGGTGAGCCGGCCGTCCGCGAGCGCCTCGCCGAGCACGGCGGCGACGCGATCCCGGTCGGCGTCGGACGCGCGCAGGTCGCGCACGCGTGTCACCTTCTCGGCGGCCGGGCGATGGGGGACGTCCACACCTAGAGATTAGCCGCCGGACGGCGCGGCGCCGCCCCGAAAACCGCTGGGGTTGCGCCCGGCGTTCTCCGTACTGTGAAGGTTATGACGTTGCAACGCACCCGGGTCGAGGCCGCCGCGCCGGATCCCGGAGCGGCGGCCGCGGTCAGCCTGCGCGGCGTGGTGAAGCGCTTCGGCGACTTCACCGCCGTGGACGGGCTCGACCTCGAAGTCCCCGCGGGGGTCTGCCTGGGGCTCCTCGGCCCGAACGGCGCCGGCAAATCGACCACGATGAAGATGCTGACCGCGCAGGCCATCGCCGACGAGGGCAGCATCCACGTCCTGGGCTTCGAGGTTCCGCGCGAGTCCAAGCGCGCGCGGGCCGTGATGGGGGTCGTCCCCCAGCAGGACAACCTCGACGAGGAGCTGACCGCCCGCGAGAACCTTGAGGTGTTCGCGCACCTGTACCGGATCCCGCGCAAGGAACGGCGCCAGGCGGTGGAGGACGCACTGGCCCTGGCGCACCTGACGGGGAAGCAGCTCACCAAGGTCGACGACCTGTCGGGCGGCATGCGGCGGCGGCTGCTGATCGCGCGCGGGCTCGTGCACACGCCGGCGCTCGTCCTCCTGGACGAGCCGACCGTCGGCCTCGACCCGCAGGTGCGGGCCGAGCTGTGGGGGCTGATCGACGGGCTGCGCGCCCGGGGTACGACCGTCCTGATGTCCACGCACTACATCGAGGAGGCCGAGCGGCTCGCCGACGACTGCGCGCTGATGTCGCACGGCCGCGTCATCGCCCGGGGCTCGCCGTCGGAGCTGGTCGCCGAGTACGCGGGCGACCGGGTCGTCGAGCACCACGGGCCGCCCGACCGGCTGACGGAGGTGGAGCGCGTCGCCAGGGCCGCCGGGCTGGCCACACGCCGCACGGGCCCGTCGGTGTCGGTGCTGAAGGCCGAGACCATCCCGCCGTCCCTGGAGGACGAGCTGGGCCCGGACGGCGTCCGCCGCGCCTCCAGCCTGGAGGACGTGTTCGTCGTGCTGACCGGGGAGCGCGTGGAATGAGCGAAGCGAACCGGGGGGCGCGGGGGGTCGCCCCCCGCAGGGAACAGGAATGAGCGAACAGGTGGAGCGGGCGCCTCGGCTGCGGCGGTTCGAGTGGGCGCCGGTGCGCGGCATCTGGCGCCATGAGCTGGCGCTCTACAAGCGGTACTGGAAGTCGCAGTCGTTCGCCTCGATGGTGGAGCCGACGTTCTTCCTGCTCGCGTTCGGCTACGGGTTCGGCTCGATGATCGCCATGATCGGCGACTACCGGTACCTGGACTTCGTGGCGACCGGCGTCGTCGGGGTCGCGGCCCTGTTCACGTCGGTGTTCCCCGGCATGTTCAACGGCTACATCAGGCGCGTCTTCCAGCACACCTACGACGGGATGCTCGCCGCGCCCGTGGACGTCCACGAGCTGGTGACGGCCGAGGCGCTGTGGATCGCGGCCAAGTCGGCGGTGTACTCGTGCACGCCGCTCGTCGTCGCGCTGTTCTTCGGCCTCGATCCGTCGTTCGGGATGCTCCTCGTCCCGTTCGTGACGTTCTTCACCGCGCTCGGCTTCGGCCTGTTCGGGATGTGGACGTCGTCGGTGGTCCCGTCGATCAACTCGTTCGACTACGTGATCACCGGGGTCGTGACGCCGCTGTTCCTGATCGCCGGGACGTTCTTCCCGGTCGACGCTCTGCCCGCCTGGGCGCAGACCGCCTCGTGGTTCAACCCGCTCTACCACTGCGTCGAGCTGGTCAGGGACGCGGTGTTCGGCCTCGACCCGCCGGCCGACCTCGGGCACCTGGGCGCCCTGGTCCTGTTCGCGGCGCTGATGTGGATCATCGCGGTCCGCGGCATGCGCAAGCGCCTCATCGACTGAGGGGGTACGCTGACGCGAATCTTCTTCGCGTTCGGCGCAGAGAGGTCGGCCCGCCATGAGCCAGGGCATCACCGCGCGGGACCGGCAGGCCCGGTTCTCCGCCTACACGGCGTTCGCCGTCCAGGGGCTCTGCTTCGCCTCGCTGGTGACGCAGGTCCCGCGGATGCAGGAGGTCCACCACCTGAGCGACGCCACGCTCTCGCTGGTGCTGCTGATGGTCCCGCTGGTCGCCGGGGTGGGCAGCGTCGTGTCCGGTGCCCTGTTCCAGCGGTTCGGCAGCGGTGTCGTGCTCCGCGTGTCGCAGCCCGCGGTCGCCGTCACGATCGCGCTGATCGGCCTCACCGGCGACCTGTCGTTCTGGGGGACGACCCCCAGGCCCCCAATGATCGTCCAGAACGTCGCCCTCTACGTCGCGGTCGCCGCGTTCGGCCTGTTCGTCGGCGCGGTGGACGCCTCGATGAACGCGCAGGCCGTCGCGGTCGAGCGCCGGTACGGGGTCAGCCTGATCACGGGCTTCTACGCGGTGTGGAGCGTCGCCGGCATCCTCGGCGGCCTCTGGGCCTCGCTGGCCAACAGGATCGACATGCCGCTGTTCGCCTGCTTCGCGATCGCGGCCGCCGCCGGGATCGCCGCGTCCCTCGCGACCGGCCACCGGCTCTACGGCCGCGGCGAGGAGGGCGGAGGGCCGAGCGCCGAGGAGCTCAAGGCCGCCGGGCGCCGCGTCCCGTGGCGGCCGATCCTCATCGTCGGCGCCGCGATGGCCGTCGCCTACCTCGCGGACTCGGCCGTCTCCAACTACGGCGCCAAGTACCTGGACGACGAGTTGTCCGGCGCCGACTGGGTCGCTCCCCTCGGCTACGTGGCGTACCAGGTCGCGATGGTGATCAGCCGCGCCGTCGCCGACCTCGCCGTCCGCCGCTCGGGCCCGGTCCGGGTCGTGCGCCTCGGCGGCGCGGTCGGCGTCGTCGGGATGTTCGGCGTCGTCGCGGCGCCGAACGCGGCCTTCGCCATCGCCGCGTTCGCGGTCGCCGGGCTGGGGCTCGCCGTGATCGCCCCGGTCTGCTTCTCCGCCGCCGGACGGGTCGATCCGACCGGCTTGGGCGTGGCCGTGGCCCGAGTGAACATCTTCAACTACGTCGGCTTCGTCCTTGGCGCCGCGATCGTCGGCGCCATCGCCCCCCTCAGCGCCGACAACGGCCTCCGCATAGCGTTCATCATCCCCGCCGCACTGATCCTGGTCGTCTTCGCGACCGCACGCGGATTCGACCCCGCTCCGGTGAAGGGCGCCCACCCGGACGCCCCGGCGATGGAACGGCCGGTGGCCTGACCCGTCCGGACACGTGTGAGCCCCCGGTCACGCCGGAGCGCGAACGGGGGCCCAGAACGAGTCTCAGGCGTCTTCCATCGCGGTAATGGCCTTCTCCCCCTCGGCTTGGGCCTGCTCCGGCGTCATGTCCTGCAGGGCTCGGCTGAGGGCCACCTCGGCGGCGTCGGCGGCCGCCCGGAGGGTCACGGCATGCTCCTGCGCCCTTGCGAGGTCACCAAGGCCGACGCAGTCGAAGGCCACCTGCGCGTCGTGGGCGGCCATCTTCAGCTGCCGCGCGGCCTCTTCCAGACTCATGCATACCTCCTACACCGGGGATGCTTGTCCTACCCTCCGGCACCGTGCGTAACCGCCTGCCCCAGGAGTCGGGCCGCCTCCACCAGGCGGGGCTCCGGGAGCCTGGCGTAGCCGAGGACGAGCGCGGGCCGCGCGTCGCCCGCGCGTGCCGGCGACCACATGGGGTGGGCGGCGGCGACCGACACCCCGGCGCGTGCCGCACGCGCGACGACCTCGGCCTCGTCGCAGCCGTCGGGCAGTTCCACATAGAGATGGATGCCCGCTGAGACGCCGCGAACCACGGCGCCCGGCAGATGATGGCAGAGCGCCTCGGCGAGGGCGTCCCGCCGGGAACGGTAGCGGCGCCGCATGGCGCGCAGGTGCCGGTCGTATCCGCCGCCGCCGACCAGCTCGGCGAGGGCGTACTGGTCCAGCACGGGCGCCCCGAGGTCGGTGTTCTCGCGGTGCTCGCGCAGCCGCCCGGCCATGGCCGGCGGCGCGACGGCCCAGCCGAGGCGGAGCGCGGGCGCCAGCGACTTGCTCACCGAGCCCAGCAGGACGACGCGGTCCGGCTCGACGCCCTGGAGGCAGCCGACGGGCTCGCGGTCGTAGCGGAACTCGGCGTCGTAGTCGTCCTCCAGGATCAGGCCGTCCACGTCCCGCGCCCAGGCGATCAGCTCGGCTCGGCGGGCCGGGCACAGGACGACGCCGGTCGGGAACTGGTGCGCGGGCGTGACCAGGACGGCCCGCGCACCGGTCCGGGCGAGCGCGCCGACGTCCACGCCCTCGCCGTCCACGGGGACGCGGGCGAGGCGCAGCCCGGAGTCCTCCAGCATCGGGAGCTGCCGGTCATGGGTCGGGTCCTCGACCGCGAGCACCGCGTGCCCCTCGGCGCGCAGGAGCCGCAGCAGGGCCGACAGCCCCTGCGCCACCCCGTTCATGATCACGACGCGGGCGGGGTCGGTGCGCGCCGCGCGGACCCGGGCGAGGTATCCGGCCAGCTCGGCGCGCAGGGCCGGGACGCCGGCGGGGTCGGGATAGGTGAGCTCCTCGTGCGGGAGCGCGCGCAGCGCGGCGCGGGCGGCGGCGAGCCACCGCTCGCGGGGGAACGCGGACAGGTCCGGCCGGCCCGGCCACAGGTCGTACGGGAGCGCGGGCTCCGGCGCGGGCCTGGGGACCGGGGACGGGGCGCCGTGCGGCGGAGGACCTTCGTCGGGGCGGGCCAGCGAAGCGACGCGGGTGCCGTCGCCGCGCCGCGCGACTAGGAATCCCTCGGCGGTCAGCTGCTCGTAGGCGGCGACCACGACGCCGCGGGAGACGTCCAGGTCGCGGGCCAGGTCACGGCTCGACGGCAGCCTCGTCCCGGCGGTCAGCCGGCCGGAGCGCACGCCCGCGCGGAAACCGGCGGCGATCTGGGCCGCCAGCCGCCCGGCGGTCCGGTCGAGGGGAAGATGAAGGTCGGTCACATGACCTTCAGCGCCAGAAGACCGGTCGCGCGTCACAAACGGGCTTTCCCCGGCCTGCCCGACCCCGGAGGGCCGGGGGCCTCCCGTGGCCTGCGCGACCGGCACGTACCCTGTGATCGGCCCCATCGGAATCGCGCGAGGATCTGCCTGAGATGCCTGAGTTCTCCTACACCGACCTGCTGCCGCTCGGACCGGACGAGACCGACTACCGGCTCCTGACCTCGGCCGGGGTCTCCACGTTCGAGGCGAACGGGCGGACGTTCCTGCAGGTCGAGCCGGAGGCGCTGCGGCTGCTGTCCGAGACCGCGATGCGCGACATCGCGCACCTGCTGCGTCCCGCGCACCTGGCGCAGCTCCGCCGGATCCTGGACGACCCGGAGGCGTCCGCGAACGACCGGTTCGTGGCGCTGGACCTGCTGAAGAACGCGAGCATCTCGTCCGGCGGCGTCCTGCCCATGTGCCAGGACACCGGGACCGCGATCGTGATGGGCAAGCGCGGCCAGCACGTCCTCACGGACGGGAACGACGAGGAGCACATCTCGCGCGGCGTGTACGACGCGTACACGAAGCTGAACCTGCGCTACTCGCAGATGGCGCCCGTCACGATGTGGGACGAGAAGAACACCGGCAGCAACCTCCCGGCGCAGATCGAGCTGTACGCGACGCCCGGCGAGGCGTACAAGTTCCTGTTCATGGCCAAGGGCGGCGGCAGTGCGAACAAGTCGTTCCTCTACCAGGAGACCAAGGCCGTCCTGAACCCCAAGCGGATGATGTCCTTCCTGGAGGAGAAGATCCGCTCGTTGGGGACGGCCGCGTGCCCGCCGTACCACCTGGCGATCGTGGTCGGCGGCACGTCCGCGGAGTACGCGCTGAAGACCGCCAAGTACGCGTCCGCCCACTACCTCGACACCATGCCGACCGAGGGCTCCCCGCTGGGCAACGGCTTCCGCGACCTGGAGCTGGAGCTTCAGGTGTTCGAGCTGACGCAGAAGCTCGGCATCGGAGCGCAGTTCGGCGGCAAGTACTTCTGCCACGACGTGCGGGTGATCCGGCTGCCGCGGCACGGCGCGTCCTGCCCGGTGGCCATGGCGGTGTCGTGCAGCGCCGACCGGCAGGCGCTCGCCAAGATCACCGCGGAGGGCGTGTTCCTGGAGCGGCTGGAGACCGACCCGGCGCAGTACCTCCCGGAGACGACCGGCGAGCAGCTCGACGACCAGGTCGTACAGATCAATCTGAACCGCCCGATGGCGGAGATCCGGGCCGAGCTGAGCAGGTACCCGGTGAAGACGCGGCTGTCGCTGACCGGGCCGCTGGTCGTCGCGCGCGACATCGCGCACGCCAAGATCAAGGAGCGGCTCGACGCGGGCGAGCCGATGCCGCAGTACATGCGCGACCACGCCGTCTACTACGCGGGTCCGGCCAAGACGCCGGAGGGGTACGCGTCCGGTTCCTTCGGCCCGACCACGGCCGGGCGGATGGACTCCTACGTCGAGCAGTTCCAGGCCGCGGGCGGCTCGATGGTCATGCTGGCCAAGGGCAACCGGTCCAAGCAGGTCACCGACGCCTGCCGGGAGCACGGCGGCTTCTACCTCGGCTCGATCGGCGGGCCCGCCGCGCGGCTCGCCCAGGACTGCATCAAGAAAGTGGAGGTCCTGGAATACCCCGAGCTCGGCATGGAGGCCGTCTGGAAGATCGAGGTGGAGGACTTTCCGGCGTTCATCGTGGTGGACGACAAGGGCGAGGACTTCTTCGCCGACACCACCGGACCGGTCCTCACCATCGGCAGGCGCTGACGATCGGCAGCGGCTGACGGCTCCGGCGGAGGGCGGCCGGCCGCGTGGTCCCGTGGTTTCTGGCCGGTAGATCACATTATCGGCCCAAAATCCACGTTGGTAATGAGGTCTCCCCGGTGACCGCCTGGCCACTCCGGTATCTTTTCCGCCATGTCACAGTCAGAGCGCCTCGTTCTAGCGACGCGCTACCGGCTGGTCTCGGAGATAGGCCAGGGCGCCAACGGCACCGTCTGGCGAGGGCATGACGAGCTTCTCGACCGCTCCGTGGCGGTCAAGGAGCTGCGGCTTCCCGGGGACCTCTCCGAGGACGACCGGGTGCTCTTCTACCGCCGTACCCTCAGAGAGGCCCGCGCGCCGGCCCAGCTGCGCACGCACTCCATCGTCGAGGTGTACGACGTCGTCATCGAGCAGGGCCGGCCCTGGATCGTGATGGAGATGATCGAGGCGCCCAGCCTCGAACATCTCATAGAGCGCTCGGGGCCCCTGCCGCCCGAACGCGTCGCGCACATCGGACGCGCTCTGCTGGACGCGCTCAACACCGCGCACAAGGCCGGGATCGTGCACCGCGATCTCAAGCCCAGCAACGTCCTTCTGGACGGCGACCGCGTCGTCCTCACCGATTTCGGCCTCGCGTTCTCCTCGGGGTCGGCCAGCCTGACGAAGACGGGCCACTTCATGGGCTCGCCCGCGTACGTCGCGCCCGAGGTCGCCGCCGGGGAGAAGGCCACGCCCCGGTCCGACCTGTGGTCGCTCGGCGCGACGATGTACGCCGCCCTGGAGGGCCATCCGCCGTTCGAGCGCGACAACGTGATGGCGACGCTGAGCGCCCTGGCGAACGAGTCGACGCCCGTCCCGCAGCACGCCGGCCCCCTCGCGCCCGTGATCACCGGGCTGCTGGAGAAGAACCCGACGCGCCGCCTCAGCCACGCCCGCGCGGTCGACCGGCTCGAACGCGCGGTCGCCGGTCCCCGGTCGGGACGCCGTCCCGCGACGCCGCGCTACCGGGTGATGGCCGTCATCGCGCTCATCGGCGCCACCGTGGCCTCCTGCGGCATCGGCGCCACCGCGCTCATCGTCGGCATGATGCGCGAGGGGCCCGGCCCCTCCGCCGACGCGACGACGTCCGGCCCCCCGTCCGGCGGCGTCGCGCAGGCCCCTCCCGGCGTCGACACCAGCACGCTGGTCGTCCGGGCCCGCACCGACTCGTGCAAGATCTTCGTCTCGGTGCCGGGCGACGCGATCACCGTGCTCAGCGACGAGACCCTGAAGAAGAACGAGGCGCGGCAGTACGACCAGCCGCGCATCAACGCGGTGGTCTACGACGCGTCCGCCTGCGACGTCTGGGTCAACGGCGAGCAGAAGCCCGTGGGCAAGGCCGGAGAGCGCGAGAACTACACCATCAACAAGGAGTGATCCCGGTCCCAGAGGGCTCGGTCCGGGAATGGGGTAGCCACCTGAGAAGCTGCCACGGAAGACGGCGGTGACGGATTCCAGGCAGTGACTGATCCAGACAGGGGTGGCATGCCATGGGCGAGCGGGAGTTCCGAGTCGAACACGACTCCATGGGGGAGGTCCGGGTACCCGCGGCGGCGAAGTGGCGGGCGCAGACGCAGCGCGCGGTGGAGAACTTCCCGATCTCGGGACGGACGCTGGAGTCCGCGCACATCGCCGCGCTCGGCCATGTCAAGGCCGCCGCGGCGACGGTGAACGCCGAGCTCGGGATCCTCGACGAGGACCTCGCGGCCGCGATCACCGAGGCCGCCCGGGAGGTCGCGGACGGCAGGTGGGACGACCAGTTCCCCGTCGACGTGTTCCAGACCGGGTCCGGGACGTCCTCCAACATGAACGCCAACGAGGTCGTGGCGACGCTGGCGCAGGAGCGGCTCGGCCGTCCGGTGCACCCCAACGACCACGTGAACGCCTCCCAGTCGTCCAACGACGTGTTCCCGTCCTCGATCCACATCGCGGCGACCGGAGCCGTCCTGAACGATCTGATCCCCGCGCTGCGGCATCTGCGGGACGCGCTGCGGCGCAAGGCCGACGAGTTCGCGACGGTCGTGAAGTCCGGACGCACCCACCTGATGGACGCGACGCCGGTGACGCTGGGCCAGGAGTTCGCCGGGTACGCGGCGCAGGCCGGGAACGGCGTGGAGCGGCTGGAGGCCGTCCTGCCCCGGCTGGCGGAGTTGCCGCTGGGCGGGACCGCGGTCGGCACCGGCATCAACACCCCGGACGGCTTCGGCGGCCGCGTCACCGCGGAGATCGCGCGCGTCACGGGGCTGCCGCTGACCGAGGCCCGCGACCACTTCGAGGCGCAGGGCGCGCGGGACGGCCTGGTGGAGGCGAGCGGCGCGCTGCGCACCGTCGCGGTGAGCCTCACCAAGATCGCCAACGATCTGCGCTGGATGGGCTCCGGCCCGCGCGCCGGCCTCGCGGAGATCAGGCTGCCCGACCTGCAGCCCGGCTCGTCGATCATGCCGGGGAAGGTGAACCCGGTGATCCCCGAGGCGGTCACGCAGGTCGCCGCCCAGGTCATCGGCAACGACGCGGCGGTCGCGTTCGGCGGCGCGTCCGGCAGTTTCGAGCTGAACGTGATGCTGCCGATGCTGGCCCGCAACGTGTTGGAGTCGATCACCCTGCTGGCGAACGCGTCGCGGCTGCTCGCCGACCGCTGCGTGGACGGCATCGAGGCGGACGTGGAGCGGATGCGCGAGTACGCCGAGTCGTCCCCGTCGATCGCGACGCCCCTGAACCGCTACATCGGTTACGAGGAGGCGGCCAAGGTCGCCAAGCAGGCGCTCCAGGAACGCAGGACGATCCGTGAGGTCGTGCTCGAACGCGGTTACGTGGACGACGGGAAGCTGACCATCGAGCAGCTCGACACCGCTCTCGACGTGCTCGGGATGACCCGCTCGTCCTGACCCTCACACCTCGTGCGTCCCAGGAGGCTCTCTCAGCCCCCTGGGACGCGACCGGTCGTCAGTGGCCGGTCAGTACCAGCCCACGTTCTGAGAGTGCTCCCAGGCGCCGCACGGGGTGCCGTAGCGGTCCTTGATGTAGCCGAGGCCCCATTTGATCTGCGTCTTGGCGCTGGTCTCCCAGTCGGAGCCCGCGCTGGCCATCTTGGAGCCGGGCAGCGCCTGCGGAATCCCGTACGCGCCGGACGACGGGTTCTTGGCGCGCGAGTTCCAGCCGCTCTCCTTGTTCCACAGCTTCACCAGGCAGCCGAACTGGCCGTCGCCGGAGAAGCCGAAACTCGGCAGCATGGCCTTGGCGATCCGCTGCGCCTCGCCGGCCGGGACCGGGTCGCCGGCCGGGACACCGCCGCCGCTGCCGCCGCCCTCGTCGTCCTTCTCCTTCTCCGGCGTCTTGGTCGGGATCGGCTCGCCCTTCGGGCGCAGATCCACGTCCTTGCCGTCGTACTGGCGCGTCTCGCGGGAGGCGCGCTCCATCGCGAGCTTGCGGCGCTGCTCCTGCTGGACCCTCGGGTCGACCTTCGGCTGGGCGTCGGCCGCCTGCCTGGTCGGCTGGACGGTGGTCCCGTCGTCGCCCGAGCCGCCGGTCAGCGCGTAGGCGCCGACGGCACCGCCGCCGACCACGACGGCGGCACCCGCGAGGACCGCGGCGACCCGCAGGCCGTTGCGCCTGCCGGAGCCTCCCCGCGGGGGGGCGGCGCGGCTCGGAGGGCCTTCACCGGAGGCGATCTCGTCACGGGGGTCCCCGGCGGGGCCACCGGCCTCGGGGGGCTCGGCCGGGAGGGCCCGGAAGCCGAGCGTGTCACCGGCGGGGGCCGCGGCCTGGGCACGATGGCTGCCGGCGACCCTCACGTCGTCTCCCAGCCGCTCCGCGGGCTCCTGGACCGCGGGCTGGGGAGCCGTGGGC
>NZ_SMKH01000072.1 GCF_004348515.1 Actinomadura sp. KC345 | reverse complement strand
GCTCCGCCACCAGCCGCCGCTCGGCGTGCTCCTGGCACAGCTGGATCAGCCGCCCCCACACCTGCTCCGGTTCGCCCCGGCCGGGCGCGATCGCGTCGGACTCGATGACGACCTCGACGCGGGGCCCGCCGTGGAACGGGTACCGGCCGGCCTGGAAGATCCACTGCGTGCCGGGGGTCTGGCCATATCCGGCCGGTCGCTCCGCGGCCCAGTACGCGACCCATTCCACGTACGGCCACGCGAGCGAGGAGTCCCCGTACGCGACGAGCTGGTCGTCGGCGTGTAAGTGCAGGCCGCGCACGTTCACGTCCAGCGGCTGGACGGCGGGCCGGGCGCCCCAGCTCGCGTGCTGGACCTGGGGGGCCGCGTAGGCCGTCCACCCGGCCTGCTCCCCGTGGTTCCGCCGGTCGTGATCCCGCTGGTCGTGCGGAGGGAGCCGCACCCGCGGCGGGCGGGACGGCTCCGGGTTGAGCCGCTCCGTCCAGGTCCGGCCGTCCCACCAGCGCAGGCTGCCCGTGCCGTACGGGTCCGGATACCAGCCCGGTTGCGACACTGCCTGCCTCCGCTCAGCACTCGGCGTGCCGGACACCCGCCACCCCGACCGGCGAACGCATCGTACCGATCAGGACCGCTTCTGAAGAGATATGGGCGGAACCCGGCCACCGCCTGTGGCGTGCGACGATCGGTGGTATGCCGACCGCCAACGCCCCGTTCGTGCCGCCCGGCTCCGGATGGCCGGAAGACCCCGCCGGCCCGGGTACTCCCGTCGCCCACGGCACCGGCGACGTCGTCGAGCTGGCCGCCAAGGCGCCGGACCTGGACGAGCTGTGCGCCCGGCAGTCGGTGTGCCGGGCCTGCGACCGCCTCGTCGAGTGGCGCGAGAAGGTCGCCGTCCAGCGGCGCCGGGCTTTCGCGGACGAGGAGTACTGGGGACGTCCCGTCGCCGGCTGGGGCGACCCGGAACCGCGGATCATGATCGTCGGCCTGGCCCCGGCCGCGCACGGCGGCAACCGCACCGGGCGGATCTTCACCGGAGACCGTTCGGGCGACTGGCTGTTCGCCTCGCTGTACCGGGTGGGGCTCGCCGCGCGGCCGACCAGCGTGCGCGCGGGCGACGGGCAGCGGCTGATCGGCGCCCGGATGGCGGCGGCCGTCCGCTGCGCGCCGCCCGACAACAAGCCCGCGCCTCTCGAACGCACGACCTGCCTGCCCTGGCTGGCCCGCGAGGTCGAGCTGGTCGCACCGAGCGTCCGCTGCATCGTGTGCCTCGGCGGGTTCGCCTGGCAGGGCGTGTGGCCGGCGCTGAAGCAGGCCGGGTACGGCGTCCCGCGCCCCCGGCCGAAGTTCGGCCACGGCGCCGAGGTGGAGCTGGTGCCGCCGCCCTCGGTGGCCCGGCGGGATCCCGTGCTGATGCTGGGGTGCTACCACCCCAGCCAGCAGAACACCTTCACCGGCCGCGTCACCGAGGACATGCTGGACGCCGTCCTCACCCGCGCCCGCGACCACCGCTAGCCGCCCGTCGGACTCGCCGACAGCGGGGTGAGCGAGATCTCGCCGTGCCGGCAGACGGGGCCGTGGCTCCACGGCGCCTCGAGCTGCCGGGTCTGGCCGGGCGGGACGACCTTCAGGGCGTTCGCGGTGGGCTGGCAGGGGACCGCCTCGTCCGCGGCCAGCTCCGACGTCCAGTACAGCCGCTCGTAGGCGTGGCCTCCGCTGGGAAGCGCGACGGTCCGGGGCGTGCCGTGGCGGATGACGTCCGTGTCGACGAGCCCGGCCGCGTTGACCAGCTGGAGCCCGGACCAGCCGCGGACCGTGCAGGACGTCTCGGACGTGTTGGTCAGCACCAGCGTCACGTAGCGGTTGGTCTCCACGGCGTAGCTGCTGGTGAGGCTGGCGCTGAGCATCAGGCTGGTACAGCGCGGCGAGTCCCCGGTGCCGGACTCCGTTCCGACGCCCGTACCCGTTCCTACTCCGGTTCCAGTTCCGGTCCCGGTCCCGGTCCCCGTTCCGGTGCCGGGACCGGTGCTCGGTGATCCGCCGGCGGGAGATCCCGTTCCGGGGGCCCCCGCCCCCGTGCCCGATCCGGGCGACTCGGCCGCTGCCGAGCCGGCCGGCGTCGCGGAGCCGCCGGCCGCGACCGGACCGGCGTTGGAACTGGAGCCGCACCCCGCGAGTGCGACGGTGACGGCGGCCGCGACCAGCGTCCCCTGGATGATTTTCGGCATACGAGTCTTCCCCATGCTCGCCCTTCCCCGTGAACCAGTGACGGCGGGACAGGGCCTGGCCGAGCGACCCGGGCGGGGCCGGCTTCCCCCTGCCGACCCGCCGCCCACGGCCGCTTGACGCCCCCGTCCGGCCCTGTCCCGCCGTCCTTCTGGTGATACATCGGGTGAGATGCCGGACAGGGTTATGAAGTTCACGAACCGGGCGAAGTGGTGAGCAAGCCGTGGATGCGGGTATCGCTCCGGCATGGCTTCCGATCGCACCGCGGATTCCGCGAAGCAGATCCTGATCATCGGCGGCGGGTACGTCGGCATGTACACGGCCCTGCGCCTGCAGAAGAAGTTGCGCGGCGAGCTGCGACGAGGCGAGGTCGCGGTCACCGTCATCGACCCTCAGTCCTACATGACCTACCAGCCGTTCCTGCCGGAGGCGGCGGCGGGGAACGTGGAGCCCCGCCACGTCGTGGCGCCCCTGCGGAAGGTCCTCGGGCGCTGCCGGATCCTGAACGGCTACGTGACGCGGATCGACCATTCCAGCAGGCGGGTCACGCTCCGTCCGGCGGGGACGAAGACCGCCGGCGTTCCGGAGCGGGACGTCGACTACGACATGCTCGTCGTCGCCCTCGGCTCCATCTCGCGGACGCTCCCGATCCCGGGCCTCGCGGAATGCGGGATCGGCTTCAAGACCGTCGAAGAGGCCATCTTCCTGCGCAACCACGTCCTGCACCAGCTCGACATCGCCGCGTCCAACGCGGGCGAGGAGGAGGTCAGGAAGAGGGCGCTGACGTTCGTGTTCGTCGGGGCGGGGTTCGCGGGCGTCGAGGCGATGGCCGAGCTGGAGGACATGGCGCGCGACGCGTGCAGGTGGTACCCCACCATCGACCCGGCCGAGATGCGGTGGCTGATGGTCGAGGCGACCGACCGGATCCTGCCCGAGGTGGGGCCCGAGATGGGGCGCTGGACCGCCGAGGCGCTGCGCCGCCGCGGCATCGAGGTCAAGCTGGAGACGCTGCTGAAGTCCGCGGAGAAGCGGCACATCGTGCTGAGCGACGGCGACGAGTTCGACGCCGGGACGCTGGTGTGGACGGCCGGGGTGAAGCCGCACCCGGTCGTCCGGGAGAGCGACCTCCCGCTGGACGACAAGGGCCGCCTCAAGACGACCGCCGAGCTGACCGTCGAGGGCCTGGAGCACGTCTACGCGGCGGGCGACAACGCCCGCGTTCCCGACCTCACCGGCACCGGCGAGTTCACGGCGCCGAACGCCCAGCACGCGGTCAGGCAGGCCAGGCGCCTGGGTGACAACATCGTGGCGGATCTGCGCGGGAAGCCCCGCAAGCAGTACGTGCACGCCTACGTCGGCTCGGTGGCGAGCCTCGGCCTGCACAAAGGCGTGGCCAACGTGTACGGGATGAAGCTGCGCGGGCTCCCCGCCTGGTTCATGCACCGCACCTACCATCTTTCACGGATGCCGACCGTCAACCGCAAGTTCCGCATCACCATGGACTGGACGCTCGCCTCCTTCTTCCGGCGCGAGATCGTCTCGCTCGGTGAGCTGGAGTCGCCCCGCTTCGAGTTCGAGCTCGCGGCCGGCCGGAGCCAGGACGTATGAACGCGTGACCGGCCGACGGCGTCCCGGCGGGGGACCTCCGGCGGGGCATCGCGGGCCGGCACCGCCACGGAGGAGGCGCCCTGACCATGCACGACGGAGACGCCACCTGGAACGAGGCGCGGGCGGAACTGGCGGCGGCGGCCGCGTCCGCGCAGGCCGCGGAGGCCGCCGGGGCGGCGGAGCTCGGGGCCGCGGGTGTCGCGTCCCGGCTGGCCCCGCTGCTCACCAGGATCCTGCTGGGGGAGGCGCGCGAGGCCGCGGACGAGCTGCCGATCCGGGTCCGGGCCTGGGACGGCAGCGCCATCGGCCCCGCCGCGGCCCCCGCGTTCGTGGTCCGGCACCGGCGGGCCCTGCGGCGCCTGCTGTGGAAGCCCGGCGAGCTGGGCTTCGTCCGCGCCTACGTCGCCGGCGAGCTGGACATCGAGGGGGACGTCTTCGCCGCGCTCGGCGCCGTCCAGCGGGTGCTGGGCGGCGACGGGCCGATCCGGCTGAGCGGCGACGACAAGCGCGACATCGTGCGCACCGCCGTCACCCTCGGCGCCGTCGGGCCCGAGCCGAAGGCGCCGCCCGAGGAGTCGGCGCCCGGCCGGCGCGGCGGCGGGGACCCCGGCCACGCCGGGCCGATGCGGGAGCCCGCCGCGTTCTTCGCCCGGCTCTTTGGGGACGGGCTGGCGCACGGCACCGGGCTGTGGGACGGAGCCGCGGGCCTGGACACGGCCCAGACCGCCGCCCACGAGGCCCTCGCCGAGGGGCTCGGGCTGTTCCCCGGCGCCCGGCTCCTCGACCTGAACTGCGGCTGGGGCGCGTTCGCCCGGCACGCCGCCGTCCGGCACGGTGCCCGCGTCGTCGGGCTGACCCGTACCCCCGGGCAGGCGGACCATGTCCGCGCCCTGTCCAGTGGTTCGGGGGCCGGTGGTACGGGAGCGGGTGTCGAGGTCCGGGGCTGGGACCTGTCCGAGGCGGGCGACGGCCCTTACGACGCGATCGTCGGGCTGGCGGACGCGGCGCCCGTCGACCGTCCCGCGTCCCGGCTGTTCGACCTGCTCGCACCCGGCGGCCGCCTCGTCCTGCAGCAGCCGGTGCGCCGTCCGGGGCCGCAGCGGAACGGGCGCACGTTCAGCACCGGCTACCTGCTCCGGGACGAGGCCGCGCCCCGGACGCTGGGCGCGCTGGCCGACGAACTGGAGGACGCGGGCCTCGAAGTGCGGTCGGTGGAGGCGCTCCGCGAGCACCACGCGCGGACGCTGCGCGCCTGGGCCGCCGGTCTCCGGCGCCACTGGGACGAGTGCGTGGAGCTGGCCGGACCCGGCCGGGCGCGGGTCTGGCTGCTCTACCTCGCCACGTCCGCGCTGGCCTGCGAGAACGGCCGGATCGGCAGGTACGAGATCCGTGCGAAACGCCGGGCCGAGGGGGGCCGCGGGGACACGGACGTGGCCGCGGCCCCCACCGTGGCGGAGGGTTGACTCGATATGATGGCGCCGCCCCTGTAGCCCAATGGCAGAGGCGGGCTCCCTAAAAGAGCCATCGTGTCGGTTCGAGTCCGACCAGGGGCACCGAGGACGGCCAGCGGCCATCTGCGAAGAGTTCACCGGCCCGAGGCGGGCGCGGGTGATCGTGGGAGGCTTTCGAGCATAGAATGTGAGGCCAGTTCGGCCGATAGTGGAGGGCCTTGATGGAGAGCAGGAACCCGGCGTTCCGGGGTAACGCCTTCAACCAGCGGGCCGGAGGTGCGGCCTACGGCGCACCCGGCTACGGCGCACCCGGCTACGGTGCCCAGGGATACGGGGCCGCCGGGTACGGCACCCAGCCGTACGGAGGCGCGGGGCAGCCCGCCCCCGGGTACGCGCCGCCGGCCCCCACCAGGCCCATGACGATGGACGACGTCGTCGTCCGCGGCTTCCTGACGCTGGTCACCCTCGTGATCACCGCGGCCGCGGCCTGGGTGCTCGTGCCGACGGACATCGCCGTTCCCGTCCTGGTCGTGGCGCTGATCGCCCAGATCGGGATCTGGGCGTTCATCACGTTCGGCCGCAAGGCCAACGCGCCGATGGTCATGGCGTTCGCGGCCGTCTACGGCGTCGTCGTCGGCATCATCAGCCACACCTACAACGACCTCTTCCACGGCGTGGTCTTCCAGGCGGTGATCGGCACGGCGCTCGCGTTCGGCGCCACGCTCGCCGTGTACGCGCTGCGGATCGTCCGGGTCACGCCCAAGTTCGCGAGGTTCACCATCGCGGCGGCGGTGGGGCTGATCGCGCTGATGCTCATCAACCTGGTGATGCACATGTTCGGCTCGGACGACGGGCTCGGCATCCGCGACCCCGGCAACCCGCTGGCCTACGTGTTCAGCGTCGTCGCGATCCTCGTCGGCTGCTTCTTCCTGCTGCTGGACTTCGACTCGATCGAGCAGGGCGTCCGCCAAGGCGCGCCGGAGAAGTTCGCCTGGTACTGCGCGTTCGGGCTGGTGCTGTCCCTGGTCTGGATCTACCTGGAGATGCTCCGGCTGCTCAGTTACTTCTACGCCGGCAGGGACTAGCGTCCGGCCGCCGGCCTCTTCGCCGGGATGAAATGATCAGCCCCCGCGCCGTCCGGCGCGGGGGCTGATCTGTGCGGGATCTCTGCGCCAGGGTCGTGGCGCGGCGTGGCGGCACGACGGCGGGGGCATCCGTTGGCGGGATCCCGCAACGTTCATCTGGAGTGGGTCCAGCTGAGGCCCGGTCCATCTGAAGCAGGTCCGTATGGAGTTCTGCGCGCGAGCCGCACCTTCCGGTGACGCGTCCTCGGCCTCGGCGGGCCGGCCGGTCGGCGACTCGGTGCTCCCGGCGCTGCCGTGCTCGGCAGCCGCTCGGCGGTCGATCAGCGGTCGATCAGGGGTCGATCAGGGGTCGTTCAGTAGTGCCGTGCCCGGCGGGTGCGCTCGTGCTCGCGCACCAGCGCGGAGGCGTAGCCATGGGAGAGGTTGTGCTCCTCGGCCAGCCAGTGGCTGCGTTCCTCGCAGCGCGTGAACGACGGGCCGTTCTCGATGGCGGTGAACCACTCGGGGATGTCACGTCCTGTGACTTGCGGGATGCGGGCGATCAGCTTGCTGTGCGTCTCCGGCGAGTGGTTCAGTGACAATTGGCACCTCCAGGTCGCGGGGCTCTTCCTGCTGACTCTGCAACAGCGAACCGGATGTGACAACCCCCTAACGGGGACCTATCTCATACGTTACGTAGATCATTTGTAGCGGGGATGTTCCCCGGAAACGCGCAGGTGAGCCCGCACGGAGTCCGCCCCGTGATGGGAACCGGGCGATGTCCGTGCGGGCCCGCCGCCGGATCCGTCAGGAAAGGCGCTCCAGCACCATCGCCATGCCCTGGCCGCCGCCCACGCACATCGTCTCCAGCCCGAACTGCTTGTCGTGGAACTTCAGGCCGTTCAGGAGCGTGGAGGTGATCCGCGCGCCGGTCATGCCGAACGGGTGGCCGACGGCGATCGCGCCGCCGTTGACGTTCAGCTTGTCGATGTCGATGCCGAGGTCCTCGGCGGACGGCAGCACCTGGGCGGCGAACGCCTCGTTGATCTCGACGAGGTCGATGTCGTCGATGGTCATGCCGGCCTTGGCGAGGGCCTTGCGGGACGCCTCGACCGGGCCGAGGCCCATGATCTCGGGGGACAGCCCGGTGACGCCGGTCGACACGACCCGGGCCAGCGGGGTGATGCCGAGCTCGGCGGCCTTGGTGTCGCTCATGACGACGACCGCGGCCGCGCCGTCGTTCAGTGGGCAGCAGTTGCCGGCGGTGACCGTCCCGTCCGGCCGGAACACCGGCTGGAGCTGCGAGACCTTCTCGTAGGACGTGCCTGGGCGCGGGCCGTCGTCCTTGGCGACGACGGCGCCGTCCGGCAGCGTCACCGGCGTGATGTCCTTCTCCCAGAAGCCGTTGGCGAGGGCCTTCTCGGCGAGGTTCTGCGAGCGGACGCCGAACTCGTCCTGCGCCTGCCGGGTCACGCCGCGCATCCCGGCCACGTTCTCGGCGGTCTGACCCATCGCGATGTAGACGTCGGGCAGGTTGCCGTCCTCGCGCGGGTCGTGCCACACGGGCGCCCCGCCCTCGCCCGCCTTCGCGGTGCGCGCCTCGGCCTCGGCGAACTTCGGGTTCTGGGTGTCGGGCAGGCCGTCGCTGCTGCCCTTGGCGAACCGGCTGACGGTCTCGACCCCGGCCGAGACGATGACGTCGGCCTCGCCCGCGCGGATCGCGTGCAGCGCCATCCGGGTGGTCTGGAGCGAGGACGAGCAGTAGCGGGTGATGGTCGCGCCGGGCACGTTGTCCCAGCCGAGCAGGACGGACACGACCCGTCCCATGTTGTAGCCCTGCTCGCCGCCCGGCAGCCCGCAGCCGAGCAGGAGGTCGTCGATCTGGCTCGGGTCCAGCGCCGGGACCTTGGCCATCGCGGCGGTGATCATCTGAGCGGTGAGGTCGTCGGGCCGCATGTCCTTGAGCGACCCCTTGAACGCGCGGCCGATCGGCGAGCGTGCGGTGGCGACGATGACTGCCTCGGGCATGTGCGGGTCTCCTGTCTCAGCGGCCGTTCCTGTCGGCGTGCGGGCACTGTCCTCGGACGGTGTTACTCGCCGGTCACTAGCAATCTAACCGCCCGCCCCCTCGCCCGTACAATGTGCCCCCGCACCCTGCTTATTGCAGGTCCCTTGGCGGTCGGGCCCTTGGGGGCCCTTCCTTCGGCGGGAACTGCGTGCGATCGCTGCATCGCTCCGGCTCGCCTTGCGGCTCGCTGCGCGATCAGGTTTCTCGCAGGCTCGAAACCTGCCTTCGGACGCGATCGCAGTGGTTCCGGTTGTTGCGGGGTTGCTGTGGGGGCCGCGGTCGGTGTGTCGGGCTTCAGACTCTTGCTTCGCTCGGGTCCGATGGTTCGGGGCCCCGGGCTGATGTCAGCCTGCGGCGAAGGGTGGCCCAGCGGCCTCGGGGGCCGCGTTCCCGGCCCTCGACCGAAGCGGCGTGGACTTCGGTGCCGGAGGCTTCCGCGGCCTCGGCGGCGGCGAGGTAGACGGGGAGGATGTCGGCGCCGAGGCCGTCGGTGAAGTCGGGCTCCAGGTCCAGCTCGGACGCGATCGACGGCAGGACGGCGGCGCACGCGGCGGCGTACCCCCGGGCGGACGGGTGGTAGCGGTCCTCGCTGAACATCGAGCGCGGGTCGGCGGCGAACTCGCGGCCGAGCAGGTCGCCCAGCGACACCGAGCGGGCGCCGCGTTCGACGACCGCGATCGTCTGGGCGGCGGCGAGCTGGCGGCTGGCGCGGCGGGCGATGAACCTGAGCGGCTGCATCAGCGGCTTGACGGTGCCGAGGTCGGGGCAGGTGCCGACCACGACGCGGCTGCCCGCGGCGCGCAGCCGCTCGACGGCGAACGCGAGGTGGCGGACGGACTCGGCGGCCGGCACCCGACCGGTCACGTCGTTGCCGCCGATCATGATGACCGCGATGTCGGGGCGTGCCTGCAGGGCCCGGTCGACCTGCCCGGGGAGGGCCTGCGAGCGGGAGCCGGAGCGGGCGACGTTCGTCAGCCGGACGGGGCGGTCCGCGATCGCCGACAGGCCGTTGGCGAGGAGCGAGGCGGGCGTCTCGTCGGGGGTGTGCACGCCGAGGCCGGCGGCGGTGGAGTCCCCGAGCATGACCAGGGACAGCGGGGCGCCGCCGTGCGTCCCGCCGTACAGGCCGTCGGCCACCGGCGGATCCACCCCCGGCGTCGCTGTGATCACCCTGCGGGCCAGCTTGGCCTCGGCCACGATGAGGCCGAACGTGATGCCGCCGAGGGCGGTGATGCCGCCGCCCCCGTAGGCCGCGGCCGCCGCGATGCGGCGTGCGGTGAATGCTCTCAACATGTGTGGTCGACCCTCCGTGATCAAGTTCCTACCCGGGGGCCCGGGCGTTGATGCCTGCGGGCACCCGTCTCGGCTACCGTCGGCACTGGGGATCCATCCGGACCCGCGCCCCGGACGCCCGTGCGACCGGCGGGCTGAACAGGGACGCAACGCTCAGAGCCGACACTGAACGGCCAACACTGAACGACAAGGATGTCGCGGTGCACGTACACGACTCGCTCGTCGAACTGATGGGCAACACCCCGCTCGTTCGACTGCGCAAGGTGATCGGCGACAGCACCACCGGCGGCCGGCGGCCGCAGGTGATCGCCAAGGTGGAGTACTTCAATCCCGGCGGATCGGTGAAGGACCGTATCGCGGTCCGCATGATCGACGCGGCCGAGCGGTCGGGCGAACTGCGGCCGAGCGGCACGATCGTCGAGCCCACGTCCGGCAACACCGGGGTCGGGCTCGCCATTGTGGCGCAGGAGCGCGGCTACCGCTGCGTCTTCGTCTGCCCCGACAAGGTCGCCAAGGACAAGATCGACGTGCTGCGCGCGTACGGCGCGGAGGTCGTGGTCTGCCCCTCCGCGGTGTCGCCCGAGCACCCCGACTCCTACTACTCGGTCTCGGACCGGCTCGCCGCCGAGATCCCCGGCGCGTGGAAGCCGAACCAGTACACCAACCAGCAGAACCCGCGCTCGCACTACGAGACGACGGGGCCGGAGATCTGGGAGCAGACCGAGGGCCGCGTCACGCACTTCGTGGCGGGCATCGGCACCGGCGGCACCATCAGCGGGACGGGCAGGTACCTCAAGGAGGTCTCCGGCGGGGCGGTGCGGATCATCGGGGTGGACCCGGAGGGGTCGGTCTACTCCGGCGGCACCGGCCGGCCCTACCTCATCGAGGGCGTGGGCGAGGACATCTGGCCCGAGACCTACGACCGGGAGATCTGCGACGAGATCATCGCGGTCTCCGACAAGGACTCGTTCAACATGACCAGGCGGCTGGCGCGCGAGGAGGCGCTGCTGGTCGGCGGATCCTGCGGCATGGCGGTCGTCGCGGCGCTGCGCGTGGCCGAGCGGGCCGATCCGGACGCGGTGATCGTGGTCCTGCTGCCGGACGGCGGCCGCGGCTACCTCACCAAGATCTTCAACGACGACTGGATGGCCGACTACGGCTTCCTCATCCCCTCGACCGAAGAGGCCCGGGTGGGCGAGGTGCTCACTCGCAAGCGCCGGACGCTTCCGGAGTTCGTGCACGTCCACCCGCACGAGAGCGTGCAGACGGCGATCTCGATCATGCGCGAGTACGAGGTGTCGCAGCTTCCGGTGATGAAGGAGGAACCGCCGGTCATGGCGGCCGAGGTGGTCGGCTCGGTGGTGGAGAGCGACCTGCTCGACATCCTCGTCGGGGAGCGCGGCAAGCTCGCCGAGCCGGTCGAGCGGCACATGTCGGGGCCGCTGCCGACGCTCGGGTCCGGCGAGCCGGTCAGCAAGGCCGTCGGCGTCCTGGAGAAGTCCGGCGCGGCCGTCGTCCTCGTGGACGGCAAGCCCAAGGGCCTCATCACCCGCCAGGACCTCCTCGCCTTCCTGGCGGCTTCCACCACCTGACGGTCGCTCGACGCCGCGAGCCGTCCGGAGACGGCGGAAGCGCCGGAGACCGTCGTGGGTCTCCGGCGCTTCCGCCTTGTGAGGGTGCCGGGTTGCGGAGTCCGGCCGGTGGGCGGCGTTTCGGGCCGGGCTCCGCAACCCGACGTCTAGGGGCGCCGGGTCATCGGGACCCGGTGGGGATGAAGTCCTCGCGCGTGTCGGCGGGCTTGAGCGGCTCCTTCGCCTCGGCGCCGTGGCCCGGCCACCAGGCCTTGCGGCCCAGCAGCGCCGTGATCGCCGGCACCAGGAAGATCGCCATGACGAAGGCCGAGAGCGCGATCCCCAGCGCGATGGAGAAGCCCATCTGCTGCAGCATCGACACCTTGGCCAGCAGCATCACCGAGAACGTGCCGGCCAGGATCAGCCCGGCCGCGGCGACCGTCGGGCCGCCGTGCTCGACCGCCAGCGCGGCGGCCTTGCGCGGCTCGTGGCCGTCCTTGGCCTCCTCGCGCAATCGCGCGGTCATCAGGATGTTGTAGTCGGTCCCGATGGCCAGCACGAACAGGTAGAGCATGATCGGCAGATGGAACACCTCGCCGGGCTGGCCCAGCAGCCCCTGGAAGACGTACACCGCGGAGCCCAGGGTCGCGGTGAATCCCAGGAGCACCGCCGGGACCAGGTACAGCGGGGCGACCACCGACCGCAGCAGCGCCAGCAGGATCAGCGCGATCAGCACCCCGGCGACCGGCAGGATCACCGACAGGTCCCGGTTGACGACCTTGTTGATGTCGCTGTAGATCGCGGTCTCGCCGCCGACGAACAACTCGGTGCCCTGCGGAGTGATGTCGTGGACGGCCGGCCCGAGCTCCTCCTTCACCATGGTGATCGAGTCGTTGCTGACCGGGTTGCCGTCCAGGATCAGGTCGACCTGGCCCACCTTGGGGTCCGCCTTGCTGAGCTGGGCCGGTGCGACGCCGCCGACGCCGGGCAGGGACTTGGCCTGCTGGCCGAAGGCGTTCAGTTCGCCCTCGGTCAGCGGCTGCCCGTCCGTGGAGCGGATCATGACCTGCACCGGCGTGTTCTGCCCGGCCGGGAAGCCCTTCTTCATGTCCTCGGTGGCCTGCGCGGACTCGGTGTCGCTCGGGAAGCTGGACTGGAAGTCATAGTCGGACTTGAAGCCGATCGCGCCGGACGCCAGGGCGACCAGCAGGGCGCCGGCCCCGATGGCGACCAGGGCCGGGCGTGCGCCGACCATGCGGCCGAGGCGGGCCGAGGTGGTGGCCTTCGGCTGCTTCTTCCAGGACTTGGACGGCCAGAACACCGCCGTGCCGACCAGGGAGAGGATCGCGGGGAACAGCGTCAGCGACGTGATGCCCATGACCACGACGCCGATGGCCAGCGACGGGCCCCAGGCGGCGAAGATGCCGAAGGAGGCCAGCATCAGCACCAGGAACGTGACCGCGATCGCGGCGGCGGCGGAGGTGATGACCTCGCCGACCCGTTCCACCGCCTGGATGAGCGCGGTCTTGCGGTCCTCGCCGGCGCGCAGCCGCTCCCGGTAGCGGAAGAGCAGGAACAGGTAGTAGTCGGCGCCGACGCCGAACATCACGATGGTCAGGATGATCTGGAGGCTGTCGTCACCGGAGAAGTCCAGCACCTTGGACGCCGCGCCGATCAGCCCCATCGACATCTGCTCGGTCGCGATGATCACGATGATCGGCAGGACCGCCGCCAGCGGCGCCCGGAAGATCACCAGGATCAACCCGATGATCAGCGCGAAGGTGGCGACGGTGATGAGCACGAAGGACTGCGTGAAGGAGTCCTCGTTGTCGACGAACAGCGCGGCCTCGCCGCCGACCTTGGCCTCCAGCCCGCTGCCGAGCTGCTTGGGCAGTTCGGTGCGGATGTCCTTGATGGCCTGGCTCTGGTCCTGGGCCGCTTCCCCGGCCGCCATGTCCATCGGGACGTTGATCAGCTGGATGCTCTTGTTGGGGGCGACCGCCTGCGGGCCGGTCAGGAAACCGTGAGTCGTCGGGTACTTCTTCGCCGTCAGGTTCTTGGCCGCTTCGGCGATCTTGGCGCTGTCGGCCGGGGTGATCTTCCCCCCGTCGGTGCGTTGCACCACGATCAGCGATGTCAGGTCGGCGCCCTCGGGGAACGCCTTGTCGGCGATCTCGACGGCCTGGACGGACTCGTACCCGGACGGCAGGAACTCGCCCTGGTCCGACTCGGTGGTGAGCTTGGGGGAGAAGGCGATGATGATGACCGCGGCGGCGAGCCAGGCCACGATCGTCCACCACGGGTGTCTCACGACGAAGCGCGCGAGCCGAGCGAACATGAGGCTTCCTTAGTCAGGCTGATGGGAGGTCAAGGTCAACGGGGTACCTGTAGAACGGTAGAGAACCGACGGCTCGTTGGGGTCACCCGCTGCGCCGAAATAGGGGCTGATACCTCCGGGGGAGCGTCTCATCCTCTAGGAGGGCACCCGGGTGGATAGCCTCGTACCCATGGACAACGAGGTTCAGCGAGGCTTCGAGACCCTGGCCATCCACGCCGGGCAGGAGCCGGACCCGGTGACCGGCGCGGTCGTCACGCCGATCTACCAGGTCTCCACTTATAAGCAGGATGGTATCGGTGGCCTGCGCGGCGGGTACGAGTACTCCCGGTCGGCGAACCCGACCCGTACCGCTTTGGAGGTATGCCTCGCCGAGACGGAGGCGGGTGCGCGCGGGCTGTCGTTCGCGTCGGGCCTCGCCGCCGAGGACGCGCTTCTGCGCGCGGTCTGCAAACCCGGCGATCACGTCGTCATCCCCAACGACGCCTACGGCGGCACCTACCGGCTGTTCGCCAAGGTGGCCGAGCCGTGGGGCGTCACGTTCGACCCCGTCCCCCTCGGCGACATCGCCGCGGCGCGGGCGGCGGTCCGGCCCGAGACGAAGATCATCTGGGTGGAGACGCCGACGAACCCGCTGCTCGGCATCGCCGACATCGCCGCGCTCGCCGCCGTCGCGCACGACGCGGGCGCGCTGCTGGTCGTCGACAACACGTTCGCCTCGCCCTATCTCCAGCGCCCGCTGGACCTTGGCGCGGACGTGGTCGTCCACTCGACCACCAAGTACATCGGCGGCCACTCGGACGTCGTCGGCGGCGCGCTGATCGTGTCGGACGCGGCGCTCGGCGACCGGCTGGCGTTCCACCAGAACGCGATGGGCGCCGTCGCGGGCCCGTTCGACGCCTGGCTCACCCTGCGCGGGATCAAGACGCTCGGCGTGCGGATGGACCGGCACTGCGCGAACGCGGAGCGGGTCGTGGAGATGCTGGGGCGGCACCCGTCCGTCCGGCAGGTCCTCTACCCGGGGCTGCCCGGTCACCCCGGCCACGACGTCGCCGCCAAGCAGATGAAGGCGTTCGGCGGCATGGTCTCGTTCCGGATGGAGTCCGAGGAGGCCGCCGTCCGCGTGTGCGAGCGGACGAAGCTGTTCACGCTCGGGGAGTCGCTCGGCGGCGTCGAGTCGCTGATCGAGCACCCGGGCCGGATGACCCACGCCTCGGCGGCCGGGTCCCCGCTGGAGGTCCCCGGTGACCTGGTGCGGCTCTCGGTCGGGATCGAGGACGCCGATGATCTTCTTCGGGATCTTGAGCGAGCGCTGCCACACGGCACTTGATCAACCTCTATAATCGGCGCGCCAGGTTCGTAAAGAAAGGGCCCGGGGTGCGCAAAGTACTGGTCTGTGGGGCGGCGTTCGCCGCGACGTGTGTCTCCGCCGTCGCCATTCCAGGTGGAGCCCAGGCGACGACGCCTGTGCCGACGCCGCCCACGTCCGTCCCCTCCTCCCCGTCGGTGCCTCCCACGGGGGAGACCGGGACGGCCTCCCCTCCCGGCGGCCCGCGGACCGGCGCCCCGGAGTCGCAGCCGCCGTCCTCGTCCTCCACGTCGCGGCCCCGCGGCGGGGCGGCGCCGCCGGACGGCGAGACCGACGGCACCGTCTCCGCGGAGGCCGTCATGGTGACGCCGGAGCTCCCGCGGTCCCGGACGTACTCCTACGGCGAGCACCCGCGCCAGAGGATCGACGCCTACTGGCGCAAGCCCGGCCCGAGGGCCACGCCCCGCCCCGCCATCCTGATCCTGCACGGCGGCTACTGGCTGCGGGGTGACAAGAGCGGCTGGAAGTACTTCGCGCGCCGGCTGACGGAGGAGGGCTTCGTCGCCATGACGGCGAACTACCGGCTCGCCCCCAAGGCGCAGTGGCCGGCGCAGCGCGACGACGCGCAGTCCGCGCTCGCCTTCATCAAGAAGCACGCCCGGCAGTGGAACGTCGACCCCCAGCGCATCGCCGTCGTCGGCGCCTCGTCCGGCGGGCACCTCGCGACCCAGCTCGGCGCGTTCGGGAACGGCGGCTCCCAGGTGCGCGGCGTGGTGGCGCTCTCGCCGCCGAACAACCCGTACCTCGCCTACCAGGACGGCGGCAAGGCGGACGCCACGCCGAGCCAGCAGACGCTGCGGCAGGCCGTGGTGTCCCTCGTCAACTGCGTTCCCGGCACGGTGGCCGGCGCGGTGGGCGGTGAGGACTGCGGCGTGCGGCTGCGGGACGCCAACTCCGCCACGCACGCCTCCGCCGGGGACGCGCCCATGCTCCTCATGCACACCACCGGCGACTTCGTCCCGATCGCGCAGAGCACCGGGCTGGCGGGCGCGCTGCGCGGCGCGGGCGTCCCGGTGGAGGTCAAGAAGATCGAGGGCAACGGGCACGCGTCGGGGCTGCTGGCCGACGAGCACACCTACCCGGGCATCGTGACCTGGCTCAAGAACCGCCTCAAGCCCGGCCCCGCCTGATCGGTACCGGCCTGATCCGTACCGGCCTGATCCGTACCCGGGCGGCTCAGCCGTTCCAGACCATCAGCACCAGGATCACGAGCCAGATCAGCGCGACGACGCCGGACATGGCGGCCAGCCGTCCCCGCTCCACCTGGGCGATGTCGCCGTCCGATCCGGCGGGCGCTTCCTTCGCGGCCTCGGTGGCCTCGCCGCCCTTCTCGTCCGTGCCGGCGGGCTCGGCGGGGGCCGCCTCCCGCGGCTCCTCGGCCGCCGCGACCTCCAGCAGATGCGCCGCCTTGCGCTGGTCGCGCTCGACGATCAGCAGCAGCACCAGCGCGACGATGAACAGCGTCATCGACGCCGACAGCCACACCTCGGCCAGCTCGCCCTGGGCGAGCAGCAGCCCGAACAGGAAGATCCCCAGGCTGGCGACGCCGTAGATCTGGGTGACCCTGTGGAGGTAGCGCACCACGACCACGTTGCGCTTGCGGATGTAGCGCGGGGTGGACATCGTCGCGGCGGTCAGCGGCCCCAGCGTGAAGATCGCGAACCCGATGTGGAAGAACAGCAGCAGGTGGTCGGCCATGGAGCGACCCTAGCCCGCACGGGGTCTCAACGGCGGGCGCGGCGCACTCTGAGGTAGTCGCTCACGACATATTCGCCGAGGCGTTCGGCGTCGGGCGCGAAGACCCGGCCGCCGTTGCGCCGCGCGACCTCCTCGACGAACGAGACGAGCCGCCGGTCCTCGGCGAGCATGAAGAAGTTCATGCAGGCGCCCCGCCGGGTCATCTTGTCGACCTCGGCGAGCGTGAGGACGAGCGTGTCGGTCGACGGCGGGTAGTCGAACAGCGAGCGGCCGTCCGGGCGCAGGTGCGCGGTCGGCTCGCCGTCGGTGACCACGAGGACGATCGGCTCGAAGTCGGGATGCCGGTCCAGGTGCCGTCCCGCGATCATCAGGGCGTGGTGCAGGTTGGTCCCCTGCACCATGTCCCAGTCCAGGCCCGCCATCTCCGTGGGGTGCAGGACCCGCGCGTAGTTGGAGAACCCGATGATCTGGATCGCGTCCTGCGGGAACTTGCTGGTGACGAGCGTGTGCAAAGCGAGGGTCGTCTGCTTGGCGACCGCCCACGTCCCGCGCAGGACCATCGAGTACGACAGGTCGACGAGCAGGCATACGGCCGCGCCGGTGCGCCGCTCGGTCTCGTGCACCTCGAAGTCGTCCACGCCGAGTTTCACACCACCGGGCTTCACACCACCGGGCTTCACACCACCGGGCCGCACACCACCGGGACGCCGCGGCCCGTTGCCGTTGATCTCCACGACGTCGGCGGTGCTCGGCTCCACGACCTTCGCGGTGGACACCGCGGGGCCGGTCCCGGACGCGTCGACGACGAGACCGGTGTCGGCGTCCATGGCGCTGCGGCGGATGGCGTTGCTCACCGTCCGGACCACGTCGAGGGGCTGCTCGTCGCCGAACCGCCACTCCCGGCTCGCCCCGGTCAGCTCGCCCGCCTGGCCCGCGTCCCGCTGGTCGTGGTCGCCCTGCCGCCCCGACGTGAGCTGCGAGAACACGCGGCGCAGCGCGGTCTCGCCGAGCCGCCGCACGGCCTTCGGGGTCAGCTCCAGCCTGCCGCGGTTGCGCCGCAGGTAGCCCTGCCGCTCCAGCTCCGCCTCGATGCGGCGCAGCGCGCCCAGGTCGTCGACGGCCTGCCGGCCGAGCGCCCGCCGGACGGCCTCCTCGTCGATGTCGTCGAGCCGCGCGCCCGGGTACTCCTGGCCGAGCGCGGCCTCCAGCTCGCTCAGGTCGGCCAGCTCCGCCAGCGCCGTCGTGGCGTCGCCCATGCCGAGCGGGTCCTCGCCGGTCATCTGCTCGGACTGGCCCCAGCCGAGGTCGGGACGGCGCGCCCGCAGCGCGTCGCCGAGCCGGGTCATCTCCATGGCCAGGCCCGCGTCCTGCATGGCCTGCTCCATCAGCCCGGCCAGCTCCGCGCGCTGCTCGGGGCTGAGCGAGGCGAGCAGCCGGTCCATCGCGGCGGCGCGGCGGGCGAGGGAGTCGACCAGCTCTTCCAGGTTCTGCGGATCGTCGGGGAACATGTCCCCGTACTCGTCCATGAAGCGGTCGAAGTCCTCCTGGGTGTGCTCGCCGCGCGCGTCGCGCTCCAGCATCGCGTTGAGCGCGCCCATCATGTCCTTGACCCGCTCCATGGCGGCCGGGTCCTGGCTCTCCAGGGCCTGCTTCATGCCCTGGAACTGCGCGTCGAGCACTTCGCGCCGCAGCAGGTCCTTCAGCCGCTCGAACGTCTCCCGGGCGGCGTCGGAGCGCCACTGGTAGTCCGACAGCCGCCGGATCGCCTGGGACGTGTCGGACGGCAGCGTGTCCAGCTCCGCCTCCCGCAGCCGCGCCTCGTCGCCGGGGTCGGGGAACAGCTCGGCCCGCTCCTGCCCGATCGCGGTGTCCAGCAGCGCGCGGGCCTGCTCCAGCGTCCCGTCCAGCCGGCCCCGGTCGCGCAGGGCGCGGCGGCGCTCGCGCACCTGGCGGAGCATGTCGTCGAGTCCGCGCCTTCCCTCCGCGCCCGGCAGGCCGCGGCGCAGCAGGTCGCGCAGGGCGTCGTCGGGGCGGGTGCCGTCCAGCACCGAGTCGCCCATCGCGTCCAGGGCGGCGCGGACGTCGTAGGGCGGGGCGAGCGGGTCGGGCCCGTCCGCGTAGGCCCCGTAGCGGTATCGGCTCATCGAATCTCCTTGCGCGCGTGGAGAATTCAGGTCCCGGGCGTCAGGTCCGGTAGGTGGCCGTCCCGTCGGAGCGTCCCTCCGTGACGTCCTTGGACAGCCGGCGGGTGAGGAACAGCCCCTCCAGGGCGAATTCCAGCGCGGCCGCGGCCTGCCCGGGGGACTCCCCGCTCATGCCGAGCCGTTCCACGATCTTGGCGAGGCCGGGGACGTGGCCGATGCGGCGCAGCAGCTCCGTCGCCGCCACCAGCTCGCCCGACTCGACGCTCTCGCCGGAGTCGAACTTGTCCAGCAGCCCGTTCAGGTCGGCGGCGCCCAGCGTCCGCCGGTAGGTCTCGGCGACGGCCCGGCGCAGCAGGTGCTCCAGCACCTCCTGCTCGCGGCCCTCCTCGCTGACCTCGAACTCCACCTTCCCCATCAGCGACGGGACGACCGCGGGCAGGTCGCAGACCCGCGCGACCGCGTGCTCCTCGCCGGTCAGCGCGGCGCGCCGCACCGCGCCCGCCGCGACGGTCTCGGCGCCCGCGAGCGCGAACCGCGCCGACACGCCGGACCGGGCGTCCACCGCCGCCGACTCGCGGACGAGCCGGGTGAACCGGCCGATGATCTCGATCAGGTGGCCGGGCACCTCGGCGGGCAGCCCCGCCAGGTCGGCGAAGTCGGACTCCTGGCGGATCAGCGCCAGCTCGGCGTCCAGTTCGAGGGGGTAGTGAGTGCGGATCTCGGCGCCGAAGCGGTCCTTCAGCGGGGTGATGATGCGGCCGCGGTTGGTGTAGTCCTCGGGGTTGGCGGACGCGATGAGCAGCACGTCCAGCGGCAGCCGCAGCGCGTAGCCGCGGACCTGCACGTCGCGCTCCTCCAGGACGTTCAGCAGCGCCACCTGGATCCGCTCGGCCAGGTCGGGCAGCTCGTTGATGGAGAAGATGCCGCGGTTGGTGCGGGGGACGAGCCCGAAGTGGACGGTCTCCGGGTCGCCGAGCGTCCGGCCCTCCGCCACCTTGATCGGGTCGACGTCGCCGATGAGGTCGCCGACGCTGGTGTCGGGCGTGGCGAGCTTCTCCCCGTACCGGTCGTCGCGGTGCCGCCACTCGACCGGCAGGTCGTCGCCCTTCTCGGCGGCCAGCCGCCGGCAGCGCACGCACACCGGCTCGTACGGGTGGTCGTTGATCTCGCAGCCGGCCACGACCGGGGTCCACGCGTCCAGCAGCCCGGCCAGGGTGCGGATCAGCCGTGTCTTGCCCTGCCCGCGCTCGCCCAGCAGCACCAGGTCGTGCCCGGCGAGCAGGGCCCGTTCGAGATGCGGCAGCACGGTGTCGTCGAACCCGAGGATCCCGGGAAAGCGGGGCTCCCCGGATCGCAGCCGGACGAGCAGGTTGTGGCGGATCTCGGCCTTCACCGACCGCTGGACGTGGCCGCTGGTGCGCAGCTCGCCCAGTGTGGTCTCGCTGGGTGGGGATTCACGCGGTGTGGAAGAACGCACGCGATCGACATTACGTCGCCGGTACGCGGAATCGCACCCCGCCGGAGGATTCGACCACCGGAGCGTTCGCCCGGGCCTGTCCGGGGTTGTGCGGATCGGGTGATGTTTGGGTGGAGGCCGCGTGGCGGGGGAGACTGTGCTGTGTGAAGCAGCCGTGCTGTGTGGAGCAGCCGTCGAAACGGAGTGAGGGAGGCGGTGCCGATGGCGCGATTCGGTGATGGCCTGGCCCTCGGACCCGACCTGGGCAAGGCGGCCGCGTCGGCGGTCGAGCAGGCTCTCGCGCCGCTCAGCGCGGCGCCCGACCTGGTCTGCGTCTTCATGACGGGGGAAGATCCGGAGGCGTTCGAGGAGGCGGCGGTGGCCGCGGCCCGTGCGGCGGGACCCGCGATCCTGCTGGGCTGCAGCGCGTCCGGGGTGATCGGCGCGGGCCGCGGCGTGGAGGAGGCGGGCGCGGTCAGCGCGTGGGCGGCGGTGCTGCCCGGCGCGCGGCTCGACCCGTTCCGGCTGGAGACGCTGAAGGCGGACGAGCGCATGGTGGTCGTCGGCATGCCCGAAGGCCAGGTGGACGACGTGGTCGGCGTGCTTCTGACCGACCCCTACAGCTTCCCGGTGGACGCGTTCGTCGAGCGCTCCGACGACGCGCTGCCCGGCCTGCCCCTCGTCGGCGGGCTCGCCGAGGGCCGGGAGCGCGGCGACGCGCGGCTGTTCGTCGGCGGGGAGGTCTACCGGGACGGCGCGGTCGGCGTCGTCATCGGCGGGTCCGTCGCCGCCGCGACCGTGGTCAGCCAGGGCGCCCGGCCGATCGGACCCGACATGGTGGTGACCAGGGCGGAGGAGAACGTCCTGTACGAGCTGGCGGGCGTCCCCGCGCTGGAGAAGCTGGAGCAGATCGTCCTCGGGCTGCCGGAGGAGGAGCAGGAGCTCGCCGGGAGCGGGCTGCTGATCGGCGTCGCCATGGACGAGTACGCCGACGAGCACGAGCACGGCGACTTCCTGGTCCGCGGGGTGGTGGGCGCCGACACCGACAGCGGCGCCATCGCGATCGGCGACGTGGTGGACGTGGGACGCACCGTCCGCTTCCAGGTCCGCGACGCGGGCGCCGCGGACGAGGACCTCGCCGCCCTGCTCGACCGGTTCGACATGGCTCCGGTCGAGGGCGCGCTGCTGTTCTCCTGCAACGGGCGCGGCCAGGCGATGTTCCCCGACTCCGACCACGACGCCCGCATCCTCGACCGCGCGTTCGGCCCCGCAGGGGTGGGCGGCTTCTTCGGCGCGGGCGAGATCGGCCCGGTCGCCGGACGCAACCACGTGCACGGCTTCACCGCGTCCATCCTCGCCTTCGGCCGGGCCGGGTGAGCGGGGCGGACGCGGCGCCCGTGCCGGCGCCCGTGTTGGCGCCCGTGTTGGCGATCGACATCGGCGGGACGAAGCTGGCCGCGGCGATCGTCGAACCCGGCGGGCGCGTCGCCGCCTACGACCGCGTCGCCACCCCGAGCGGCCCCGGGCTGGACGCCGAGGGCCTGTGGCGGACGCTGGAGTCCCTGCTGGCGAAGCTCGTCGCGGACGCGGGCGACCCGCCGCTCGCGGGCGTCGGCGCCGGCTGCGGAGGGCCGATGACCTGGCCCGCCGCCGAGGTGTCCCCGCTCAACATCCCCGCGTGGCGGCACGGTTTCCCGCTGCGGGCCAGGCTCCGCGACCGCTACCCGGGGCTTCCGGTCCGCATCCACAACGACGCGATCTGCGTCGCGGTCGGCGAGCACTGGCGCGGTGCGGGACGCGGCCGCGACAACGTCCTCGGCATGGTGGTGTCCACCGGCGTCGGCGGCGGGCTCGTCCTGGGCGGCCGGCTCATCAACGGCGGAACCGGCAACGCCGGGCACATCGGGCATGTCATCGTCGACCCCGGCGGCCCGGCGTGCGGCTGCGGCGGCCGGGGCTGCCTGGAGGCCATCGCGCGCGGCCCCGGGCTGGTCGCCTGGGCCCAGGAGCAGGGGTGGCGGCAGGGGACCCCGGACGTCACCGGCGTCGAACTGGCCGCCGACGCCCGACGGGCGCATCCGGTCGCGGTCTCCGCGATGCGGCGGGCCGGCCGCGCCATCGGCATCGCGATCGCGTCCGCGACGCACCTGTGCGATCTGGAGGTCGCGGCGATCGGCGGCGGCGTGTCCCAGGCGGGGGCGTTGCTGTTCGACCCGCTGGAGGAGGCGTTCCGCGAGCACGCCCGGATGGAGTTCGCGCGGCGCGTCCGGATCGTCCCCGCGGCCCTGGGCCAGACCGCCGGGCTCGTCGGCGCCGCCGCGCTGGTCTTCGCGCAAGATCGCTATTGGAGTGCGGGCTGAGCGCGGCGGATGCGAGGATCACCATGAGCGAAGCGAACCGGGACCGGGGGTGTGGGGGGTCGCCCCCCACGAGAGGTGGGCCATGAGCGACCGCGGAAGCACCGCCGTCAGCGTCGACGATGTCCGCGCCGCCCGCGAACTGCTCGGCGAAGTGGTCGTCCCCACCCCGACGATCCCCTCCCGGGTCCTGTCGGAGCAGATCGGCGGGCCCGTCCTGCTGAAGTGCGAGAACCTGCAGCGCACCGGCTCGTTCAAGATCCGCGGCGCGTACGCGCGGATCGCCGGGCTGAGCGAGGCGCGGCGCGCCGGCGGCGTCGTCGCGGCCAGCGCGGGCAACCACGCCCAGGGCGTCGCGCTCGCCGCGTCCATCCTCGGATGCAAGGCCACGGTGTTCATGCCGGTCGGCGCACCGCTCCCCAAGATCGCCGCGACGCGCGGCTACGGCGCCGAGGTCGTGTTCCCGGGGCCGACCGTCGACGACTGCCTCACCGCCGCGCAGGAGTACGCCGACGAGACCGGCGCGGTGTTCATCCATCCGTTCGACCACCCCGACGTCGTCACCGGCCAGGCCACGATCGGGCTGGAGGTCATGGAGCAGGTCCCGGACGTCCGCACGATCGTGTCGCCGGTCGGCGGCGGCGGCCTGCTGGCCGGGGTCGCCGCGGCGGCCAAGGGCGTCGCGGAGGAGACCGGCGGCCGCGAGATCAAGACGCTCGGCGCGCAGGCCAAGCGCATGGCGGCGTTCCCGCCCTCGCTCGCCGCCGGGAAGCCCGTGCAGATCGAGGCCGAGCCGACGATGGCGGACGGGATCGCGGTCGGCCGCCCCGGCGACCTGACCTACGACATGTTCACCGCACTGGTGGACGCGGTCGTCACCGTGACCGAGGAGTCCATCTCCCAGGCGCTCCTGCTGTGCCTCGAACGCGCGAAGCAGGTCGTCGAGCCCGCCGGCGCGGCCGGGGTCGCGGCGCTGCTGGAGCACGCGTACGCGGTCGAGCCGCCCGTCGTGGTGCTGCTGTCGGGCGGCAACATCGACCCGCTGCTGCTGTCGAAGGTGCTCCGGCACGGCCTCGCGGGCGCGGGCCGCTACCTGGTCGTCCGGTGCCGTCTGAAGGACCGGCCGGGCGCGCTCGTCACACTCCTGGGCGAACTCGCCGAGCTGGGCGTGAACGTCCTGGACGTGATGCACGAGCGCGTGGCCGCCCGCCTCCACGTGGAAGAGGCCGAGGTCCTCATGCACCTGGAGACCCGCGGCACGGCCCACTCGGAAGACGTCATAGCCCGCCTGAGAGAGAAGGGCTACACCCTGACGCTGAGCTGATCCCGTTCACTCGCGGCGTGCCGCCTTAAGAGGCGCCCCATAAGGGCAGCACGCCGCGAGCCGACGTCAGAGGGCGGGCTTGCCTTCGCTGTAGATCCACGCCTTCGCCCAGGCGTCCAGGTTCTTGCGGGAGAGGCGCTCGGCGAAGCGGACGAAGTCCTCCGTCGAGGCGTTGCCGTAGCGGTACGCGGCCGGCCACGCCTTGATGAGCCGGTGGAACGCCTTCTCGCCGATCTCCTTGCGCAGGATGTGGACGGCCATCGCGCCGCGGTCGTAGACGAGACCGTCGAAGATGTGGTCGCGTCCCGGATCGGAGACGACGCCCTGCCACAGGCCGTCGTCCGCCGGGGTCGCGTAGACGGCGTCGAAGCTCTCCTGTACGGGCGTGCCCTCGAACTCCTCGGCGTACAGCCACTCGGAGTACGTCGCGAAGCCCTCGTTCATCCAGATGTCGGCCCACCGCTCCGGCGTCACCGAGTCCCCGAACCACATGTGGCCCAGCTCGTGCGCGATCAGCGCGCCGCTCGGGATGGCGCCCGGCCGGCGGCCGAGGTCGTACACCGGGCGGCCCTGGGTCTCCAGCGCGTACCCGAAGCCGCCCTTGACGACGATCCCGCCCGTCGAGGTGAACGGGTAGCGGCCGTACATCGACGCCTGGAAATCCTGGATCTCGGCGGTCTGCCGGTGGAACTTCTCCGCGTCGTCCGGCTTGACGGCCTGAGCCCGGTCGGTGGCGGTCAGGTTCGGCACGCCGCCGCCCGTCCGCCCGGAGAGGAGGTCGTACCTGCCGATCGCGAGCATCGACAGCTCGCTGGCCATCGGATGCCGCATGACCCAGCGCGTCGTCGTCCAGCCGTGCCTGGTCCACCTGCCGCGCAGGTCGCCGTTGGACAGCGTGGTGAGGTCCTTCGGTGCCGACAGCGTGAACGTGTACGTCGCCTTGTCGGTCGGGTGGTCGTTCACCGGGAAGACCGTGGCCGCGCCGAACGGCTGGTTGACCATCACCGCGCCGTCGTCCGTCGGGACCCAGCCGGACGTGCCCAGCGTCGCGTCGTTGATGGGCTCCGGGACGCCCGAGTAGGCGACCGCCACCGTGAAGTGCCGGTGCTTGCGCAGCCCCCTGGGCGGGGTGATCTCCAGCTCCTGTGCGCCGGTGCGCTTGTAGGACGCCTCGCGCCCGTCCACCTTCACCGACGAGATGTCGAGCGGGCCGAGAAAGTCCAGGTTGAACCGGGACAGGTTCTGCGTCGCCCGCGCCTTGATCTTCGTGACGGCCTGGATCCCCTTCGTCCCCGGGTCGTACTTCAGACCGATGTCGTAGTGGGCGACGTCGTAGCCGCCGTTGCCCATGTCGGGGAAGTAGGGGTCGCCCGCGCCCGGCGCCCCGGGCGTGAACCGCGCCGCGGCGCCCGCGGGCGCCGCGGACACCGCGAGTGTCGCGGCGACGCCCAGCGCCACGGCGGCGAGGGCTCTGGGGGTTCTGCTCATCGGCCTCGTCCTCGTGCTCCTCGGTGACGGCCGCTCCGTCGCCGACCGCGATCAAGACTTGCTCGTGACCTGGCCCGGATCAAGCGCGATCTGGTCTCGAATCCGTGAGCATGAGGCGGATTTTGTGGCCGGATACCGCCGGGTTACTCCGGCCGGGCGACTTCGGCCGGTTATTTCGAGGGACGGCCCTCCTGGTACAGCCAGTCGTCGAAGAAGTCGTCGAGCTTCTTTCCCGAGACCTTGTTCGCCAACGCGATGAACTGCGGCGTGGTCGCGTTGGAGTGCCTCTTCTCCTTCGCCCACGTCCTGAGGATCTCGTAGAAGGTGTCTTCGCCGACCCTGTCGCGCAGCGCGACCAGCGTCATGCCGCCGCGGTCGTAGACCGAGCGGCCGAACATCTCCTTGCGGCCCGGGTCGCCGGGCGGGCTGTCCCACAGCTCCTGCCCGGCCGGGCCCTCGTAGCGCTGGTCGAACTGCTCCTTGACGCTCGGGCCGCCGATCTTCTCCTCCCACAGCCACTCGGCGTAGGTCGCGAAGCCCTCGTTCAGCCAGATGTCCTTCCAGCCGGTGACGCTGACGCTGTTGCCGAACCACTGGTGCGCGATCTCGTGCGCCACGATCCCCGGCTGGGCGCCGAACGACCCGTACACCGACCGGGTCTGCGTCTCCAGCGCGAAACCGACGTTCGCGTTGTCGACCAGCCCGCCCGTGGAGGTGAACGGGTAGGGGCCGAACAGCTTGGTGAACTCGTCGGTGACCTCGGCGTTCAGGCTGTGGAAGTCGTCCACGTCGGTGGTGGAGACGCTCGGGTCCACGGCGGTGATGTTCTGGATGCCGCCCGGCGTGGGTCCCGTCCGCACATCGAACCGGCCGACGGTGACGGTCGCCAGGTACGTGGCCATCGGCTGCCTGACGTGCCATTTGGACGTCGTCTGGGCGCCGTGCCGGATCGGTTCGATCCCCGGCCCGCTCGGGCTCCCGTTCGGAGGCTCGCTCGGAGGCCCGCTCGGGGCCGCGCTGGGCGGCGAGCCCGGCGGGCTGGGCGCCCCGCCGCCGGACCCGGTGGGCGGCGTCTCCGGCTCGCCGTTGGCGATCGCCGTCAGCCCCGCCGGCACCGTGATCTCGAAGTCGAACGTCGCCTTGTCGCTCGGGTGGTCGTTGCTCGGGAACCAGGTGTGCGCGCCGCTCGGCTGGCAGGCCACGAACACGCCGTCGGGGGTGCGGATCCAGCCGTACGTGCCGAGCACCGGGTCCGACACCGGCTCCGGCGTCCCCGAGTACTCGATCACCGTGGTGAACTTCGCGCCCTTGGCCAGGGCCTTGGCCGGGGTGATCTCCAACTCCTCGCCGCCGCGCTGCTGGCGCGCCGGGGCGTTGTTCACCTTGATCGACGACACCTCGAGGCCGGTCAGATCGAGGTTGAAGCGGGCCAGCCGCTCGGTCGCGGTCGCGGTGATCGTCGCCGTGCCGCGCAACTCCTCGCCGCCGTTCGGGTTGATGTTCAGCTTCAACCCGTAGTGCTGGACGTCGTAGCCGCCGTTGCCGTCGCCGGGGACGTACTTGTCGCCCGCGGAGGTCGGGCCCGCCGGGCCGGACGCGGCCGAGCCGTCAGGGCCGGAAGGTTCCGGGTCGCCGCCGAGGGGGGAGACCTGGCAGGCCGCGGTCAGCGACCCCGCGACGGCGAGAGCGGCCAGTCCCGCGGCGCCACGGAACGCGGTCCGCGAGCCGTGGCGGCGAGGGCTGGGGGGTTTTCCGGCCATATCCACGCGGCCAAGCCTGCCCGGCAGGGACCGCGCAGGGCAACTCGTCCCGGCCCGCCGCTCAGCGGGAGGCGTACGGGTCGGGAACGTCCGGGCCGGCCTTGACCACCACCGTCCGGGCCACCTTGCAGTGCAAAGCCTGCTTGCGCGGATCCCACAGGATCCACAGGACGTTGATGAAGCCGATGCAGCCGCAGATGCCGCCGAGCACGCTGTAGAAGGCGGAGCGGCCCACGGCCTGGCCGGTGGTGATCGCTTGCCCGTCGTCCTGCCGCACCACCCGGATGCTTAGCAGCTTCTTCCCGAGCGTCTGCCCCCACTTGGCGTGCATCAGCCAGTAGTAGAGGAAGCCGAGCACCACACCGATCGCGTTGCTCGAAAGCTGGTCGCTCGTGTAGTACATCGTTTCGCCCGTATCCGGGTCGAACACGCGGCCCCAGTCGACGAACGGCAGCGACACCAGCGTCGTGACGGCGCCGATGAGGATGATGTCCACGATCGCCGCGGCCAGCCGCGCCCAGCGGCTCGCCAGCTGCTGCGACGGACCGGCGTAGGAGTGCATGGCGCCGCCGTACCCCGCCGGCCCGCCGTACCCGGGCTCGCCGCCGTACCCGGACTGGCCCGGGTACTTCGGCAGCTCCCCGGATCCCGGCTGCTGCTGTCCTCCGTAGGGGTCTTGCCCTCCGTACGGCTGCTGCTGGCCGTACGGCTGCTGCTCGCCGTAGGGGCGGTCGCCGTACGGTCCCGGTTGTCCGGGCTGCTGCCTTCCGTGCGGCCGGCCTTCCGGTTCTCCCCCGGACGCGGGGTCGTTCGGCGGTTGCGTCATGCCCGAGAGGGTGGCCGCGCCGCCGTCGTCCAAACTCGTCGCGTCCGGGGGCCTCGCATTGTTTACCCCCCGATGATCAAAGGTTGCCGAGATCGCCACCGCTCAGGAGCGGGAGTACGGGTCCGGGATCCACGGCACCGCCTTCACGACCAGCGTCCCGGCCACCTTGTCGTGGAGCGCCTGGCGCCGCTCGTCCCACAGGATCCAGGCGTTGTCCAGCAGCCCGACCATGCCGAGGACCGCCCCGCCGGGCACGAGGAAGTTGAGCATGGCCGTCGAGACCGTGATGGCGTAGACGAACGCCTGCCTGCCGAGCACCTGCCCCCAGCTCACCGCGGACTGGTCGGCGGCGCTGACCAGCCGGATGCCCACGACCTTCTTCCCGAGCGTCTGGCCCCACTTGGCGTGCATGATCGTGAAGTACGCGAAGCCGAGCAGGAACACGACCGCGTACCCGGCCATCAGCCGCGGGATGTCGTAGAGCGCCCACGGGTCGGTGATCGGCTCACCGGACTCGACGGACTCCTGCATCTTGTCCCAGCGGATGGAGAACAGGACCGCGGGCACGGCCGCGACGCTGAGCACGAGGCTGTCCAGGATTCCGGCGCCGAGCCGCGCTCCGCGCCCGGCGAGCATGTCCTGCGGACCGCCGTGCCCCGGATACGGGGCGCCGGGAGGGCCGTAGCCGGGGTGGCCGTAGCCGGGCTGTGGCGGCACGGGGTGCCCGGCCTGCCCGTATCCGGCCGCGGGCGGTGGCGGGGCCTGGCCGGGCTGCGCGCCGTAGGTGCCCTGGTACGGCGGCGGACGTTCGGGCGTGGCGTCCGGCGCGTCGGGCGCCTCCGGGGCGACGGCGTCGGGGGCGTCCGGGG
>NZ_SMKH01000071.1 GCF_004348515.1 Actinomadura sp. KC345 | reverse complement strand
GGGCGGCGCGCGGGGCCTGACCGGAGCATTGGGGATGGCCGGGCCGCTCGGGCCCGTCCGCCGACCGAACGGGAGCCCTCAATGCCCAGGACCATCAAGATCGCCGTCGTCATCGTCGCGGCCATCGCCGTGATGGCCGCGCCGGTGGCAGCGGAGACGACGACGGAGCCCGAAGCGGCGCGCGTGTCGGGGTCAGGGCAGATCCGCCTCACCTACTGGCCCGATCAGGACGTCCGCGCCTTCACCTTCGACGCGCGTGCCGTCCCGTACTCGGAGCCCAAGCCGGGCGCTCCCGACGGGCTGCCCACCGACGCCCGCGGTACCGTGAAGATCTACCACCACTCCCCGGGTGGGGGATGGACCGTACGGTCGGAGGCCAAGGTCGACTGCCTGCTGACCAGCCCCGGCAACGCCACCCTGACCGCGGTCGTCACCAAGGCGGACGAGCCGATCAAGGACAAGATCGGCCAGCGGCTCGGCTTCAGCGTCCACGACGGCGGCCCCGGCGGCAGGCACGACCGCATGGGCTTCTCCTGGTCGGTCGTCAACGGCGTCGAGAACGGAGAGGGCGGCTGGGAGGAGGGCAAGGTCGGCACCTGCATGGGCCCCGCGGCCTTCGCGCCCGTCACCAAGGGCGCCTACAACGTCAGGCACGCCGACCTGCTGCCGGTCCCCAAGGGCTGACCGGGCGTCAGTGGAGACCGCGCTTGCCGGGCATCCAGAACGGTTTGGCCTTGATCGACTTCCGCGGCCACCCGCGATCGCGCACCAGGTGGTCGCGGACCATCTGGCACGTCCGCGCCTCCCCGGCCACGTAGGCGGCCCCCGCCCCCTCGTGTTCGGGGAGGTCGAGGCGTGACACGGCGTCCAGCATGACCGTGGACGACGCCGCCGGCCTCCCCTCGCGGTGCACGCGGTGCAGCCCGTGCGGACCGGGAAGCGGCGGATCATGCTCCACGGACTCGCTCTCCAGCACCCCGCAGACCCGCGCGGACGCGTCCAGGCCCCGGAGCATCGGCCCGAACGCGACGGACGCGGTCTCTTCGCCGACGAACACGTGGAAGCCGGCGTCCCGGACGAAGAAGTCGCCTTGCGGCCACCAGAACGTCACCGGGTCGCCGGCCCGGACGTCCCGCGCCCACCTGAGCCCGATGCCGTCGCCGTCGTACAGGTGGGCGCGAAGCTCCAGCGCACGCGCGTCCCGGTCGAACTCCCAGATCGTGTAGGTGCGCAGCGTCTCGCCGGGACGCAGCAGCCCGTGCATCGAGAGCGGGTCGTTGATCTGCACCCGGACATGCTGGCCGGGGGCGTAGGGGAACTCGATCGGCCGCCCGGCGACCAGCTTGATCCGCTTCATCGTCGGCGTGACGTGCCCGACATCGGTGACCGTCGCCTCCATGGCGTACTTGCCGACGAGGCTGTTCAGCGGGTTGCGCGCCATGACTTCTACTCCCTCTAAGATTGTTTAGAGACATTAAGGAAGCATAGAAGCCCTAGACTGTCAACGGCACCGATCGGGAAGGACGGACCATGACCTCCAGTCGCCGCGACAGGCTCCGGCAGAGCACCCTGGCGGAGATCCGCGAAGCGGCGCGCACGGTTCTGACCACGAAGGGCTCCGCCGCCGTGACGATCAACGCGGTCGCGCGGGAGGTCGGGATGAGCGGCCCGGCGCTGTACCACTACTTCTCCGGCCACGACGAGCTGGTCCAGGCCGTGACCGCCGACTTCTTCGCGGAACTGGCCGCCGAGATGAGGGCCGCCCGCGACGCCCACGCCGACGGTTCGATAGCCGCGCGCCTCCTGGCCACCTGCCGCGCCATGCGCGGCTGGGCGGTCGCCCACCCGGCCGAGTTCGGCTGGATATTCGCCAGCCCCGTCCCATCCTCGGTCACCCGGACCCCGGACTCCCCGCGCAACCTCGCCGGCCGCGAATTCGAGCACGTCTTCCAGGAGGAGTTCGCGAAGTTGTGGGAGACGAGCCCGTTCCCCGTCCCGGACGACCTGGCGCCCTCCATACGCGACCAACTGCGCGTCTATCGGGACCAGCTCGACGTCAAGCTGCCGGTCGAAGTCCTCTACGTGACCACGTCCTGCTGGATGAGGCTCTACGGGCTCCTGTGCATGGAGGTCCTGAACCAGCTGGACTACGTCTACACCGACATGGAGCCCATCTACGAGGAATGCCTCCGCGACATCGCAGGAATGCTCGGCCTGGCCTACGAGCCCCCGAACTGACCGCCGCTCAGCGGCTCCCGGCCAGGAACCCGAAGAACCATCCGAACGCCATGCACGCCCCGCCGAACGAGACGAGGTCGACGGCGATGGATCCGAGATCGCCCGCGGTCATGTGCCCGCCAATTCACGGATGAGCACGTCAACCGCCCGGTGGACGTCCCGCGCGGGGACGATCGGCCGCCCGTCGGACCAGGTGAACCACCACGTCGACCGGCCGTAGTCGCACCCGACCTCGACCAGCCGCCGCGTCCCGCCGACCCCGACGACGCTCACCCAGGTCACTCCGCGCCGCTCGACCATCCCGCACGCCAGCTCTTGCCGCGCCTGGACGGCGTCCCGAAGCGCGTCCAGGTGCACACGCCGTTCATTGGACGGCGCAGGCCGCTCGGCCGTGTCCGCATGCCCGCCGAACCGCATGCCCATAAAGCTCACCTCTTCTCGTGGGGACGGCGCGGCCGGTAGGCCCGGGGGGACGTCCACCGGCCGCGCCGCGCTTCAAGGGCGATGGCCACCGCGCCACCGCCGGTTCACCGGTTCCTGACCTGCGCCTTTTCGGCCTGCCGGAGCAGCGCGGCCCGCAGCAGCGGCGCGGTGGGGAACATCAGCGTCGGCTCAACACCGACGCGGGGGTCGTGCAAGCTGGCGACCCATTCACCGAGCCGCCCGTCCTGCTTGACGGCCCGCCAGATCCGCCACCCGCCGAAGTCGGCCCGCAGCCGCCCCAACTCCCGCTCGTCCACCTGCATCTGCGTGTTCATCGAGTTCCCTCTGACTCGGCCCGGCTCGCCATTTCGTGTGACCACCCTCACACGCCCGACTACGCTTAGGAATCGACCGAGCACCACCTGCAATGCACCGCAGGCAAGATCATCCGCACTCGCCGCGTGGGTGCGGCCCCCCGGAGGTCGTGATGCCCGCCCGATCCGAGCCCTACGACGGTCCCGCCATCGTCACCTTCGCGAAGGAACTGGAATGGCGTCGAACGCAGTCCGGTCTCAGCAAGAAGGACCTCGCAGAAAAACTCGGCTTCGCCGACTCGTATGTCGGCCAGGTCGAGCTGCGCAAGAACCTCCCGTCCAAAGAATTCGCAGCCGCGCTCGACACCTTCTTTAAGGCGGACGGACTGTTCTGCCGTCTATGGGAGCGAATCAACGAAACGCGACACATCGCCGTCGTGCCCCCGGGATTCCCGGAATACCTGAGCAGCGAGGCGCAAGCGAATTACATCAGGAACTTCAGTCCGACCTTGGTGCCTGGGCTGCTGCAGACGGAGGGGTACGCGCGTACCGTGCTTGGCGCCAATCAGCTTCCCGAGATCGTTGATCGGCTGGTTCAAGAGCGCCTGAAGCGTCAGGAGGTCTTCGTTGGTGAGAATCCGCCCCGCACCTGGTTCATCATGGATGAGATTGTTCTGCGCCGGGTAGTTGGGAATAGTGAAGTCATGCGCGAGCAGCTTTCCCGCATGCTAGAGTTTGCCGAGTTCCCCACCAATATGATCCACATAGTTCCGTTCGATGTTGGTTTTCACGACGGCCTCGGTGGGATGTTCACCATCCTTGGTTTTGAGGACGGTACGAACGTTGTGTACACGGAGTCGGGTGGCGAGGGCATACTCATCGATCAAGCACCTCGTGTCACGAGACACGTCGTACGATATGACCTGGTTCGAGGGCACGCGCTGTCCACCGTGGAGTCGCTGGCCTTGATCAGGGCCGTGCTGGAGGGGCTATGAAGGAGAACGACCCGTCAATCGCCCAATGGCGTACGAGCAGTTATAGCGATCAGCATGGCGGTGAGTGTGTGGAGGTTGCGGGTCTTACGCCTGTGGTGGCCGTGCGTGATTCCAAGGACCCGGACGGTCCGCGCCTGGCGTTCGGCGGTGCGGCGTGGCGGGTGTTCGCCGACCGTGTGAAGACGAGCGAGTTCGACCTGGAGGGGTAGCTGTGAGTGTGTCGGACGCCCTGTGGCGGAAGAGCAGTCGCAGCGCACACCAGGGCGGTGAGTGGACCGCCCCGGGTCGCTCATGTGGTCGCGAAGCAGGCTGGTGTGCTGGAGGACCTGCCGCACCGTGATGCGCTCGCCGTCCGGGACGACGCCGGGCAGGTGCGCGGCCACGGGGTCGTCGAGCCGCAGCCGTCCCTCGTCGACGAGTTGCAGCAGGACGGTCGCGGCGAAGGTCTTGGTGACGCTGCCGATCCGGAAGTACCCGGACGGATCGGCGGGCCGACCCGTCCGGACGTCGGAGACGCCCGCCGCGCCGGACCACTCGGCGCCGCCCGCGGTCCGCACGCGCAGCAGGACGGCCGTGGCCGCCTTGTTCTTCACCAGGTCGTCCAGCGTCTTCTGGACGGCCCATGGGGACGGCCGCCCGCCTCTCCTGCGGAAAACCGCACTCGCGGTGGTGCGGACCTCCTCCGGAGGCGCCGCGGGGGAGCGTCAGCGCGGTCTGTGGTAGACGATGCCGTCGGGGGAGTCGGCGGTCCAGGCGGCCGGGTAGGTCAGGTGGCCGTCGTACGGGCCGACCTTGGTCACCGTGCGGCCGTCTCTGAACACCAGTTGCAGGCCGTGCTCCGGCTCCCAGTCGCATTCGCATTCCAGCGACACGTAGACGTGCCCGTCGCCGGGCGAATCGCGGGCCACCATCGGCTCGTCCCCGAGCAGGATGTGGTCGAGCACATCGTGGGGGCCCTCGATCTCGACGTACCAGTCGTCGTCACCGGCGGCCAGGATGTCGTCCGTGATATCGCGGTAGTAGGCGAAGATCGACGGTGCGGCCGCGGTCAGCGCCGACCGGTCGAGCGCCAGGAACGTTCGGATCGCGGCGTGGAAGTCCTCGGGTGCGGGGTCATCGACATAGCCCTCGACGTTGAAGCGGCGGGGTTCGCCGCCCAGGATCGGCACGGGAACCGGTTCGCTCCGGTACCAGCCCAGGTCGGCGTCCTCGACGAGCGGGCCGAGGCCGGGAATCTGCATGCGGTCAGACTAAGGGGAACCGCCGCCGGACGCTTGTCGGCACGGCCCCGGATTCTTCGTCCATCGCACCTGACTACGAACTGCCGAAGGAGATTCTTTCCGTGACCAGGTCGATCGACATCGACGTCCCGGATGAGTTCGCCGTGTCCTATGGCGCGCACGGAGCCAAGGAGCGAGCATGGATCGCCGAGCTGCCCCGGCTGGGTGGCGAACTCCTGGAGCGCTGGGGGCTGCGGCCTGACGGCCCGCCCGCGTACGGCATGGCCTCGCTGGTCTTGCCCGTGCTTCAGTCCGACGGGACTCCCGCCGTGTTGAAGCTTCAGCAGCTCCGGGAGGAGACCGTCGGCACCGCCACCGGCTTGCGGGCTTGGAACGGCGACGGGATCGTGCGCCTGCTCGACCATGACGAGAACAGCGCCACGCAGTTGCTGGAGCGGTTGGATGCGACCCGGCCCCTGTCTTCGATCGCCGACGACACCACGGCCATCCAGATTCTGGCCGATCTGATGGCACGGCTGACCTCGGTGCCTGCCCCGGCGGGTCTGCGGCGGCTGTCCGACATCGCCGCCGCCATGCTCGACCAGGTCCCGCAGGCGGCGTCGGCACTGCGTGACCCTGCCGAACGGCGGCTGGTGCGCACCTGCGCGTCCGCCGTGGCAGAGCTGATGAGTGAACCCGGCGACCGCCTGCTGCACTGGGATTTGCACTACGACAACGTTCTCGCGGGAGAGCGGGAACCCTGGCTGGCGATCGATCCCGAACCACTGGCCGGCGACCCGGGATTCGAGCTGCTGCCGGCACTGGACAATCGGTGGGACGAGGTCGAGGCCACCGGTGACGTGGCTCGCGCGGTGCTCCGGCGCTTCGACCTGCTGACCGAGGTCCTCGGCCTGGACCGGAACCGAGCGACCGGCTGGACCCTCGGCCGCGTACTCCAGAACGCTCTCTGGGACATCGAAGACGGCAAGGCGGCGCTGGAACCCGCCCAGGTCGCCATCGCCACGGCCCTGCTGCGCCGTTAGGTCCGGCCCGCGTGGCCGTCCCGCGTGGGAGTGAGGCCGAAGAACTCCTCCGCGTCCCCCCGGGCCGCTACCGTCCGCAGAAGGCGTCGGTGACCGTCTTGTCGATCGCCTCGCCGACCTCCGCGAAGGCGAACTCGCGCAGGTTGGCCGAGATGGTGAGGTGCCGCCGCCCGTCCTCGGAGTGCACCGACTGGGTCATGTATCCGTGGAGGCCGCCGTCCTTGCCCCATACCGATATCCCGCAGGGCAGCGGCATCTTCACCATGCCCAGGCCGTCGGTGCTGCCGTTCGGCAGCGGGAACGGCACCGTGGTCTTCATGGCCTTGAGCTGGGCGGGCGGTAGCAGTCTGCCGTCCAGCAGCGCGGCGAAGAACCGGTTGACGTCCGCGGTGGTCGAGATCATCTCGCCGGCCGCCCAGGACCATGACGGGTTGAGCCGGGTGATGTCCACCGGACGGGGCGTGCCGTCCTTGGTGACCTGGATGTAGCCGTGCGCGTGCGGTCCGGGGATCGAGGTCCGTTTCCCGGGCAGCGAGGTGTCGCCGAGCCCCAGCGGCCGGATGATCCTGCGCCGTACCTCCTCGGCGTACGAGCGGCCCGTGACCTTCTCGATGATGAGACCGGCCAGCACGTAGTTGGTGTTGGAGTAGCGCCAGCCGGTACCCGGCGGGAAGGGCGGAGGTAGGCGCACGCCGGCCCGCACCAGGTCACGCGGGGCGTGGTCGACGAACCGCATGCGGTCGAGGAAGTCCTGTCCCTTGAGCGGGAACTTCTGGGTGTCCTCCAGGTATTCGCGGAGTCCGGAGGTGTGGTTGAGCAGCTGCCGTACCGTGATGTTCTCTCCGTTCGGCACCAGGCCGGGCAGGTACCGCTCGACCGGATCGTCCAGCCCGACCTTGCGCTCGGCGACCAGTTGCATCACGACGGTCGCCGTGAAGGTCTTGGTGGTGGAGCCGATCCGGAACAACCCCCGCCGCGGTACCGGCTGCCCGCCCTTCAGCCGGGCCGTGCCGCTGGTGCCGCGCCACGTCCGGTGCCCGCTGATCGCCTCGGCCTGGACGCCGACCGCGCCCGCCGAGACGATCCCGTCCAGCGATCGCTGGAGATCCGTCCGGGTTCCCGCCTGGGCCCCTGCCACCGTTCCGCCGGTGACCGCGGCCGCCGCCGCGAGTGAGAGGAGCGCACGCACGCCGGTCTTCCGCACAAGCATGGAAGTCTCCTGAAGTCGCACGGTTTCTTGTCGTGAAACCGTGCCGTGCCGGCCGCCGCGGCCGCTTCCCCCGCCGGCGTGATCCGTCACCGATCTCTCCCTCGCAGGGGGTAGAGCGATGGCCCGTGGGGCGCGCTGGGGCCCTGTGCTCAGATCCTCGGTCTGAGCACAGGGCCTTTGCGGTGGGCCCGGGTCACAGCCAGGGCCAGGTCGCGCTCCGGCTCGCCTCCAGGAGGGGGATCTGGCGGAACGCCGCGTCCGACAGGCCGCCGAAGGTGTGGCGGTGGCGGTCGCCGGACGGGCCGTGGCCGTACCGGTAGCCGGCCAGGTTCCAGGTGTAGACCGGCACCTCGGCCGGGACCTGACCGGTGGGGTCGGCGCCCCTGTGGCCGCCCCACGCCTGCTCGTCGGTGACGATCACGACGCGGTCGTGGCCGCCGTAGTGCGCGCGGACCGCCTCGGCGGTGTTGGTGCCGCCCAGGCTGTGGAACCGCTCCAGCGCCTTCAGCAGCGACTCGCCGCGGCGGACCTCGACGCGCTGGTGGCTCGTGCCGAACTCGACCAGGTCGGCCGAGGCCGCGCGCAGCGCCAGCGCCGTGCCGAAGACGGCCGCCGAGTCCGCGCGGTCGAGTCCCGACTTCTGCGAGACGCCGCCGAACATGCTGCCGGAGCGGTCGACCAGGACCAGCGTCCGGCCGTCCAGCCGCGGCACGTTGGCCAGCGAGTGGTTCAGCGCCTGCTCCAGCGGCCAGGCCCACCGCAGCGACGGCGCCGCGTTGTGCGCGGCCAGGAACCGGAACGGGAACATGCGTGAACGTGCGATGACCTCGGGGTCGGCGAGCTTGGCCGCGACCCTCTCGGCGACGGCGTCGCTCACGCCCGCCTGGTCGAAGTTCCGCAGGTTCCGGACGAGGGCGAAGATCCCCATGCTCGGGATGATCGCCTCCCATGCCGCCGCGTCCATCGGGCCCTGCAGCCAGCCGGCCAGCGCCTCCCAGGTGATGCCCGCGCGGGCGAGCAGCTCGGGGTGCTCCAGGACCTGGCGCCGTTCGTCCACCGGCATCGACAGCAGCGCGTCGCGGCGGGTGAGGGTCTCCAGCGACTCCGGGATCGGCGTGTCCGGCTGGTGCGGGCGCTTGACCACGTACCCGAAGAGGTCATGCTGCCAGGGGCCCTGGAAGCGGCCCGCCTGCGAACTGCCCTTGCGGTCGCCCGGGTGGGTGAGGTTGAGGACGTCGGCGAAGCCGATGCCCCTGCCCTCGCTGCCCCACTTCACGTAGTTGAACTCGGTGCCCAGGCGCAGGATCGCGTCGCCGATGCCGCGCTTGACCGGCTTGGGGATCGCGCGGCCGTAGGTGCCGATCCAGTAGGCGAGGGCCTCGCCGGGCTCGTCGGCTCGCTGTATGACGCTGGAGACGAGCTGCCGGTTGCCGCCGTGCAGCCCCGCGGCGAGACGCGCCCGGACGGCCTCCAGGGCGGCGACCAGGGACGCCGACCGCATGTTGCCCTCGCCACGCAGCCACGGCAGGAACCCGGCCATCCAGTCGGCGTCGTCGACGGCGACCCGGTGGACGAGGTCACGGAAACGGGCGTCGCGGTCGCCGGCCTGCTCGTAGAAGGTGTTCTCGCCGACCATGTTCGCGACGGCCAGCAGGAAGAGCTCCGAGCGGGCGTCCGACCTCGCGTGGCCGGGTGCGCCCTCGTGGGTGCGGCCGGTCGGGACGTCCTCGGTCTTCACCGGGCTGGACGCGGCGGGACGTACCGCGCCGCGGTTGAACTTCGCCATGAGTGGCTCCTTCCGTCTGGCGGAGGAACCGTTCAGGGTGCCCGAGATCGAAAGTCGGCGACGGTCTGGATTGCCCACTGCTCTACCCGGTTGAGCTACACCGCCCAGAGCGGCGACGGGATTTGAACCCGCAACCTGCGGATTAAGAAGTATCCGTCACCTGCGCACCGGGCACCCTGCGAGAACATCGGTCCCTCCCGAGATCAAGTCGGTGTACGGGTTGCCCACCTGTTCAGGGCGACAGGCCCATGGGGCCTGTAAGGAATTGAACCTCGAAGTAGCCGTTCACCTGCGCACCGGGAGGTGCGTATCGTATTCGGTTGTCTTCAAGGACGCGCCCGAGGTCGAAATCGCCGAAGGTGACGTAGCGCTCTGCCGATTGAGCTACACCGGCCGTGAGGCCGGCGGCGGGACTCGAACCCGCAACCTCTCGAACCCGAATCGAAGTAACCTTCGCCTGCGCACCGGGCGCGTCTATGAAGTTGTGGCCCTCCCCAAGGACAGGAGCGGCCTCGGGTGTGGTTTCTTGGAAAGAGAAGTAACCCGCGGCCTTCGCACCGGGAAGGACGTTGCAATAAGCACAACACATCCGGAACGACCGGTACAACCAATTATCATTCCGCCTTGGCGGCTACCAGGACGGGTACGGCCGCGGCCCGGCGTGCGGGGAGCGCCGACAACGCAGTCGTCACCACCGCCGCACCCGCCGTCACCAGGGGGAACAGCCACCACGGTGGAACCGGGCGCAGGAACGAGCTGCCGGAGACGAGGTGCAGCACCGTCAGCACCCCCATCGCGATCAGCGAACCGAGGATCGTGCCGAGGGCGACCACCGTGGCCGCCTCCCAGCGGACGATCGAGCGGATCTGCCGCGTCGTGGCGCCCACGGCGCCCAGCAGCCCGAACTCGCGGGTGCGTTCGGCGACGGTCATCGACACCGTGGTCGCCATCCCGAACAGTGCCAGCAGCAGCGCCAAGGCGATGAAGACGCGGGTCGCCCGTAGCGGCCGGGTGAACGAGTCCGAGGCCGCGCTCACGTATGCGTCCCGGTCGAGGACCTGCACGCCCGGGACCGCGGCAACGGTGCGCTCCAGCGTCTCTCGGGAGCCGCCCCGCACCAGGACCGCCTGGGTCGCGGCGTTGGCGTCGAGCCGTCCCATCGTCGCGGGTGCCACGAGCGCCTCCCCGGCGAACAGGTGGGAGGGATCGTGGTAGGCGTCCGCCACGGTGAGCGTGACCCGGCCCTGGGTGCCCCGCACGACGATCTGCTGGCCGCGCCTTCATGACGCTCGATGACAGGGCGATCTGTCCGGGACGCAGCGCGGGTGGCCCGCCGCCGAGGCGCAGGACCTCGCGCAGCCCGGTCTGTTCGGCGCCGGTCACCATGAAGGGGAACGGCTCCGGCTCCTCGTCCGGGTCGGGATCGTCCGGCGGGGGCGATGCGAGCTTGACCTCGGTCTGTGTGAGGGCGGTCGCTCGCGACACGCCCGGCACGTCCGTCGCCAGGGCGGCCATGTCCCGGGACAGCGGCGCGGGTGCGCCCTCCGGGGTCCTGGCAGTCGCGGTGATCGCGTATTCGGCCGTCATGACCTGCCGTCCCGCCTCCTGGAACCGGTCGTTCACCGACTGCGTGACGAGCACCACCGAGGCGACCAGCGCGACGGCGACCATCAGCGACGAGGCGGCCGAGGCGACCCGGCGGGGGCTGCGGGTGATGGTGGCGTGCGCCAGCCGTCCGGTCTCCCCGCTGATCAGCGTCCCTGCACGGCCCACCAGCCCGCCCAGCGGCCCGACGAAGAACGGGGTGAGGACGGCCAGCCCGGCCACCGCACATGCGGACCCGAAAAGGATCATCGGGCCGACCCCGGTCGTGCGGTCCTGCCCAGGGGGTTCGGTGACGCGGACCAGCACCGCCACCGCGTACCAGAAGCCCGCACCCGCGAAGATCGCGAGCGCGGCCGGCAGCCGTGGCCGGCGCCGTTCCCGGGTTTCGGCGGCGGTGGTGCGCAGCGCCTGGACGGGCGGGATCCCCGCGGCCTGGCGGGCCGCCCGCCAGGCGGCGATCTGGGTGACCAGGATCCCGGCCGCGGCCGGCAGACCCAGTGCGGCCCAGCCGAACCGCGCCCCGGCGGCCGAGACGTCGAAGCCGTCCCGCGCGAACAGCCGGATGATCAACGCGGACAGGGGGAAGCCCGCCGCCACCCCGCCGGCGGAGGCGATCACGCCCACGGTCAGTGCCTCCAACCGGATCAGCCGTTTGATCTGCCGTGGTGTGGCACCGATCGCGCCGAGCAGCGCCAGCCGCCGGGTCCGCTGCCGGACGAGTACGCCGAAGGTGTTGGCCACCACGAACAGGCCGACGAAGATCGCCACGGAGGCGAGCATGCCGACCACCGAGGCGATCGAGGCGCCCTCGCCCGCCGCGGCGGCGCTCTGCGCGCGTCCCACCGACTCCGCCGTGCGCACCGTGGCCGCGCCGTCCAGATCCCGGGCCAGTTCGTCGCGCAGCCGATCCGCCGGTACGCCCGCGGCTGCCTTCACCCAGACGCCCTGCCAGGTCCCCCGGGGCAGCGTGGCGGCACGCCGCACGGTTTCGGGCGGGGCCAGGACCAGGTCGCCGCCGGCCACCGCGTCGCGCCCCTGGACGCTGACCACCCCGGCGATCCGCACCCGGCGCGTGCGGTGGGGCAGTGTCAGGGCCATCGCGTCGCCGACGCGCAGATTCCCGGCGCGCGACACGTGCCGGACGACCGCCACTTCGCCGTCGGAGGCGGGGGCGCGCCCCGCCTCCAGCCGGTAGGGGTTCAGCCGGGGGTCGGACACCCAAGGACGCAGGAGCGTACGGCCCTCGGCCGATGCCATGATCGCCCGTCCGTCCGGGCGGGCGGCCCGCACCGCCACCGCGGCGTCCCCGGCGGCAGTCGCCACTCCAGGCCGGGACGCGACCCGGTCCAGGCGGATCCGGCCGCCGGGCGGCGCGAACGGTTCGTCCGGATCGACCGTCCCGCCCTGCACGAGCACGTCCGCACGGAAGTACTCGCTGGCGTCGCTGCCCGACACCGCCTCCTGCGCACGCAGCGCGAACTGCAGCGAGCCCGCGATCAGCGCGATCGACCCCAGCGCCGCCAGCAGCGTGGCGATCAGCCGCGGCCATCCCTCGGTGAACGACCGGCGCGCGATGAGCCACATCGGGTTGCTCACGCCCTCAGCCCTCCCGCGAATCGGGGGAACAGCGCGAATCGGGGGAACAGGCGCAGCGCGTTGTCCCGGGCGACGGCCCGGTGCGCGCGGTGGTCCAGGCCGGGGTCGCGGTCGAGGGCGGTGGTGTTGAGGGCCACCTCGCGGGCGGAGTTGGCGGGCCAGTCGGTGCCGAACAGGACGCGGTCGGCTCCGGCCGCGCCGAGCAGCGTCGGGGTGGCGTAAGGGGACATCGGCAGCGCGGTGTCGTAGTGGAAGCGCCGCAGCGCCCGCCTGACCTTCGCCGGCGCGGGACCGCCGTCCTCCCTCCCCCAGCGTTCGGCGCGGCCGGCCATGTACGGGAGGAACCCGCCCCCGTGGGACAGGATGATCGAGAGCCGGGGATGGCGGTCCAGGGTCCCGGCGGCGATCAGGCTGAGTGCGGTGCGGGTGGTGTCGAGCAGGAAGTCGCCGAGCCAGCCTCCCACGCCGGGCACTTCGAGGATCCCCTTGGGCGAGAAGGGGTGGGTGAACACGACGGCGCCGCGGCGGTCGAGCTCGGCCAGCATCGGGTCGAACGTCCGGTCGCCGAGGTAGCGGCCGTCGGCCGAGGTGGTGAGCAGCACGCCGTCGGCGCCGAGCTCGTCGAGCGCGTACGTGATCTGCCTGAGCGCCAGGTCGGGGTGGAGCATGGCCACGTTGGCGAAGAAGCCGAACCGGGTGGGGTGGTCGCGCGCCAGCTCGGCGAGGGACTCGTTGCACACTCGCACGCCCGACTCGGCGGCGTCGCGGTCCGCGAACACCTCGGGAGGCACGGGTGCGGAGGCCATCCCGACGGCGATGCCGTTGGCCTCCATGGTCTCCAGCGTGCTCGGCAGGGTCCACTGGGCCCAGGCGGGGCCGCCCGTGGGCGGGATGATGCCCTGCTCGACCGCCCATTGCCGCATCTCGGGCGGCACGGCGTGGTGGTGGGTGTCGATCCGTCCGCGCGGGGCGCGGTGCGGGCTCGCGGCGGCGGCGCGAGCCGGCGCGGCCATGGCTCCCGCCGCCGCGGCCATGCCGGTCGCGGCGGTCGCTTTGAGGGCGTTCCGGCGGCTCAGCTCGGGCATGAACGTCTCCTTGTCGATCGTCCAAATGCCGCCCACTTGAGATAATCTCAACTGAGACTATATCACGCGATACTAGACTGGGCCCATGCTCGACGACCTGCTCGAACGTCTCCTGTCCGGTGAGGGCGGCCCGGCCGCCGATCAGGTGGGGATCGGCATGCTGCTCGCCGCGGCCCACAACCAGAGCCGGGAGCTGCTGAACCAGGCGCTGCGCCCGCTGGGCCTCAACGTCCGCGGATTCGCCGTCCTGCTCGCGCTGCCGATCTACGGCCCCGTCAGCCAGCGGGACCTGATCGGCCACATCGGCATCGACAAATCCACCATGGTCCGGCTCATCGACGAGCTGGAGGAGGCGGGGCTGGTCTCCCGCGAGCGGACACCGCAGGACCGGCGCGCCTACTCGATCGTCCTGACGCCCGGCGGCGAGCGGACCCTGACCGAGGCCCGGCGAACCGCCGACCAGGTGGGCGGGCACATCTTCGGCTGTTTCACCGAGCCCGAACGCCGGCACCTCGTCGATCTGCTGCGCCGGCTGACCGAGCACACCGCCCCGCCGCGGCCCGGCGACCCCCGCCCGCGCTGATCATCGGACGGTGCCCGATGCCCTGGTGACCTCGTCGACCATCGCGTCCGTGCGGTCAGGTCGCGTACTGCGGGCGGCCGGCGGGGCGGTAGACCTGGAGCGTCACGCCGTTCGGGAAGGCTCGCGAGCCGATCAGGTCGAGCGCCGAGTCCGGGCCGGTGCCGGGGAACAGGCGCGTGCCCTGGCCGACGACGACGGGGTAGGTGAGCAGGTTGATCTCGTCGACGAGGTCGTTGGCGAGCAGCCAGCGGGCCAGGGCGCCGCTGCCGTGCACCTGCAGCTCTCCTCCGGCCCTGGCCTTCAGGTCCGCGACTGCGGTCGCGAGGTCGCCTGACAGGACGGTGGTGTGCGCCCATTCCGGGTCGGTGAGCGTTGCCGATGCCACGTACTTGGGCCTGGTGTTCAACGGGCCCGCGATGGGCTCGGCGTCGGGATCCGGCATCGCTCCCCAGGACCCCGCGAAGATCTCGTAGGTCCGGCGGCCGAACAGGAACGCGTCCGCGCGCTCGTAGACCTCGTTGATGAACGTCGTGAGCTCGGCGTCGGCGACGAAGAGCGGCAGCGCCCACCCGCCGCGCTCGAATCCGCCCCTGCGGTCCTCGTCCCGTCCGCCGAGTCCCTGCATCACGCCGTCGACGGTGACGTGCGTGGTCGTGGTGAGTTTCATGGTCGTTCCTCTTTCGTCAGGCGTGCCCGCCGGTTTTCCAGGAAGGCTCGTTCGGTGTCATTGGCGACCAGGGCGAGCGCCTCGTCGTAGGCGGCGACGGCCTCGGCGGTGCGGCCGAGGCGGCGGAGCAGGTCCGCGCGTGTGGCGGGCAGCAGGTGGTAGCCGGGCAGATCCAGCTCGTCGACGGCGGCCAGGGCCCGCTCCGGGCCGTGCACCTCGGCGACGGCGACCGCGCGGTTCAGCGCCACCACCGGGGTCGGGACGAGGTGCAGAAGCTGGTCGTAGAGCGCCAGGACCTGCGTCCAGTCGGTCGCCGGGCCGTCCGTGTGGACGGCGTTGATCGCGGCCTGCACCTGATAGGGGCCCGGCCGGCCGCGGCGCAGGCACCGCCGCACCAGCTCGTGCCCTTCGGCGATCAGCCCCCGGTCCCACAGCGACCGGTCCTGCTCGGCGAGCACCACCAGCTCGCCCGACGGGCTCACCCGCGCCGGTCGCCGGGCCTCGGTGAGCAGCAGGAGCGCCAACAGCCCGATCACCTCCGGCTCGTCGGGCATCAGGCCGGCGAGCTCCCTGGTCAGGCGGACGGCCTCCTGCGAAAGGTCGGTCCGCAGGAGTTCGCCGGACGTGGCGGTGTATCCCTCGTTGAAGACCAGGTAGAGGACGGTGAGCACCGAGTCCAGCCGGCCGGGGAGTTCGGCGGCGCCGGGCACCCGGTAGGGGATGCCCGCGTCGCGGATCTTCTTCTTCGCGCGGACGATCCGCTGGGAGACGGTCGCCTCCGGCACCAGGTAGGCCCGCGCGATCTCCGCAACCTCCAGCCCGCCGAGCAGCCGCAGGGTGAGCGCGGTCCGCGCGAGCGGCGACAGCGCCGGGTGGCAGCAGGTGAAGATCATGCGGAGCCGGTCGTCGCGCACCGGTCCCACCTCCCGCGGTTCGTCGGGCTGGTCGAGCAGCAGCGCCTGAGCGTGGCGGGCCTCGCGGGTGGACTCCCGGCGCAGGCGGTCGATCGCCCGGTTGCGGGCGGTGGTCACGATCCACGCGCCGGGGTTGGGCGGCGCCTGGTCCCATTTCCGGACGGCCACCGCGAACGCGTCCTGCACGGCCTCCTCGGCGAGCCCGATGTCACCGAGAACACGCGTCAGCGTGGCCACGCACCGGCCGTACTCCGCCCGGTAGACGGCGCCCAGATCCCCCGTGCTCATACCCCCCGTGCTCATACCCACTGGGCGTCTTGGAAGGGACGTACCTCGATGGGGGATCCGCAGGCCAGCGCGCACTTCTCGGCCCAGGCCAGCGCCTCGTCCAGGTCGTCGCACCGGATCACCCAGAACCCGCCGAGCTGCTCCTTGGTCTCGGCGAACGGGCCGTCGGTCATCGTGGTCGTCCCGGCGCCGGGACGGACGACCGTGGTCGCGGACGAGGCCACCAGGCCGCCGACGAACACCCACGAACCGGCGGACCGCATCTCCGTCGTGACCTGGCCCGTCCGGGCCATCTGCTCCCGGAACTCCTGATCGGAGGGTGCAGGCGCGCTCTCGTCGAACTGGACGGCGAGCAGGTACGTCTTCATGGCGGACTCCTCGAAAGAACCGGTTCCGTGCGGCGACCGGCCGTTGCCGGTCTCTCACCTTGGCTACGAACGGGATCGACGCCATTCGACACCACCGCGGAAGAATTTCCGAAGACGCGCGAGGACGGCCGGCCCCGTGGGCGCCGGAGGGGCGCATCGCACTCGGCTGGCGACTCTCCGTTACCGGCAGGGGGCCGGTCACAGGCGCGGCGCCGGGCCGGAGGCAGAATGGGGGGATGGGGAGTGATCACTTCATGACCGCCGCCGTCCTGCTCCGGCACGGCGGGCCGGACGCGCTGGAGGTACGCGGCGACCGGCCGGTACCCCGGCCTGGTCCGGGCCAGGTGCTCGTGCGCGTGACCGCGGCGGCGATGAACAACACCGACATCTGGACGCGGGAAGGCGCGTACGGGCTGCCGGGCCGCCCGGAGGCGGAGGCCGGATGGCGCGGCCCGGTGGACTTCCCCCGCGTCCAGGGCGGGGACATCGCCGGCGAGGTGAGCGCGGTGGGCGCCGGTGTCTCCGGCGCCTGGACGGGCCGCCGGGTCCTGGTCGATCCCGCCTTCTACGCCGACGAGAGCGAGGACGCGGCCCCGGTCGGGCTGCTCGGCAGCGAGGCGGACGGCGGCTTCGCCGGATATGTCGCGGTCGACGCGGCCCGCCTCCATGACATGAGCACGTCACCGCTGTCCGACGAGGAACTCGCCGCGCTCCCCGTGGCGTACGGCACGGCGATGGGCATGCTGGAACGCGCCCGCATCACGGGAGACGAAAAAGTCCTGGTCACCGGGGCCTCCGGCGGTGTCGGGCTCGCCCTCGTCCAGCTCGCGGCCGCGCGCGGCGCGCGAGTGGTGGCCCTGACCAGCGGCTCCAAGGCCGAGGCGCTGCGGGAGGCCGGTGCCGCGGCGACGCTCTCCCGCGAGGAGACGGACTTCCGGCGCCGGCTGGACGAAGCCGTCCCCGGCGGGCTGGACGCGGTCGCCGACGTGGCGGGCGGCCCCTGGCTCGAGCGCCTGCTGCCCGCACTGCGCGACGGCGCCCGCTGGGTCATCGCCGGAGCCGTCGCCGGGCCGGTGGTCCCCTTCGACCTGCGGCGCCTCTACCTGCACAACCTCAGCCTCATCGGCTCGTCGATGCACACCCGCGCCCACTTCGCGCAACTGGCGGACTTGGCCCGCGCCGGCGCGCTCCGTCCGCGCATCGCCGCCAGGTACGACCTGAGCGACATCCACGCCGCCCAGGAGGAGTTCCGCCGCGGCGCCCACATCGGCAAGATCGTGGTCACCCCTTAGCAGGAGCGTGGTCAGTCCAGCATGTCGGTCTGATGGGCGATGGCCGCGCGCACCAGACCGACGGTCTCCTCCCCGTGCCGCAGCGCGGCTCCTGCCGCCACCTCCCGGACGTAGCGCCCGGTGCCGGTCAGGATCCGCTGCGGGTCCTCCAGCAGCGCCCCCTTGTGGAAGACCAGCTTGGAGCCCTTCTTCGTCACGGCGATGCCGCACAACCAGTGATGCCAGTCGCCCAGGACCGTGAAGGTCAGCCGTCCCCACTTCATCGCCTGCTCCAGCCCGGGATCGGCCGTCCCGACCAGCGCGGAAAGCTCTTCCACCTCGCGGCGGACGCTCGCGTCCAATCCGTCCAGCCAGTCCTGGACTCCGGGCCCTTCACCACGTGTTCCATCGGCCATGTGCCCATGATGACCCCCGCCACCGACAGTCTCGCCGGTCGCGGCGATCGATCTGGGCCTACGATCAGTGTGAGTCGACGGCACGGAGGAAGGGGCTGCCCCGACCATGACCGACCTTGCCGCCTTCGCCGAGCTGGTACCCCACGATCACGGCCTGTGCGTGATCAGCACGCTGCGGGGCGACGGCAATCCGGGACATCTTCCGGGCCGCCGGCGGCACTCATGACGACTGGGACACCTACGACCGGGTGATGGCGGAGGAACGGCGCGCCGCCGTGCTCATCACCCCCCGCCGCGCCTACACGAGTCCCCGCACCTTCTGACGCCCGCCCGCGTCCGGTCCGGGCCGTTCCGGCGGGCGCGGGAGGCCGTCCCCCCACAGGGAACCGGCCTGGTCGGCGGCGACGAGCCCGGCGAACTCGGTGGCGAGCGGGCTGAGGGCGTCCCATTGGCGGGCGGCCCAGCCGACCGTGATGGGGGAGAGCGCCGGAATGGGGACGGTCCGCGCCGGGCCGGCCGGTGAGAGCGTCAGCCGGGGGAGGGCCGGCAGGACGGCGTGGCCGATGCCGAGTTCGGCGAGAAGGACCGCGGTGTCCCAGTCGGCCACTCCGACCGTCCGCGACGGCGTGCAGCCGAGCCGGACGAAGTCCTCCTCCAGCCGCCGGTGCGACGCGGAGTTGGCGGGATGCGCGATGTAGCGGATCGAGCGGAGGTCGCCGGGGTCGATGGCCCGCCTGGCGGCGAGCGGTTCCCCGGCGTTGACCACCAGGACCCAGGGCAGGTCGATGACCGGCCACTGCTCGATACCGGGGGCGGGCTGCCCCAGGGTGATCCAGGCCAGGTCCGCCTGCCCGCTCTGCAGGAGTTCCAGGCAGCGGCGGGTCGACTGGGCGGACTGGAAGTCCAGCGTCGCTTCGGGGTGCCGGTCCCGGAACGCGGTGATGGCGTCCGGCATGAAGTGCCGGACCGTCACGCCGCCCGTGGTGATCTTCACGGTCCCGCCGGCGCCGTCGCGGAGTTCTCCCAGGCGGCGGACGGCGGAGTCGAGGGACGTGATGCCGCCCAGCGCCGCCTGGTACAGGATCCGGCCCGCGTCCGTCGGCGTGACCCCGCGGGGCCGCCGCTCGACCAGCGCGAGCCCCAGCTCGCGTTCGAGCCGTTTGACGTGCTGGCTCACCGCCGACTGGCTGCAGGACAGGGTGCGGGAGACCGCGCTGAGGTTGCGGGTCTCGCACACCGCGATGAAGACCCGGAGGTCGTCGAGTGTCACTGATCCAAGTTAACGCTTGGGGCTTTCCAAGTGAATCCAAGAATTGACTGGAGTGTGTCCCGGGGCCAGGCTGAGGTGACGAACCAGTGGTTCAGCAAGCGGCGGCAACCCGTCCGTCCCGCCCCGCAATGCGTGCCGGTGTCCCGGGACGCACGGCAGGTGGCGACCGGGCGAGCGGACGGGTGCCGACCTCTCCCGCGGAGGGTTGTCGCCGGTCAACCGGTGCCGATCAGGAGCAGGGACTTGCCGAGCGTGGTGCGGGCGGCCAGGGCGCGGTGGGCGTCGGCGGCCCGTGCCAGCGGGTAGGTCGCGCCGATCGCCGGACGGAGCCGTCCGCGCGCGGCCTCGTCCAGGGCGAGGCGCAGCAGCTCGCTCACGGTCTCCTGGTCGGGCGGCCCGTCCATGAGGGGGGTGAACACCCGCAGGCCGCGGCGCTCGACGAGGTCCGGGTCGGGTGCCGTGAAGCCGTCCGCGGTGCCGTAGGTGACGAACCTTCCGCCGTCGGCGACCGCGTCGAGGGCGGCCGTGCCGAGCGCGCCGCCCGCCCCGTCGTAGACCAGCGCGGCACCGCCGCCGGTCAGCTCCCGTACCCGCTCGGTCCAGCCGGGCCTCGTGTAGTCGACGGCGGCCTCCGCGCCCAGTTCGCGGGCCAGCGCCAGCTTGTCGTCCCGGGACGCGGCCGCCACCACCCGGGCGCCGGCGGCGACGGCGAGCTGCACCAGCAGCGATCCGGCCCCGCCCGCCGCCGCGGACACCAGCACCCATTCCCCCTTCCCGGGCACGCCCAGCCGGTCCAGCATGAGCGCAGTCACGCCGTCGTGGACGAGGGCCGCGGCCGCCTCGTCGGGCACGCCGTCGGGCACCGCCGCGATCTCCTCGACCGCGGCGACGACCTGCTCGGCGTAACCGGTCTCCGTCCGGACGACCACCCGGCGGCCCACCCACGCCGGGTCGACGCCCGCCCCGGCCTTCAGTACCTCGCCCGCTCCACCGCCGCCCGGCACGTACGGCGGCTCCTTCGGGAAGAAGTCCTGGCCCCAACCGGCGCGCAGCAGGGTGTCGAGGAAGATCACGTCCGCCGCCGCCATGCTGACCACGACCTGGCCGTGCCCAGGTTCGGGGTCGGGCAGGTCGGCGAGGCGCAACACTTCCGGACCACCGAACGAACCCACCTGAATAGCACGCATGAGTGAAATCCTTTTCAGTAGAAGACCCCTCACGGGGATGTGGGTCCAGTGTTCAACCTGAAGATTGGTTGAGGTCAAGCTCGCCGGGTCGCGGGTGCAGGGGCCAGTGCAACTGTCGCCACACGGGCGGGGTCAAGACTGGTGCTTCTGGCCATGGACAGTGCCGGGGCGCCGAGGATCATCGGCGTCGTGGACACCAACGAGCCCCCCGCCGCCGCGAGCCGCCGGACCTTCCTCTCCCTCTCGACGGCGGCCGCCGCCGTGACCGCCGGTGCGGGCGCGGGCGTCGCCGTGGCCGCCGCGCCCGCCTCCGCGCGAGAGCGAGGGTGGCCCGACAGGCCCGGCAAGCCCCTCCGGAACCAGCGGCCCGACGCCGAGCTGCGCGGGCTGCTCCGCGAGATCGACCGGGACCGCATCGAGGCGAACGTCCGCACGCTGGTGGGCTTCGGTACCCGGCACACCCTGTCCGAGCAGGACGATCCCGAGCGCGGCATCGGCGCCGCCCGCGACTGGATGCTCGCGGAGATGAAGCGGTACGCCGCCGCGTCCGGCGGGCGGATGACCGTCGAGCCGCAGTCCTATGTGCAGGAACCGGCGTCCCGCATCCCCGTCCCGACCCGGATCACCAACGTCGTCGCGACGCTGCGGGGGTCGGTCACGCCCGAACGGATCTACGTGGTGTCCGGCCACTACGACTCCCGGGTCAGCGACGTCATGAACGCCACGGCGGACTCGCCCGGCGCCGACGACGACGCCTCCGGAGTGGCGGTCGTCATGGAGTGCGCCCGGGTCATGGCCGGACGCCGGCCGGAGGCCACGATCGTCTTCACCGCCGTGGCCGGCGAGGAGCAGGGGCTGTACGGCGCCAGGTACCAGGCGAAGCAGTACAGGTCCGGCGGCGCCGACGTGCAGGCGATGTTCACCAACGACATCGTCGGCACCGGCACCGCCGACGACGGCACTCGCGACCCCCGGTCCCTGCGGCTGTTCGCCGAGGGCGCCCCCACCGCGGAGACTCCGGAGGAGGCCGGCGTGCGGCGCGCGGTCGGCGGTGAGAACGACTCGCCGGCCCGGCAGCTCGCCCGGTTCGTCGCGTCCGTCGCGGGCGACCACGCCACCGGCATGCATATCCGGACGATCTACCGCAGGGACCGCTACCTGCGCGGCGGCGACCACATCGGGTACCTGGAGCAGAACTACCCCGCCGCCCGTTTCACCGAGCCCCACGAGAACTACGCCCACCAGCACCAGGACGTCCGGGTGGAGGACGGGACGCAGTACGGCGACCTGCCCGAGTTCTGCGACTTCGACTACATCGCCCGCGTCGCCAGGGTGAACGCCGCCACCCTGTGGTCGCTCGCCCAGGCCCCGGGAACGCCCAAGAACGCCCGCGTCCTCACCGACCGGCTCACCAACGACACCGACCTGGTCTGGGAGCGCGGCCCCGAACCCGACATCGCGGGTTACGAGGTCGTGTGGCGGGAGACGACCAGCCCCGACTGGACGCACGTGATCCCCGTCGGGGACGTCACCGAGGTCAGGATCGACCTGTCCAAGGACAACGCCTTCTTCGGCGTCCGCGCGGTCGACCGCGACGGCCACCGCAGCCCGGTCGCGTTCCCCGTCCCGGACTGACCCGGGCACCTCGCCGATCCGGCACGCGGTGTCAGTCGCCTCTGCGATACTCCCGACCCATGACCACCCACTCGGACGATTTCGCGTTCGTTGACGAGGAGGCGCGTGCGCGGCTTGCCGAGGCGGCCGCGAACGCGCCCGATCCGGAGGCCGCCCGGCGGGCCCTGGGACTGCTGCGGCCGTCGATCGAGCTTGCGAGCGGCGAGGGCCCGGCCTGCGGCCGGACTCGTCTCGGGGGGCTGCCGCCGCTGCCCCCGCGGACCGGGTGGCCGGCGTTCGGCGGCCGCCCCCTGACGCTCGCGGCGCAGCTCGACTGCGCGGCCCTGTCTCCGCTGCTGGGCGATGAGTGGCCTCTCCCGCGTGACGGGCTCCTGCTGTTCTTCTACGACGACGCCTTCGGCGAGCTGAACCCGAAGGACGTGTGCGTCCTGCATGTGCCGGGCGACGCGGCGGAACGTCCGGCGCCGCCGGGCACGCCCGTGAACCCCGAGTTCCCGCTCGCCGCGGCCGTCACCCCGTCCTTGCCGGTCTCCTTCAGCCACGCGGTCTCCACGTACCTGGAGGACCTCGATCTCATCGACGCCATGGACGCCGTGCGAGCGCTCACCGACGTCCTCCCGCAGGTCGACTACCGGCTGCTGGGCTGGCACGACGGCGGAGCCGACGGGCTGGCCGGCCACCGCCCGCTGCTCCAGCTGGAGACCGTGGACGGCGCCGACTGGGGTGAGATCGTGAACATCGCCTACTGGATCGACGACGACGATCTCGCGGCGGGCAGGTTCGATCGCGCCTACCCGGGCATCGAGGTCGCCTGACCGCGCCTCAACGGGCGGTCAGGGACGCGGAGGCCCGGCGGGCGTCCTCGGCGAGTTCGGTGCCGATCCGGCGGAGCCGGCGGCGCCGGTTGTCGTGCCGCAACAGCATCCAGGCCGGGCCGGTCAGGCACGAGAGCACCAGGACCGTCATGGCCGCCGCTTCGGTGGGGCTCGGCCAGGTCACGCCCCGGAACACGAGCATGAACGCCACCGCCATCACGCCCGAGGTGTACAGCCACAGCGTCACCGCCACCAGGTCCCCGCGGGCCGGGCGCGCCGCCCACCGCCGGACGGTCAGGCCGTCGGCGCGGCCGGCCAGGCGGGTGCCGGTCCGTTCGATGCGGCGCACGCCCGCCAGCGCGCGTGCTCGCCCGCCGGAGTCCGCGGCCCGGTACCGCGGGTCGGCGTAGCGGGCCAGGCGGGTCCTGGCGGAGTTCCCCCTGCGGCCGCGCCGCAGGAGGACCACGGTGGACGACACGGCCCCCGCCAGCGTGCCCGCCGCCGAGATCCACAGGCTTGAGGGGGCGCCGATCTCCAGGGCCATACCGAGCAGCGTGGTCCCGGCGCCCGCCAGTGCCGCCGTGGCGACGGGCTGCGCCGCGGCGCGCGCCGATGGCGTGCGACCGGACGTCAGCAGGCGCTCCGCCAGCTCATGGGCGAACAGCACGAGGAAGACGTGGCAGCCGACGAACCCGGACAGCCCCACGAACACGAGGAGCCACGTCATGAACAGCTGATACACGTCTCATCTCCGCGAGTCGGCGTCCTGTCGTGGTTCGATGCGACGCGCCGGGCGCGGGTTCGGCGGGATGACCGGCCGGGCTTCAGCCGGCGCGGCCGGCGATGAAGGCGGCGAAGCCGTCGTGGAGGCGGTTCAGGCCGAACTCGAAGATCTCGTCGTACGCGGAATCGAAGGTGTCGTCGGCGAGGTCGGCCATGGTCGGGAAATCGCCGCTTTCCAGCGCGTCGACGAGGGTCGGGATCTGGGTCTGCCAGAACTCCTCGTTGCTCATTCCGGTGCGGCGCTCGGCGCGGCGCTCGTTGAGGTGGCTCCGCGCGATGCCCTCCACGAAGTCGTTCTGGACGATGAACATCATCATCAGCGTCCGGTCGTCGATCCCGCTGGGGCGCAGCCGGCGGAAGAGGCGGTCCAGGCCGCGCATGCTGTTGGGCCCGAGGAGCGGCTGGCTCTGGTCCACGAACGGGTACCACGGGTGGTCCATGCACAGCCGCCAGTGCTCGCGCGCCTCGTCGGCCAGGATGCCGCGCCAGCCGCGTTCGTCGTCCGGCTCGTCGTCGGGGACGTCGATGACGTGGTCGAGCATGAGGTCGAGCAGCTCGCTCCTGCCGGGGACGTAGCGGTAGAGCGACATCGTCCCGACGCCGAGGTGGGTCGCGATGGCGCGCATGGACAGCGCTTCGATTCCCTCGGTCCGGGAGAGTTCGTCGGCGACCTCGACGGCGGCGGCGACGATCTGGTCGAGGGTGAGCGTGGGCGGCCGCCCGCGCGGCGGCCGGGTCCGGTCGCCCCACAGCAGCTTCAGGCTCAGTCCCAGGTCGCGGCGGTCGCCGTGCTCCTTCGTCATCGTCCGTCCTGCTCGTCCGTGCGGCATCGGCGGATGCCATCGGCAACGCTACCGCCCCTACTTAGGGTATGGTGTACGCCAATTAGCGTGTAGTGTACGCGAACAACGCCGAAGCTAGGAGTCGGTATGGCGGACGACGCGATCCTCGCCGAGGGGGTCCGCAAGGTGTACGGGGAGAAACGGGCGCTCGACGGCTTCGACCTGACGGTGCCGAAGGGCTCGGTCTACGGCCTGCTGGGGCCGAACGGGGCGGGGAAGACGACCGCCGTGCGCATCCTGTCCACGCTCATCCGGCTGGACGGCGGGCGGGCGGAGGTCACCGGGCTGGACGTCGCCACCCGGCCCCGGCAGGTGCGCCGCCGGATCGGGCTGGCCGGGCAGCACGCCGCGGTGGACGAGGTCCTCACGGGACGGCAGAACCTGCGCATGTTCGGCAGGCTGTTCCACCTGGGCAAGAAGCGGGCCGGAGAGCGCGCGGAGGAGCTGCTGGAGCGGTTCGACCTGGTGGAGGCCGCCGACAAGGGGGTCAAGGAGTACAGCGGCGGGATGCGCCGCCGGCTGGACCTCGCCGCCAGCATGATCCTGGCGCCCGACGTCCTGTTCCTGGACGAGCCGACCACCGGGCTCGACCCGCGCGGCAGGAACGAGGTGTGGCAGTCGGTCCGGTCGCTGGTCGCGCAGGGCACGACCGTCCTGCTGACCACGCAGTACCTCGACGAGGCCGACCAGCTCGCCGACCGCATCGCCGTCATCGACCACGGCCGGGTCATCGCCGACGGCTCGCCGCAGTCGCTGAAGCAGCTGATCGGCGGCGACCGCATCGAGGTGGTCGTGCGCGATCCCGCGGACCTGCCGGCGACCGCGGCCGTGGTCGCCCGCGTCGCGTCCGCCGAGCCGCAGACCGACGAGGCGGCCGCGCGGGTGCACGCGCCGGTCACCGAGCGGGTCGCCGCGCTGACCGAGGTCGCCCGCACGCTCCAGGACGACGGCGTCGCCGTGGAGGACATCGGGCTGCGGCGCCCGACGCTCGACGAGGTGTTCCTGCGCCTCACCGGACGTCCCGCCGAGGACGAGAAGAAGGACGAGAAGAAGGACGAGAAGAAGGAAGGGGCGAAGGCGTGAGCATCGGGAGCAAGCCGGCCGACACCGACGACGGGTTCGGCGCCCGCGCCTACTGGGCCGTCGCCGACAGCTGGACGATCGTCCTGCGGGGCCTGACCCACTACGTCCGGCAGCCGAGCAACATCGCCTGGCAGCTCGGATTCCCCATCGTCTCGGTGCTGCTGTTCGGCTACGTCTTCGGCAGCGCCATGTCCGTTCCCGGCGGCGGCGACTACCGCGAGTTCCTGATGCCGGGCATGTTCGGGATGACGATGGCGCTCGGCTTCATGAACACCGCGTACGTCGTCGTCTACGAGAGCGCGCGAGGCGTGACCGACAGGTTCCGGTCGATGCCGATGGCGCCCTCGGCCGTCGTCACCGGACGCGGCGTCGGCGACCTCATCGCCGCGAGCCTCGACCTCATCGTCCTGGCGCTGACGGCGCTGGCGATCGGCTGGCGCTCCAGCGGCGGCCTGCTCGGCACCCTCGGCGCCTTCGGCCTGCTCCTGATGCTGCGCTTCGCGCTGATCTGGATCGGCGTGCTGCTGGGCATGCTGGTCCCCAACGAGGAGGCGGCCGGAAGCCTGTTCGCGGTCGCGTTCCCGTTCGCGATGATCTCCAGCGCGTTCGTCGCGCCGTCCCTCATGCCGAGCTGGCTGGGCACGATCGCGATGTGGAACCCGGTCTCCTCGACGGTGACGGCGTGCCGCGAGCTGTTCGGCAACCCGGCGGCGGTCGGTGACACCTGGATCGAGCAGAACGCCCTGCTGATGGCGATCGTCTGGCCGATCGTCATCACGGCGGTCTTCCTGCCGCTGGCCATCCGCCGCTTCCAGCGCCTGAGCCGCTGAGCACGCGGCCGAAACGGGCCGGTCGGCCTCTTGGCGCTGGTCAGAGGCGGTGCAAGCGTGAGAAGTGATGGTGAAGGGGGACCCATCATGATGGAACTCAAGAGCATGGAGAAGCCGGACGATCGGCGCGACTTTCCCAGGGGCCATCTGGAGGTCGTCAATCTGACGGGCCTGGTCTTCGGGCAGGCGACGTTCCGGCTGGCGCTGGACCGAGTCGGTGAGGGACATCGCCGGAACCGACCTGTGCGAAGTGCATCACAACGGCTACGTGGCCCGGGGGCGGTTGCGGATCCGCATGCGGGACGGCTCGGAGGCCGAGGCCGGCCCCGGGGACGTCTTCGTGGTGTCGCCCGGTCATGACGCCTGGGTCGTCGGCGACGAGCCATGCGTGGTGTTCGACTTCGCCGGCGGGATCGGCGAATACGCGAAAGCGGGCGGCTCCTAGGCCGGCGGCCTGGTCGTCTCCGCTGTTCATAGTGAGGACAGGGGGTTTCACGCGCGTTCGACGCGGTGGCCGGAGTCCCGGAGACGGGGCCCGGCCGCCGTACGTCAATGTCGCGCAGCGGATCGCCCCCGAGTGCCGCATCGCCCTGACCTCGTCCGAAGCGGTGCGAAGAAAGGAGGGGCCCGGTGCTGCCCGGACCCCTCTCGGTGGTCGATCGTCGGGCGAGAGCCCGGCGGTCAGACCGTCACGTACCCCAGCGCCTTCAGCGCCGTGGCCGCCAGCACTCCGGCGCCGATGCGGATGCACCGCTCATCGACGTCGAAGCCGCCCTGGTGCAGGTCGTACTCCTCCGCTCCGGGAGGCCGCACGCCCAGCCGGGCGTAGGCGCCCCTCGGGACCTTCTCGAGGTAGCAGCTGAAGTCGTCCCCGCCCAGGCTCTGCGGGACGGTGACGACCGCGTCCTCACCCAGCACCACCTCCGCGGCGTTCCGGAAGACGTCGATGCTCGTCTGCTCGTTCACCGCGGGCGGGAGCTTTGGGGTGATGTCCAAGTGCGCTTCGACCCGGTGGGTCGAGGCGAGCAAGGGCAGCACTTCCGCCAGCAGTTCCCGCGCCTGGGACCGGACCTCGTGGCCCAGGCAGCGGAGTGTCCCTTCGAGGCGCCCCTGGATCGGAGTCGCGTTGATGGCTTCCGATTCCGCCGACATCCGGCTCCAGGCCAGCTCGAAGCCGGAACGACCGTCGATGCGCCGCCACAGCGTCTCGCGAAGCTCGGTCGCGATCTTGGCCGTCGCGTTGACCACGTCACTGCCCAGGTGGGGCCGTGCGGTGTGTGAGGTCGCTCCGGAGATGTCGATCTCCACCCCGTCGTAGGAGCCCGTGATCGGGCCCACGACGAGGCCGAGACGGCCGACCTCGAGCGCGGGGTGGCAGTGCAGCGCGAAGATGCGCTCCACCCCGTCGAGGCCGTCGGCGTTGATCACGTCCAGCGCCCCACCGGGGATCTCCTCGGCGGGCTGGAAGATCAGCCGGACTCGGCCGCGGAGCAGTCCGGCCTCGGCCAGTCGGGCCAGGTACAGTCCCGCGCCCAGCACCATCACGGCGTGGACGTCGTGACCGCACGCGTGCGCGACGCCGGGGACCGTCGAGCGGTAAGGGACGTACTTCAGATCCTGAAGGGGCAGCGCGTCGATGTCGGCGCGCAGCGCGACCGTGTGGCCGCCGACCGGTCCGATGTCGCAGAACAGGCCGGCCCCGCCCGGCAGGATCACCGGCTCCAGGCCGGCCTGGCGGAGCCGCTGGGCCAGCTTGCGGGTGGTGCGGTGCTCGGCGTAGCCCAGCTCCGGGTGCATATGCAGGTCGCGGCGGAACGCGATCAGCTCGGTCTCGCACCCGGCCAGGAACTCGCCGAGCTCTGCGGGGTTGAAACCGGACCTCGCGTCCGGTGTGCGTTCGTTGTCGGGCATGACTGCCCACTTCCTATCTCTTCTTTGTTGGTGTGGTGTCTGGTGATCACCACGACTTGGACCGTGCCGATTCGTCTCCGAAGCGCAACCGGTCACCGCGAGCCCGCCGGCGCGTGGGCGATCCGATGCCGGGGCTTGGCGCGTATTGACGAGGTGGCGGGGTCCGCGGGCGGGTAGCGTCGAGGGATGAACGTTCGGCCGACTCTTGAGGACATCCGGCGTGCGCCGAAGGTGTTGCTGCACGACCACCTGGACGGCGGGGTGCGGCCCGGGACCGTCGTGGAGCTGGCGCGGGAGTCCGGATACGGGGATCTGCCCGCCGCGAACGCCGACGACCTCCGGGAGTGGTTCGAGGCGGCGGCCGACTCGGGGTCGCTGGAGCGGTACCTGGAGACGTTCTCCCACACCGTCGGGGTGATGCAGTCCTCCGAGGCGCTCTCGCGGGTGGCCTACGAGTGCGCCGAGGACCTCGCCGGCGACGGCATCGTCTACGCGGAGGTCCGGTACGCGCCCGAGCAGCACCTCCGGAACGGGCTGTCCCTGGAGCAGGTCGTCGAGGCCGTCCTGGACGGGTTCGCCCGGGGCCGCGAGGACTTCGGGATCCGGGTCGGGACGCTGGTGACGGCCATGCGGCACCAGAGCCGGGGGCAGATTCCCAGTAGCATGGAGATCGCGGAGCTGGCCGTCCGGTACCGGGACGCGGGCGTCGTG
>NZ_SMKH01000598.1 GCF_004348515.1 Actinomadura sp. KC345 | reverse complement strand
TCTCGCGCTCCAACTCGGCGATCCTTTGCGCGTCGCTGGTCGTGGTCCCCAGACGCTGCCCGCCATCGACCTCGGCCTGCCGAATCCAGGTCCGCAACGCCTCACGATGCACCCCGAGCTGGTCGGCAACTCGGGCGATCGTCCCGGTCCTCTCACCTGTCTGCTCACGCAGTTCAAAGACCATCCGGATCGCGCGTTCACGCAGCTCAGGGGAGTACTTCCTCGGGGGTGCCATAGCCCCTCACCCTTCCAGGTATCAGGGCCTCCACCCAACCCGGGGCGCTCCAGTGCTCCAGATCGAAGCGCCGCAGGAACGCTTGCCAGAGCCGGTCGACGTGCTGCGGGCAGGCGCCGGTGCGTGAGGACCACAGCCAGACCGGCTTGGGGTCGCCGGTGCCGGGGATCTGCTCGACG
>NZ_SMKH01000070.1 GCF_004348515.1 Actinomadura sp. KC345 | reverse complement strand
CCCCCACCGGATACTCGGGTTAGCCCCACCCCCGATCCGGCGGTGGACGTCATGGCCGCCCTGGCTCCCGGTCGGCAGGCTTGGGTCATAGGTTGGAACGGGCACGGAGGGACGACGTGGGCGAGCTGAGCAGGAATACCGGCGGTGGGGGTGCGACCGCGAGCGGGGCCGCCGCGCGGTGGGCGCGCGAGCGGTGGGCCACGGTGATGCAGGTGGGCGGGGAGACGGCGGCGACCGTCGCGAACAGCCCGTGGACGCCGCTCGCCATGGCGAAGTCGTCGCTCACCTGGCGTTCGGCGATCTACCTGTCCGCGAGCCTGGCGCTCGGGCTCGGCTGCTTCATGGGACTGGCCGTCGGGCTCACCCTGTCGCTCGCGCTGCTGATCATCTGGGTCGGCCTGCCGATGCTGGCGCTGATGATGATCGCGTGGCGGTTCGCCGCGATCCTGGAGCGGCAGCTCGTCCGGGCGGCGTTCGGCGTGCGCGTCCCGAGCCCGTACCGGCGGCTCCCCGAGGGCCGCAATCCGCTGAAGAAGCTGAAGGGGATGGCGGCCGACCCCGCCACCTGGAAGGACCTGCTCTACCTCGCCCTGCTGTTCCCCATCACGATGGTGGAGTTCGTCGTGTCGGTGTCGGTCTGGGCCGCGACGGGGATGCTGCTGGCCATGCCGGTCATCGTCGCGGTGGACGGGGGCGCCGAGATCGGTGCCGGCTTCGTCTCGTACTGGGCCGGCAACCCGGTGGAGGCGCTGCCGGTCTCGGTCCTCGGGCTGGTCGCGCTCGTCCTGGCGATGTACGTGACACGGGTGATGGCGATCGGGCATTCCGCCTGGGCGCGGCTGCTGCTCGGCCCCAGCGCGTCGCAGGCCGAGAACGTCGAGCTGCGCAGGCGCACGGAGCACCTGCGGGCCAGCCGCGCCCGCGGCGTGGACGCGGCCGAGTTCGAGCGCCGCCGCATCGAGCGCGACCTGCACGACGGCGCGCAGCAGCGGCTGCTGTCGGTCGCGATGGACATCGGACGCGCCCGCGCCAAGCTCGACGACGACCCCGAGGGCGCGCGGGCGCTGATCGAGCAGGCCCACTCGGGCACCAAGGAGGCGATCTCCGAGCTGCGCGACCTGGCCCGCGGGATCTACCCGGCGATCCTCACCGACCGCGGCCTGGACCCGGCGTTGTCGGGGCTGGCGGGCCGCGCCCCGGTGCCCGTCGAAGTGGAGGTCGACCTGCCGGAGCGCCCCCCGGCGGCGGTCGAGAGCATCGCGTACTTCATCGTGGCCGAGTCGCTGGCCAACATCGCCAAGTACGCCCGCGCGACCCGCGCGACCGTCCGGGTGGTGCGCGAGGACCGGTGGGTCGTCGTCGAGGTGACCGACAACGGCGTCGGCGGCGCGGAGGCGCGGCCGAACGGCGGTCTCGCCGGCCTGGCCGACCGGGCGGCCACGATCGACGGCATGCTCATCGTGGACAGCCCGCCCGGCGGCCCCACGATCGTCCGCGCCGACCTGCCCTGCACCTGGTAGCGCGCCCTTGCACCTGGTGGGCGAGCGGCCCGCGGCGACCCGGGAGGGTGGCCGCGGGCCCGATAATGGGTGGATGAGGGTAGTGATCGCCGAGGATTCGGTGCTGTTGCGCGAAGGGCTCGTCCGGCTGCTCGACGACGCCGGGATCGACACGGTGGCGACGGTGGGGGACGGTCCGGGGCTGCTCGGCATCGTCGACGAGCACGAACCCGACCTCGCGATCGTGGACGTCCGGATGCCTCCGTCGTTCACCGACGAGGGCCTGCGCGCCGCCCTCGCCGTCCGGGAGCGCAGGCCGGGCACGCCGATCCTCGTCCTGTCGCAGTACGTGGAGGAGCGGTACGCGACCGACCTGATCGGCGGCGGCGCCGAGGGGGTCGGCTACCTGCTGAAGGAGCGGGTGGCGGACGTCGCCGACTTCATCGACGCGGTCCGCCGCATCGCCGAGGGCGGGACGGTCATCGACCCGGAGGTGATCGGCCAGCTGCTGGGCCGCCGCCGCAACGGCGACCCGCTGGAGGCACTGACCCCGCGCGAGCGGGAGGTGCTGGCGCTGATGGCGCAGGGACGGGCGAACGCCGCCATCGCGGCGGACCTCGTCGTCACCGAGGGCGCCGTGGAGAAGCACATCTCCAACATCTTCATGAAGCTGGGCCTGCAGGCGTCCGCGCACGGCGGGCACCGCCGGGTCATGGCGGTCCTGGCCTACCTGGGCCGCGACACCGGCTGACCCGGGCCGCGGCATCGGCCGGCCGCCTGCCGCGCGCCCGGACGGGGACGTCCCGGTCAAGATCGGGAATGCCCGGTGACCTCGCCACGTTCAGGTATCTGGCACACTTGGAGCGAGTCGTTCTCATCGAGGCGTCCCGGCGTCCCGGCAGCGCCGACCCCGACCAGAATGAGGACGGTTCGCGCAACCGCTGCGGTACCGGTTCACGCCTCCTGTATCACTCATGGCCCTGTCGGGTTCGATCGGCCATGTGACCCGGAGGCGCCCGGCGACCGCCAGAAGCGAGGGGAACCATGAAGCCCGACATTCACCCGAACTACGTCGTCACGACCGTGACGTGCACGTGCGGCAACTCCTTCGAGACCCGCAGCACCGCCGAGAACGGCGTGATCCACGCGGACGTGTGCTCGAACTGCCACCCGTTCTACACGGGCAAGCAGAAGATCCTCGACACCGGCGGCCGGGTCGCGCGCTTCGAGCAGCGCTTCGGCAAGAAGAAGGCCGGCAAGTAGCGCGGGAGCCGCACACAGCGACCAGGGACGGCCCGGGTAGACCTCGTGAGGTCCCCGGGCCGTTCGGAGTCGGTTTCCGGAGGCCGCCGCCGTCGTCGGTGGCGGGTCCCGGGGCCGGGACGGGCCAGGACACAGCGTGAATCTCGACGATCTGATCACCGAATACGCGGGCATCGAGGAACGGCTCGCCGACCCGTCCGTCCATGCCGATCAGAACCTGGCGCGCAAGCTGGGCAAGCGCTACGCGGAACTGCGGCCGATCGTCGAGACGCACCGGGAACTGGCGTCGACGCTGGACGACCTCGCCGCCGCGCGCGAGCTGGCCGGTGAGGACGAGGCGTTCGCCACCGAGGCCGGCGACCTGGACAGGCGGCGGGAAGACCTGGAGGAGCGGCTGCGGCGGCTCCTCGTGCCGCGCGACCCCAACGACGCCAAGGACGTCATCCTGGAGGTGAAGGCGGGCGAGGGAGGCGAGGAGTCCGCGCTGTTCGCCGGCGACCTCCTGCGGATGTACCTGCGGTACGCCGAGCGCGTCGGCTGGAAGACCGAGGTCATCGACTCCCACCTGTCCGACCTCGGCGGGTACAAGGACGTCACCGTCGCGGTGAAGGCCAAGGGCACCCCGGACGAGGGCGTGTGGACGCGGCTCAAGTACGAGGGCGGCGTGCACCGGGTGCAGCGCGTCCCCGCCACCGAGTCGCAGGGGCGCATCCACACCAGCGCCGTCGGCGTGCTGGTGACGCCCGAGGCCGAGGACGTCGAGGTCCAGATCGACCCGAACGACCTGCGCATCGACGTGTACCGGTCCTCCGGTCCGGGCGGGCAGAGCGTCAACACCACGGACTCGGCGGTCCGCATCACGCACACGCCGAGCGGCGTCGTCGTCTCGTGCCAGAACGAGAAGAGCCAGCTGCAGAACAAGGAGCAGGCGCTGCGCATCCTGCGGTCGCGGCTGCTGGCGATGGCGCAGGAGGAGGCCGACGCGGCCGCGGCGGCCGAGCGCAAGAGCCAGGTCCGGACGGTGGACCGGTCCGAGCGGGTGCGCACCTACAACTATCCGGAGAACCGGATCTCCGACCACCGGGTCGGCTACAAGGCCTACAACCTCGACCAGGTGCTGGACGGCGACCTCCACAACGTCACGCAGGCGCTCGTCGACGCCGACATGGAACGCCGGCTGGCCGAAGCACAAGGATCATGAGCGCAGCGAACCCGGGGTGTGTGTGGGGGGTCGTCCCCCCTCGAAGGGCAGGAGCATGAATCTGCTGCTCGACGAGATCGCCAGGGCGACCGCGCGGCTCGCGGACGCGGGCGCCGCCTCGCCCCGCGCGGACGCCGAGGAGCTGGCGGCGGCCGTGCACGGGGTGCGGCGCTCGGAGCTGCACGGCGTCCCCGACAGCGCGTTCGACGCCCGGTTCTGGGAGTTCGTCGCGCGCCGCGAGGCGGGGGAGCCGCTGCAGCACATCACCGGCCGCGCGTTCTTCCGCTATCTGGAGCTGAAGGTCGGGCCCGGCGTGTTCGTCCCGCGCCCGGAGACCGAGGTGATGGCCGGCTGGGCGCTGGAGACCCTGCGGGACATGGACGTCCGCGACCCCCTCGTCGTCGACCTCGGTACCGGTTCGGCGGCGATCGCGCTGTCGATCGCGCTGGAGGCGCCGCGCTCGCGCGTCCACGCCGTGGAGAAGGACCCCACCGCGTTCGTGCACGCCACCCGCAACATCGAGGAGCTGGACGAGCGGGGACGCGTCCGGCTGCACCTGGGCGACTTCGCCACCGCGCTCAAGGAGCTGGACGGGACCGTCGACCTGGTCGTCAGCAACCCCCCGTACATTCCGATGAGCGAGTGGGAGTACGTGCCGCGCGACGTCCGCGACCACGATCCCGCGGACGCGCTGTGGGGCGGCGGAGACGACGGCCTGGACGAGGTCCGCGTCGTCGAGCGCACCGCGCGTCGGCTGCTGCGCCCCGGCGGGTACGCGGCGGTCGAGCACAGTGACCTGCAGGGCAACGGCGTCTACTGGATCTTCGCGGAGGAGCACGGCTGGCGGGACGTCCGCAACCGCCGCGACCTGACCAACCGGGACCGCTTCGTCACCGCCCGCCTGGTCTCCGAGTAGGCCGTATCCTTGGCGGTGCCATTCGGGACCAGCGCCAACGCAGACGGAAAGACGAGCCGACCGTGAGCCGACGTTATGACTGCTCCGATCCGATGGAGCGCACCCGCGGGATCGCCGAGGCCGCGTCGGCGGTCCGGCGCGGGGAACTGATCGTTTTGCCGACCGACACGGTGTACGGCGTCGGCGCGGACGCGTTCACCCCGCCCGCCGTGACGGCGCTGCTGGACGCCAAGGGACGCGGCCGGGAGATGCCCCCGCCGGTCCTCGTCGGGTCGGTGCGGGCCGCGACGGCGCTGGTGGAGGATCTCGGCACCTACGGGCAGGACCTCATCGACGAGTTCTGGCCGGGGGCGCTGACGCTGGTGTGCCGAGCCAACCCGAACCTCCTGTGGGACCTCGGCGAGACCAAGGGGACCGTCGCGGTGCGGATGCCGATGCACGAGCTGGCGGTGGAGCTGCTGAAGGAGACGGGCCCGCTGGCCGTGAGCAGCGCGAACCTCAGCGGGCAGGCCGCGGCCCGCGACGCCGGGGAGGCCGAGAAGATGCTCGGCGACTCGGTCGCGGTGTATCTGGACGGCGGCCGGTCCGGGCACGCCGACCCGTCGACGATCGTGGACCTGACCGGCTCCGTGCCGCGGCTGCTGCGGGTGGGGGCGGTCCCCGAGCACAAGATCCGCTCGGTGGTCGGCGTGCTGATGGACGTGGACGACGAAGACGAGGCCGATGAGTCCGGCCGTCAGGAAGAGTCCGCAGACGCGCCGTCCGGGGTCGGCATGGCCAAGCCTTCCCTGACCAAGGGGGAGGCGCCGGCGGCCCAGGACGCGGACGCTGAGCCCGTCGAGGAAGCCGCCGGGCCCGCGGCGGCTCCCGCCGAGACGGTCTCCGAAAAGGCGCCCGAGGATTCCGCCGCCGTCAGGCCTTCGCTCGTCAAGGAAGACGAAAAGCAGGCGAAGAACGGCTGAATGCGAAAGGTCCCGCCGGGCCGAACGGGACCTTCGCCGTCATCATGAAGAAGCGGCTCAGAAGAGCTTTCTGCCCTTGCCGTAGTAGTACTTGCCGGTCTTCTTGTTGCGGCCGCACTCCTGTACCCAAAGGTGGCTGCTGTAGCTCGACCTCGTGCTGATGCTGACGGTGGCCTTGCCGTCGTAGTGGTACTTCGCGCCGCTGGAGGTCGTGCCGATGATCTTGTGGCGCGACCAGTACCGCTTGTTGCCCTCGGTGAACAGGAATCGCACGCAGGCGGTCCAGCCGTTCTTCCCTCCGTCGCGGAGGTAGCCCTTCACGTAGGTGGTGCCGCCGCTGCGGCTGTAGGTGCCCCACGCGCTGACATTTCCGTACGAGTTGTACGGCGCCCACTTCGCGGCCGCTTCGGCGGGGGTGCCGACGACGGCCATGCCGGCCATCAGGGTGCCGGCGGACAGGGCTATGGCAGCGAATCGCCGCATAGGACCCTCCATTCTTGAGGCTCTGGGGGTGATCATCGGACAACCTAGCAGGGTCTACAAGATCATCTTTATGTGAATTTTAGGTGTCGGCCAGGGGCGGCCGGAAACGGCGGCGCCGGCGAACCGATCCGGCTCCGGCGGCGTCCAAGGGTCCGGGACGTGCTTCGCTCGTGATCGTCCCGTTTCGTCCGGCCCCGTGGTGGGAGGGGAGGCTCCCCGGCTCGGCGGCCGCCGGGCACACCCTTCACGACACCGGGCGTACCATTCATGACAAAGGTCACAGCGGCGCTGCCCTGGACGGAAGCGGCATGTAGCCCGAAGAAGGTATCGGCGTCGTTACGCCCGCACGGCAGTGGCAACGGTGAAACCATGCCTGACGTGCGTGGCCGTGTCCGGGGGCCCGCGATCGCCGCGGGCGTGCTGCTGCTGACCCTGGTCCTGATGCTGCCCGCACGAGCCGCCGCCGGCTCGTCCCCCGACACGGACGGGACGGGCGGCACCGGCGGGACCGCCGAGCCCGCTCCCGGCGTCTCCGGGGCCGTGCCGCCTCCGGAGACCGCCACCGGAGGGCTCGCGGAGAGCATCGCGACCTACGACGTCGTCCTCGCCGCCGGCACCGACGGGATCCTGCGCGTGCGGGAGACGATCACCTACGACTTCGACGAGGCCGGGGGGCACGGGATCGTCCGGCCCGTGCCGTTCCGCAGGGGCGACCGGGTGTACGAGGTCCGCGGCATCAGGACCAGCTCGTCGACGGGCGCCCCGTCCCGGGCCGAGACGACGAGGCTGCTGAACGACGTGCAGATCAGCGTCGGCGGAGGGCGGCGCGAGGTCCGCGGGCGGCAGGCCTACGTGATCGAGTACGAGGTGGCGGGGGTCTTCACGCCCCGCGAGGAGCACGACGAACTGGTCTGGGACGCGCTCGGCAGAAGCTGGAACGTCCCGATCAGGAACGCGGCGGTCCGGGTGGAGGCGCCGGTGCCGCCGCGGCGCGTGACCTGCCACGCCGGCGTCCCCGGCGCGACGACCCGGTGCATGCGCGACCGCGACGGCCCCTACGCGGTCGAGTTCATCCAGCGCGCCCTCGCCCCGCACGAGGGCATGAGGATCCGGGTCGAGCTGCCCAAGCGCGCGATCTCCGTCCCCGCTCCGCGGTACCTCCCGCCGCGCTGGGCCGGTGACTGGCCGGGGACCGCGATGCTCGCGCTGTCCCTCGGGATGGTGGTGCTGCTGCCCCGCCGTCCGGTGCCGCGCCGGCGCGCCGGGACGGCCCTGGCCGCGGCGGGCGCGCTGCTGGTCGTCGCCGACGCGGGCGACGACGTCGCGGCGCACGGGCCGTGGGCGTTCTCGCTGGGAGACAGGTGCCTCGCCGGCCTCGCGCTGATGATCGCGGGGGCCGGGGTGCTGTGCGTCCACCGCCTCCGGACCGACCGCGTGCCGCGGCGCACGACGGCGCGAGACGGCGTAAGGCGCGGATAAGGCGGCGTAAGGCGGCACGTGCGGGGCGCCGGGAGGATTACAGTTGGTCGGTCGCGACCGTGAACAGACCATCCCGGTCAGCCGTCTATCAGGGTGACGGCGCCGGATGTGCGAGGCCGGGCGTACGGGGCAGTCAACCGTCCAGTGGCGATCAGCGCCAGTGGCGATCAGCGAAGGAGGCGCCTGGAGTGCGGGAATACCTGCTCGCCATCCTGGTCGCCGCGCTGGTCGCCTACCTGCTGACCCCGCTGGTGCGCAGGTTCGCCGTCTGGTTCGGGGCGCAGGCCGTTCCCCGCGAGCGCGACGTCCACGTCATCCCGACGCCCCGGCTGGGCGGCCTCGCGATGTTCGGCGGGATGGTGGCGGCGCTGGTGGTGGCGACCGGGCTGCCGGAGATGCGCAAGGTCCTCGCGGACGGCGACGTCAGCGTCGCCAAGGCCCTGCTGCTGTCGGGCGGGCTGATGGTGCTGATCGGCATCGCCGACGACCGCTGGGAGGTGGACGCGCTCACCAAGTTCGCCGGTCAGGTCGCGGCCGCCGGGATCTTCATCATGCAGGGCATCCAGATCTACGTGATCCCGCTGCCGACGGGCGAGTCGCTGTCGCTTCCGCCCGCCTACGGGGTGCCGCTGACCGTCCTGGTGGTGGTGGCCACGATCAACGCGGTCAACTTCATCGACGGGCTCGACGGGCTGGCCGCGGGCGTGGTGGGGATCGCCGCGCTGGCGCTGTTCTCCTACGCCTACCTGCTGTCGCGGACGAACGGGATGACCACCCTGAGCGCCGCGACCCTCATCGCCGCGGTGCTGTTCGGGATGTGCGCCGGCTTCCTGCCGCACAACTTCAGCCCGGCCAAGATCTTCATGGGCGACACCGGCTCGATGCTGATCGGGCTGCTGCTCAGCGCGTCCACGATCATGCTGACCGGCCAGTTCGACCCGGCCATCCTCGCCAACGGGCTGTTCCCGTTCTTCGTGCCGGTGCTGCTGATCCCGGCGGTGGCGGCGGTCCCGTTCATGGACATGCTGCTCGCCGTGTGGCGGCGGACGAACCAGGGCAGGTCGCCGTTCGCCCCCGACAAGCAGCACCTGCACCACCGGCTGCTGCAGCTCGGCCACTCCACCCGCCGCGCCGTCCTGATCATGTACTTCTGGGTCGGCCTGCTGGCCTCCGGGCTGGTCGGCCTGGCGCTGTTCGACGCCGCCTGGATCACCCTCGGCGTCACGCTGGTCGTGGCGACCGCCGGTGTCGTGCTGATGATCCGCCCGCCCCGCCGCGGCCGTCGCCGCGGCGCCGCCGCCTCCGGCGACAGGGCCGCCGAGCGGCCGCCCATGCACGTCTGACGGACGCTTCCCGACCCCGGCCGGGACGGTTTCCCGACCCGGCCGGACGGGGCCCTGCCTGCGGATACGATGTGTCCGTCCGGTAGCCTCCGGCGCCCGGGTCACCGGCGGCGGCTCCGGGGAAAGCGGTCCACCCGACCCGAAATCGCGTTACCTCTAGGGTAATTGTGGACAATCCGGACGCTTGTGATACCTTTCACGAACAAGAAACGACCACCCAACGTGACCAGCCGGAGCCCTCATGCAATCCAACGACGCCCGGATGCTCCGCGGCGCCGCGATCCCGACGTCGGTCGCCGGGGTGGGTGCCGTCCTGATCGGCCTGGTGGCCGCCGGCGCCAAGGGCGCCCTCGCGGCGGCGCTGGCCACGGTCGTGGTGATCGCGTTCTTCTCGATCAGCGCGCTCGTCGTCTCCTGGGCCGGGAAGATCTCGCCGCAGACGATGATGCTCGCCGCGCTCGCCAGCTACATGGTGAAGATCCTCGCGGTGATGGTGCTGGTCACGATCATGGACGGCGTCACGATCTGGAACACCAAGGTCTTCGGCTGGACGGTCATCGCGCTCGCGCTGATCTGGATCGCCGCCGAGTTCCGAGTCGCCCTGCAGCAGAGGTCCTACATTGACGACACCGAGAACGTCCAGCTGGACCGGAGCCCGTGATGCGCGCGCCGCGGACGGTGATGTCCCGCACGGGCTACTCCAATATGACCACCGAGTGCATGGCCTGCTATCGTCCGGAGCGCGATGAGCGAGCAGAAACGTCGGCCGGAGGACGGCCAGCGGGAATTCGCCGACGTCGCCTGGTCCGTACCCGGCTACCTGCTCTCCGGAATGATCATCTGGGGCGGTCTGGGATGGCTGCTGGCCAACTGGACGGGGCAGGACTGGCTGATCCCGATCGGTGTGGTCATCGGCGTCGGGCTCGCCACCTACCTGGTCTACCTGCAGTTCGGTCGCCACACCTCCTGAGCGGCCCCGCCGCCGAGGAAGCGCCCGTGACACATCACCACATTGATGAAGGGAACGCCGCGTGAACGCGCAGACGGTCCTCGCCGCCTCCGAAGGGGGAGAGTTCCAGGCACCGGGCCCGGAGCTTTTCGACTTCCCGCCCCTGTTCGCCGGCGGCCCCGAGTGGCTCACCAAGCCGGTCGTCTTCGCCGTCTTCGGCGCGCTGCTCGTCTGCGGCCTGTTCTGGATGGCGTTCGCCAACCCGAAACTGGTGCCGCGGGGCATGCAGAACGTCGGCGAGATCGGCTACATGTTCGTGCGGGACCAGATCGCCCGCCCGTTCCTCGGCAAGAACACCGACCGGTGGATGCCGCTGCTGATGTCGCTGTTCTTCCTGATCTGGATCTGGAACATCTTCGCGGTGGTCCCCGTCATCCAGTTCCCGATCGCCTCGCACATCGCGTTCCCCGCCGTCCTGGCGATCATCGTCTACGTCACCAAGGTCTACCTGGGCATGAAGCACCAGGGCCCGGTGAAGTACTTCACGAACATGATCCCGCCGGGGCTGCCGCTGCCGGTCTACTTCCTGCTGGTGCCGATCGAGTACCTGTCGACGCTGATCCTGGCGCCCTTCACGCACGCCGTCCGGCTGTTCGCGAACATGTTCGCCGGCCACACGATCATCGCGTTCTTCAGCCTCGTCGGCTTCTGGTTCCTGATCGAGGAGCCCACCTTCAAGGGATTCGGCGTCGGCATCATCGGCGTGGTCGTCACGATCGTCATGGTCGCGTTCGAGCTGCTGATCCAGTTCCTGCAGGCGTTCCTGTTCGCGATGCTCGCCGCCATGTACATCCAGAGCGGCCTGGAGGCCGAGCACTAGAGCCCCGGGGTCCGCGGCGCCGCCCCGGGTGTCACGACCCCGACCGAACCACCAACGTTCAGCCCAGACCGGCGGACGCTCCGCCGGCCGACAGAAAAGGAAAGATCAATGGGAGTCCTCGCCGAGGTCAGCGGTAACGTCACCTCGATCGGATACGGTCTCGCGGCCATCGGCCCGGGCATCGGCGTCGGCATCATCTTCGGTCAGGGCGTGAACGCGATCGCCCGCCAGCCGGAGCTGACCGGCGTCATCCGCACCAACATGATGCTGGGCTTCGTCCTCACCGAGGCGCTGGCGCTGATCGGCCTGGTCGCGCCGTTCATCTTCCAGGGCATCTGAGCACGGGTCTCATCTGAGGAAGGGCTGCAGACATGATCAAAGCAGCGTCCGTCCTAGCGGCGGAGGCGAACAACCCTCTCGTCCCGCACGCGTACGAGCTCGTCGTCGGCACCTTCGCGTTCCTCGTCGTGATGATCGTCCTGGGCAAGATCCTCGTTCCGCGCATCCAGGAGACGCTGGAGCAGCGCAGCGAGGAGATCGAGGGCGGGCTCAAGCGGGCCGAGGAAGCGCAGAAGGAGGCCCAGCGGGTCCTCGACGAGCACAAGGCCCAGCAGAAGGCGGCCGCGGTCGAGGCGTCCAACGAGCGCCGCAAGGCCGAGGAGCAGGGCGCGCAGATCATCGCCCAGGCCAAGGAGCAGGCCCAGGTCGAGGCGCGCCGGATCGTCGACAACGCCAAGGCGCAGATCGAGGCGGAGCGTCAGCAGGCACTGCAGTCGCTGCGGGCCGAGATCGGCGCCATGTCGGTCGAGCTGGCCGGCCGGGTCGTGGGCGAGTCCCTTGAGGACAGCGCGCGGCAGAGCCGGGTCGTCGACCGGTTCCTCGAGGAGCTCGAGGAGCGCGCTCGCACGCAGGAGCAGATCACATCATGACCATCACGGGAGCGGTGAGCAGGGCGTCGCTGGCCGAGGCCAAGGAGCGGTTCGAGGCGGTCGTCCCGTCCGCCGACCTGGCCGTGTTCGGCGGCGACCTGTTCGCGGTGCTGCACCTGATCGACCGCGAGCACGGCGTGCGGCGGGCGGTCTCCGACCCCTCGCGGGACGGTGCCGACAAGGCGCAGCTCGTCCAGATCCTGCTGGAGGGCAAGGTGTCGCCGGCCGCTCTCGGGCTGGTCGCCGACGTCGTCCGGCTGCGCTGGTCCAAGCCGTCGGAGCTGTCGGACGCGGTGGAGGTCCTGGCGGTCACCGCCGAGGCCGCCCGCGCCGAGGCCGACGGGAAGATCGATGACCTGGAGGACGAGCTGTTCCGGTTCTCCCGGGTCGTCGAGGGCGAGGCCGCCCTGCGCGGCGCCCTCGCCGGGCCGGGCCTGCCGGACGACCGCAAGCTCGGCGTGGTCCAGGCGCTGCTGGACGGCAAGGTCACGCCGTCGACGCTGACGCTCGTCACCGAGGCCGTCCTGCGGCCGCGAGGACGTAGCCTGGAAGGCGGGCTGGCCGAGTACGGCAGGCTCGTCGCCCAGCGCAGGCAGCGGCTGGTCGCCCTCGTCCGTACGCCCACCGAGCTTTCGGCGGCGCAGCGGACCCGGCTCGCCGCGGTGCTCGCCGCCGCCTACGGCCACGAAGTACACCTGAACATCGAGCTCGACCCCGCGTCGATCGGCGGACTGTCGATCGAGATCGGGGACGAGATCATCGACGGCACGATCGCCGGACGGCTGGACGACGTCCGCCGGCGGCTCGGCGCCGGCTGAGGCCGGCGGGGAGCCGACTTCAACCGGCGGAACAGAAGCCGACGAAGTCGGCCCGGGGGGTGCGGGGGGTCGACCCCCCTCGGGAGGTACTGGACCCAAAGGGAGCAAGAGAGGAATCATGGCGGAGCTGACGATCCGTCCGGATGAGATCCGGAACGCGCTGGAGCGCTTCGTCCAGTCGTACGAGCCCGAGGCCGCCGCGCGCGAAGAGGTCGGCACCGTCGTCGATTCCGGCGACGGCATCGCCCACATCGAGGGCCTGCCCTCCGCGATGGCGAACGAACTCATCGAGTTCGAGGACGGTACCCGTGGCCTGGCTCTGAACCTGGACGTGCGTGAGATCGGTGCCGTTGTCCTGGGTGACTTCAGCAAGATCGAGGAGGGCCAGAAGGCCCGCCGGACCGGTGAGGTCCTCTCGGTCCCCGTCGGCGACGGCTTCCTCGGCCGCGTCGTGGACGCGCTGGGCAACCCCCTGGACGGCCAGGGCCCGATCGAGAGCACCGAGCGCCGCGCGCTCGAACTGCAGGCGCCCAGCGTCGTGCAGCGGCAGTCGGTCAGCGAGCCGCTGCAGACCGGCATCAAGGCCATCGACGCGATGACCCCGATCGGGCGCGGCCAGCGGCAGCTGATCATCGGTGACCGGCAGACCGGCAAGACGACCGTCTGCGTGGACACCATCATCAACCAGAAGGAGAACTGGGAGTCCGGCGACGAGAGCAAGCAGGTCCGCTGCATCTACGTCGCGGTCGGCCAGAAGGGCTCCACGATCGCCAACGTCCGGCAGTCCCTCGAGGAAGCCGGCGCGCTGGAGTACACCACGATCGTGGCGGCCCCCGCGTCGGAGCCGGCGGGCTACAAGTACATCGCCCCCTACACCGGGTCCGCGATCGGGCAGCACTGGATGTACCAGGGCAAGCACGTCCTGATCATCTTCGACGACCTGTCCAAGCAGGCCGAGGCCTACCGCGCGGTGTCGCTGCTGCTGCGCCGCCCGCCGGGCCGCGAGGCCTACCCCGGTGACGTCTTCTACCTGCACTCGCGGCTGCTGGAGCGCTGCGCGAAGCTGTCGGACGACATGGGCGGCGGCTCGATGACGGGCCTGCCGATCATCGAGACCAAGGGCAACGACGTGTCGGCCTACATCCCGACGAACGTCATCTCCATCACCGACGGGCAGTGCTTCCTGGAGACCGACCTGTTCAACCAGGGCGTCCGGCCGGCGATCAACGTCGGCATCTCGGTGTCCCGGGTCGGCGGCGACGCGCAGGTCAAGGTCATGAAGACGGTCGCCGGTACGCTGCGCCTCGCGCTGTCGCAGTTCCGTGACCTGGAGGCGTTCGCCGCCTTCGCGTCCGACCTGGACGCCGCCTCGCGTGCGCAGCTGGACCGCGGCGCCCGCCTGGTCGAGCTGCTGAAGCAGCCGCAGGGCAGCCCGTTCCCGGTCGAGCAGGAGGTCGTGTCCGTGTGGGCGGGCACCTCCGGCGAGCTGGACGACGTGCCCGTCGCCGACATCCGGCGCTTCGAGCGCGAGTTCCTCGACTACATGGAGCGCGAGGAGAGCGGCCTGCTGGCCACCATCCGGGAGACCGGCAAGCTGTCCGACGACGGCTTCGCCAGCCTCAGGAACGCCATGGCGGCGTTCAAGAAGGGCTTCCAGACCAGCGAGGGCGAGATCCTGGCGGACGAGCCCGTCGAGCCGATCGCGGACGAGGACGTCGGCCAGGAGACGATCACCCGCGTCAAGAAGGACTGACGGCGATGGCCGCACAGCTACGCCAACTCCGGCAGCGGGTCAAGTCGGTCAAGTCGACCGCCAAGATCACGCGCGCCCAGGAGATGATCGCCACCTCGCGGATCGTCAAGGCCCAGCAGGCGGTGGCGGCGTCCAAGCCGTACGCCGACCGGATCACGCAGGCCCTGAGTGCGCTGGTGAGCCATCACGTGGGCATCGACCATCCGCTGCTCCAGGAGCAGCCGACCGACAACCGCAGCGCGGTGCTGGTCATCACCAGCGACGGCGGCTTCTGCGGGGCGTACAACGTGAACGTCGTGCGTGAGGCCGAGGCGCTGGTCAAGCGGCTGCGGAACGAGGGCCGCGAGCCGGTGCCGTACGTGGTCGGCACCAAGGGCATCACCTGGTACCGGTTCCGTGACCGGCACATCCAGGAGTCCTGGTCCGGGTTCACCGACCGGCCCGACTTCGCCTCGGCGGAGCGGATCGGCCGGCGGCTCACCGACGACTTCCTGAAGACGGACGCCGAGGGCGGTGTCGGTGAGATCCACGTGGTCTACACCGAGTTCGTCACGCGGCTGACGCAGGAGGTCCGGGTCACGCGCCTGATGCCGCTGGAACTGGACGAGGTCTCCAGCGACAAGGTGCCGCCGGCGTACGAGTTCGAGCCGTCGGCGCAGGCCGCGCTGGACCTGATGCTGCCCAACTACGTCGAGAGCCGCATCTTCCACATGCTGCTGCAGTCGGCGGCGTCCTTCCAGGCGTCGAAGCAGCGGGCGATGAAGTCGGCGACCGACAACGCGAACGAACTGGTCGAGGTCTACACGCGCCAGATGAACCAGGCGCGGCAGGCCATGATCACCCAGGAAATCAGCGAGATCGTCGGTGGCGCTGACGCGCTCGCCGATTCTGGCGGGGAGTAGATAATGACTGCACAGGTAGAGGCGGCGACCGCGACCGGGCGCGTCGCTCGTGTCATCGGCCCGGTCGTCGACGTGGAGTTCCCCGCCGACGCCATCCCGGAGATCTACAACGCCCTCCGCGTGGAGGCGAACCTGGGCGGCGACGTCCAGACCCTGACCATGGAGGTCGCCCAGCACCTCGGCGACAACATGGTCCGGGCGATCTCGATGCGGCCCACCGACGGCGTCGTCCGCGGCGCGCCCGTCGTCGACAGCGGCGAGGCCATCTCGGTTCCGGTCGGCGACGTCACCAAGGGCCACGTGTGGAACGCCCTCGGCGAGGCGCTGGACGTCCCGACCGCCTCGCTGGAGATCAATGAGCGCTGGGGCATCCACCGCGGCGCCCCGCCGTTCGACCAGCTGGAGTCCAAGACCGAGATGCTGGAGACCGGCATCAAGGTCATCGACCTGCTCGCCCCGTACGTCAAGGGCGGCAAGATCGGCCTGTTCGGCGGCGCGGGCGTGGGCAAGACGGTCCTCATCCAGGAGATGATCCGCCGTGTCGCCCGCAACTTCGGCGGCACCTCGGTGTTCGCCGGCGTCGGCGAGCGCACCCGTGAGGGCAACGACCTCTGGGTGGAGATGGCCGAGGCGGACGTCCTCAAGGACACCGCGATGGTGTTCGGCCAGATGGACGAGCCGCCGGGCACCCGGCTGCGGGTGGCGCTGTCCGCGCTGACGATGGCGGAGTACTTCCGCGACGTGCAGAACCAGGACGTGCTGTTGTTCATCGACAACATCTTCCGGTTCACCCAGGCCGGCTCGGAGGTCTCCACGCTGCTCGGGCGCATGCCGTCCGCGGTGGGGTACCAGCCGACGCTGGCCGACGAGATGGGCGTGCTGCAGGAGCGGATCACCTCGACGCGCGGTAACTCGATCACCTCGATGCAGGCGATCTACGTGCCCGCCGACGACATCACCGACCCGGCGCCGCACACCACGTTCGCGCACCTGGACGCCACCACGACCCTGGCGCGGAGCATCTCCGAGAAGGGGATCTTCCCGGCGGTCGACCCGCTCGACTCCACCTCGCGGATCATGGACCCGCAGATCCTGGGGAACGAGCACTACGAGGTCGCGCAGGAGGTGAAGCGGATCCTGCAGAAGTACAAGGAGCTGCAGGACATCATCGCGATCCTCGGTATCGACGAGCTGTCCGAAGAGGACAAGGTCACGGTCAACCGGGCGCGACGCATCGAGCGCTTCCTGTCGCACCCGATGTACGTGGCCGAGCAGTTCACCGGCCAGCCCGGTGAGACGGTCTCCAAGGACGAGACCGTGTCCTCGTTCAAGGCGCTGGCCGAGGGCAAGTACGACCACCTGCCCGAGCAGGCGTTCTTCATGTGCGGTGGCATCGAGGACGTCGAGAAGAAGGCCAAGGAGCTGGAGAGGTAGTCCGCTCCGGCGGGGCCGTCCCCTCGCGGGTGCGGCCCCGCTTCAGCTAGTCGGAGGAACAGACGTGGCAAACCTGAAGGTCGGGCTGGTGTCGCCGGAGCGCGAGATCTGGTCCGGCGAGGCCAAGATGGTGGTCGCGCAGACCATCGAGGGGTCGCTCGGCATCCTGCCGGGCCATGCCCCGGTGCTGGGCGTCCTCCTCGACGGCAGCGTGGTGAAGATCGAGCCCGCCGACGGCGGCGAGCCGATCACCGCGATGGTCGGCAGCGGCTTCTTCTCCGTCGCGGCCGACGAGGTGGCGGTCCTGGCCGAGCAGGCCGAGCTGGGCGTGGAGATCGACGTTCAGGAGGCCAGGCAGGCGCTGGAGGACGCGCTCGGCGCCGAGAGCGAGGACGCGACGCCGGAGCGGCGGGCCCGGGCGCGGCTGCGCGCGGCGGGCATCGAAGCCTAGGCGCGGGCACGGCGGCTGCGACGGACGGCGGGGGACTTGGGCGAGCAGCTGGCACTGGACGCGGGCGGGGTGCTCGCCGCGCTCGTCCTGCTGGCCGCGCTGCTCTACGCCTCCATGGCGGTGCGCCGCCGGCTGCTCGCGCGGGGCGGTGGTGCCGTCGAGTGCAGTCTGCGGGTGCTGCATCCGGAGGGCGGAGCCCCGGGAGTGTGGCGCCTCGGCATCGGCCGCTACAAGGGCGACGCCCTGCACTGGCACCGCGTGTTCGGATTCCGCAGCAGGCCCCGGCAGGTGATTCACCGCCGGGGCCTCTCCGTGTCCAACCGGCGCGAGCCGGATCCGGAGGAGGCCGAGGGGCTGCTCCCGGACGTGAGCATCATCGAGGTCAGGGACGGCGACCTGAGCGTGGAACTGGCGATGGGCGCGGCGGCCATGACCGGCTTCCTGTCCTGGCTGGAGGCGGCCCCGCCGGGCTCCCCCGTGGAACTGCACCCTCCGGAATGAGCCCGTGCCGGGCATGAGCTGGTAAGGCGCCGGTATCGAATTGGCGTGGCCGCCGTGCCGCTCGTTGAGCCGGGTGGAGCGCGGGAGCAGGATCGCTGCTGGTCCGCTCCGTCTCCATCCGCAGGAGTGCACGTGCGCAAGCTGCTCACCGGCGCCGCCGTGGCGCTGCCCGCCGCCTTTCTGCCCGCGGCCTTCCTCCCGTCGGTGCTGCCCGCCGCGGGTGCCGCGCCGGCGCGTCCCGACCTGGCCAAGCTGGTCACGCTGAAGGACGTCGAGGCCCACCTGAGGGCGTTCGAGGAGATCGCCGACTACAACGGCGGTGACCGCGCCGCGGGCGGCCCCGGTTACGGCGTCTCCGTGCGGTACGTCGCCGGGCGGCTGAAAGAGGCGGGGTTCACGCCGAAGATCCAGAGGTTCTCCTACCCGTACTGGCGGGAGAAGTCGGACGCGGTGCTGGCCCGGACGTCGCCGTCCAAGAAGGCCTACAAGCGGGGCGACGACTTCGTCACGCTCGCGTACTCGGGCTCGGGCGACGTGACCGCGACCGCCGTCGCCGTCGACGTCCCGGCCAAGGGCAAGGACGGTACGAGCGGCTGCGAGAAAAAGGACTTCAAGGGCTTCGAGAAGGGCTCGATCGCGCTCGTCCAGCGCGGTTCCTGCACGTTCGAGACCAAGGCCGCGAGGGCCGGGGCCGCCGGGGCCAGGGCCGTGGTGATCTACAACGGGCCCGGTGAGAAGGGCCCCGTGAACGGCACGGTCACCAAGCCGTCCAAGATCCCGGTCGTCGGCCCCACCCACGAGACGGGCGCCGCGCTGGCCAAGGAGGCCGCGAAGGGCAGGCTCAAGCTGCGCGTGAAGACCGACACCGTGCACGGGAAGCGGTCGTCGTCCAACGTCGTCGCCGAGACCGACCGGGGACGCGACGACAACGTGGTCCTGCTCGGCGCGCACCTCGACAGCGTCCCGGAGGGCCCCGGGATCAACGACAACGGCACCGGCGCCGCCGCGCTCCTCGCGATCGCCGCCAAGATCGGGGAACTCGGCAAGGACGGCCTCCGCAACCGGGTGCGCTTCGCCTGGTGGGGGGCCGAGGAGGAGGGCCTGCGCGGTTCCACGCACTACGTGGAGGAGCTGTCGCGCAGGGACCGCGAAGCGATCGCCCTGAACCTCAACTTCGACATGCTGGGCTCACGCAACGGCACGCGCGGCGTGTACGACGGTGACCACTCCACCGGGTCCGGGACCCGCGCTCCCGCCGGCTCCGGCGCGATCGAGAAGATGTTCCGGGACTACTTCAAGGGCCGCAAGCTGCCGACGACCGAGAGCGAGTTCAACGGGCGTTCCGACTACGGCCCGTTCGTCGAGCACGGCATCGCGGCGGGCGGCATGGACACCGGCGCCGACGGGGTCAAGACCGCCGCGGAGGCCAAGACGTTCGGCGGCAAGGCCGGCAAGGTGTACGACCCGTGCTACCACGCCGAGTGCGACCGGATGAAGAACGTGCACCTCAAGCTGCTCGACACCAACGTCGACGGGATCGCGCACGTCACCCAGCACCTGGCCCGCACGACCGTGGCGGTCAACGGCGGGGCGCGTATGACCGTGAACCGCGAACCGTCCTACAGGCCCGTCTGGCGGGGGCCCTACCAGCTTCGCTGATCAGCCGGGGCGACGGTGACGTCGCCGTTCGAGGTGTCCAGGACGATTCGGCGCGCGGACGAAGGGTCCTGGAGCACGCTCGGGTCGACCCGGGTGTCGCCGTGGTCGGTGGACGTGCTGATCGCGTAGCCGTGGCCGCCCGGGAGCCGGACGCGGACGTCTCCGTGCCGGCTCTCGCCGCGGGCGTCCGCGGGCGGCGCGGTGAACTGGAGCCTGACGTCGCCGGCGTTGGTCCTGGCGGTGACGCGTTCGGCCGCCAAGCCGTTGGCGTCGATGTCGCCGTGGGTGCCGTGCAGGTCGGCGGTCTTGACGCGGCCGCTGAGGCGGATGGTTCCGTCACTGGCGCGGGCCGTCAGCCGGTCGGCGGTGAGACCGGTCGCGGCGATCGGGCCGTGGGAGCTTCTCAGGTCGGCGGTGGCGGCCCGTCCGGAGACGTTGACCGGCCCGTCGTCGGTGCTGATGGACGCCGACGACGCGCGCAGGTCGCTCACGTTGACCGACCCGTGGTCGCTGTGCAGCTTCACCGTCCCGCCGAGACCGGACGCGACGATCGAGCCGTCGTTGTTGTCGATCTCCACCGGGGTGTCGCGCGGGATCTGGACGCGGTAGGAGACCCCGCAGGTGGTGTAGCCGATCGCGGAGCCGCCGCACTCCGCGGACAGCGTGAGCGTGTCGCCCTCGGTGACGCGACGGGCGTCCGGCTTGTTCTTGTCGTTGGACCAGTGCAGCCGTTCGCTGACCTTGATGGCGGAGGTGTCGGAGGCCGTGACCTCGACCCGGCTCCCGCCGGTCTCGATCTTCAGGGCGGTGACCCCGGCGGGCGCGGTGTAGGAGCGGGTCTCCTCGTCCGTGCCGAAGCTCACGTTCCCGCAGCCGGTCAGCGCCGCCGCCGCGACCGCCAGCATCGCCGTAACCGTCAGGGTCTTCACGTGGTCTCTCCCGTTGTCAGCGGTCCGCCCGTACGCAACCAGCCTGCTCTGGACGGGCCGTCGCCACCAGGAGGTGAGCCGGTGAGAGCGGGGTGGGGCTAACCCCACCCCGGGTCGTCAGCGTTCCCCGCCGGGCTTCCACAGGACGTCGCCGTGCCCGGTGTTGGCGACGCGGCACAGGATGAACAGCAGGTCGGACAGCCGGTTGAGGTACGTGGCGGTCAGGGGGTTCACGCCGCCCTCGGCCGCGTCCGGGTCGCCGTCGGCGGCGGAGCCGTGCGCCTCGACGGCCGCCCACGCGGAGCGTTCGGCGCGCCTGGAGACCGTCCGGGCCACGTGCAGCAGTGCCGCGCCGGGCGTCCCGCCCGGGAGGATGAAGCTGCGCAGCGGTTCGAGCGTCTCGTTCTGCTCGTCGCAGGCCGCCTCCAGCCGCTCGATGTAGGACGGCTCGACGCGCAGCGGCGGGTACTGCGGGTCGGGGACGACCGGCGCGCACAGGTCGGCGCCGACGTCGAACAGGTCGTTCTGGACGCGCGTCAGCAGCGCCACGACGTCCTCGGGCAGCGAGCCGATCGCCAGCGCCGCCCCGATGGCGGCGTTGGCCTCCTCGACGTCGGCGTAGGCGGCCAGCCGCGGGTCGGTCTTGCGGGTGCGCGACGCGTCGCCCAGCGCGGTGGTGCCGTCGTCCCCCGTCCGCGTGTAGATCCGGGACAGTACGACGGGGTTATCCCTGTTCTTCGCCATGACCCTCACCCTAGCCCCGCCGCACGTCGAGGCCGCTTCGGTAGGGTTTCGGAAAGACTCCCGGAGGCCGTCGTGTACGACTACATCATCGTGGGTGCGGGCAGTGCGGGCTGCGTTCTCGCCGCCCGGCTGACCGAGGACCCCTCGGTGAAGGTCCTGCTGCTGGAGGCGGGCCCGCCCGACGACGGGCCCGAGATCCACATCCCGGCCGCCGTGGCGTCGATGATCAAGGGCCCGTACGACTGGGACTACGGCACCGTCCCGCAGGAGCACGCCGCGGGCCGCAGCGTGTACTGGCCGCGGGGGCGCACGCTCGGGGGCAGCTCGTCCACCAACGCGATGATCTACATCCGCGGCGCCCGGCACGACTACGACACCTGGCGCGACGCGTACGGCTGCGCCGGCTGGGGGTACGAGGACCTGCTGCCCTACTTCATCCGCGCCGAGGACCAGCAGCGCGGCGAGGTGCCCTACCACGGCGTGGGCGGGCCGCTGCGCGTGGAGGACCTGCGCTACAGGCACCCGCTGACCCGGGCCTGGGTGCAGTCGGCCAAGGCGTACGGCCTGGCCGCGAACCCCGACTTCAACGGCGCCGAGCAGGACGGGGTCGGCTTCTACCAGGTGACCCAGAAGCGAGGCCGCCGCTGGTCGGCCGCCACCGGATACCTGCACCCGGTCGCACACCGCCCGAACCTCACCGTCGTCACCGACGCCCTCGCCACGCAGGTCGTGATCGAGGACGGCCGGGCCGGCGGCGTCCGCTACGAGGCGCGCGGCGAGACGATGCTGGCCCGCGCCGGGGCCGAGGTCATCCTGTGCGGCGGCGCGGTGAACAGCCCGCAGCTGCTCATGCTCTCCGGCGTCGGCCCCGCCGACCACCTGCGCTCGGTCGGCGTCGACGTGCTGGTCGACTCGCCGGTCGGGCGGGGCCTCCAGGACCACCCGTTCGTGAACGTCATGTTCGCCACGCCCCGCAGCAAGCCCCTGTGGGAGCTGGCGAACGCCCGCTCCCTCGCCCTCTACCAGGCGCTGGGGCGCGGGCCTTACGCGTCCAACGTCGCCGAGGCGGGCGGGTTCGTCCGGACGGCCGAGGGGCTTCCGGCGCCCGACCTCCAGTACCACGTCCTGCCGACGCCGTTCGTGGACCAGGGCCTCGTGGAGGTGTCGGAGCGGCTCCTGTCGGTCATGGTCACCGCGATCTCCATCGCCGGCCGCGGGTCGCTGACCCTGCGCTCCGCCAGCCCGCACGCCAAGCCGCTGATCGACCCCGCCTACCTCGCGGACGGGTCCGACCTGGGCATCCTGGTCGCCGGCGTGCGCCAGGCCCGGGAGATCGCCGCGTCCGGGCCCCTGGCGTCCATGGTCGGCGGGGAGTGGGCCCCCGGCGAGCGCGTCGAGTCCGACGCGGCCGTCGCGGACTTCGTCCGCCGCGAGGTCGCGACGCTGTTCCACCCCACCAGCACGTGCGCGATGGGGGCGGGCGACACGGTCTGCGACCCCGAGTTGCGCGTCCGCGGCGTCGAGGACCTGCGGGTGGTGGACGCCTCGGTCATGCCTGGCGTCCCGCACGGCAACACCAACGCCCCCACGATCGCGATCGCCGAACGCGCCGCCGACCTCATCCGCGGCCGCACCCCCCTCAAGCCCGCCAACGCGTCGGGATAGCCCCCTGGACGCACCCAGGCGATAGGGGGATTTGAGGTGCTTTTCCCCTTTTGTCGCTTGTGGGGGGAATTGGGCAAGAGCATGCTGGTGGTATCCGCCCGTCGGAAAATCTCCGGCGGGGGCATCGATGCTGCGGGCGCGCGATGTGCCGGGTGTGCCGCGGCTCGACGGGGGAGGCACTCATGGAGGCAACGGTCCTGGAAGCCATGCGCACCACGCTGCGCGGCCCGGTCATCGGCCCGCATGACTCGGAGTACGACCGGGCCCGCACGATCTACAACGCGATGATCGACACATGTCCCGCCGCCATCGTCCGGTGCGCCGATGCCGCGGACGTGGTGGACGCGATCGGCCTCATCCGCGAGGCCGGCGCGGAGGCCGCCGTCCGGGGCGGCGGGCACAGCGGTCCCGGCCTGTGCCTGGTGGAGGGCGGTGTGACCCTCGACCTGTCGCCCATGCGCTGGGTGCGCGTCGACCCGGACGCACGCACGGCCGAGGTCGGCGGGGGGAGCCTGCTCAGCGACCTGGACCACGCCACCCACGCGTTCGGGCTGGCCGTGCCCGCGGGGATCGTCTCGACGACCGGGGTCGGCGGGCTCACGCTCGGCGGCGGTCACGGTCATCTCACCCGCAAGTACGGCCTCACGGTGGACAGCCTCCTCTCCGCCGACGTGACCCTGGCGGACGGCACCTGCGTCGCCGCCTCCGAGTCGCACGACCCGGACCTGTTCTGGGCGCTTCGGGGCGGCGGCGGAAACTTCGGCGTCGTCACCTCGTTCACCTACCGGCTCCACCCGGTGCACACGGTCGGCGTCGGCATCACCGCATGGCCGATCGAGGCCACGCGGGACGTCCTGCGGTGGTACCGCGACTTCCTGCCACAGGCGTCCGAGGATCTGACCGGCTTCTTCGCCGTGCTCGTCATCCCTCCCGGGCCGCCGTTCCCGGAGGAGATCCATGGGCGGAAGATGTGCGCCGTCGTCTGGTGCTCCACGGGCGATCCGGACGAGTTGGCGGACGCCCTCGCGCCGGTGGGCGAGCCCGGCCCGCCGGCGTTCCACTTCACCACCCCGATGCCCTACCCGATGCTGCAGACCATGTTCGACGACCTCATTCCGGCCGGGCTGCAGTGGTACTGGCGGGGCGACTTCTTCGACCGCATCACCGATGAGGCGCTCGACGTGCACCAGCGGTACGGATCGGAGATCCCCACCGACCTGTCCACCATGCATCTGTACCCGATCGATGGCGCCGCTCACAGGGTGGGAGCCGACGACACCGCGTGGAGCTACCGGGACGCCGTCTGGTCCGGCGTTTTCGCCGGCATCGACCCCGATCCCGTGAACGCCGAGGTGATCCGGCGGTGGTGCGTGGACTACTCAGAGGCTCTGCACCCGTACTCGATGGGCGGTTCCTACGTGAACTTCCTCGGCGAGGACGAGAGCGAGGACAGGGTCCGGGCCACCTACGGCGATCATTACGAGAAGCTCGCACGGGTCAAGGCGGAGTACGATCCCGACAACTTCTTCCATGCGAACCAGAACATCCACCCGCACGGGCACGGCGTCGCCTCGAACCGCGCCGGATGACCGCCTGAGCGCAACGAAAGCGCCCCCGTCCGGACGGACGGGGGCGCGGCGGGCGTACAGGGTTGCGGGGTCACCGCTTGAGGGCCTTCGCGATGCGGGCGCGGCGGGCGTTCTTCGCCTCGTTCCGCAGGACCCGTACGCGGTCGTTGATGATGGGGACGTTGCTGAACTCCGGGCGGATCATGTCGCTCTCCTTGTTCCCGCCGGACCCTCTCGGCCCGACATGTACAAGGTTCGTTCTAAGGCCCCGGCCCCCACATCGGGACGACGCCTTATCCGAGCCCCTAAGACGCCTTAGATCCCTGGATCCCGGCCCGGAACGTCCTAGGCGACTTCCACGAAACCCAGGCTGTCGTACAGGTGGCGGGCACGGCGGTTGCGGCGGGTCACAGCGAGGGTCAGCGTGTCGTGGTCCTGTTCGGCCAGGGCGTGCATGACGGTCTGGACGAGATCTCGTCCCAGGCCCTGGCCGGTGTGGGAGGGGGCGACGAACAGGAACGCCAGCAGGGGCAGGTCCTTGTAGAGGGTGACGAGGGCGCCGGCGACGGGGCGCTCCTGGCGGTCGGCGACGAAGGAGGCGGCGGGGAGGAAGGTGCCGTACTCGCCGTCCAGGGTGAGGCGGATCTCGCGTGCGGCGCCCGCCGGGCCCTCCACGTCGGCCTCGTCCGGGGTGCCGCGGTAGGCGTCCCACATGGCGGCGGCGAGCGCGGGGAGGTCGTCGCCGGTGAACAGGCGGAAGCCCGGCGGGGGAGGGGGCGTCGCGTGCAGGGGCGCCTGGAGGCGGCTGCGCACCGGTGCGCCGAACGTCCCGGATGTCATGGCTGCGAGTGTAGGCGGCGCCCCCGCGCGGATCCGGCGGGGGCGCCGCGCCGCGGTCAGCGCTTGTAGCGGCGGCCGTGGATCATGTTGATCATGTTGAGGACGCGCGCCATCTCCTTCTCGGTGCGGTCGAAGGAGGTGAGGTTCATCGTCGAGAACCGCTGCCGGGTGATGGCCTTGGGGCGGGTGAACTCGCGCAGGCCGTCCGCGCCGTGGATGCGGCCGAAGCCCGACTCCCCGACGCCGCCGAACGGCAGGGCGGCGACCTGGGCGAACGCGGCGAAGGCGTTGATCGACGTCATGCCGGAGCGCATCCGGCGGGCGATGTCCATCGCGCGGCCCCGGTCGCCGGAGAAGATCGTCCCGGCGAGCCCGTAGCTGGTCTTGTTGGCCTTCTCGACGGCCTCGTCGAGGTCCTTGACGCGGTGGACGGTGATGGTCGGGCCGAACGTCTCCTCGCGGACGGCGGAGGAGTCGTCCGGCACGCCGGTCAGCACGACCGGTTCCACGTAGGGCTTGCGGACGGACTCGGCGCCGCCCACGACGGCCTTGCCGCCCTTGTCGAGGGCGTCCTTGATGTGGCGCTCGATGATGTCGAGCTGGCCCGGCATCGTGATCGGGCCGTAGGCGGCCTCGCGGTCGTAGCCGGGGCGCAGCTCGCGGGCCTTGTCGGTGAGCTTGCCCAGGAACTTGTCGTAGGCGTCGTCGACGACGTAGATGCGCTCGACGCCGATGCAGGTCTGCCCCGCGTTCGACATGGCACCCCACAGCGCGGCGTCGGCGGCCGCGTCGAGGTCGGCGTCGGAGTCGACGATGCAGGCGTCCTTGCCGCCGCACTCGGCGACGATCGGCGTGAGGTTCTCGGCGCAGGCCGCCATGACGCGCTTGGCGGTGCGGGCCGAGCCGGTGAAGGCGATCTTGTCGACGTCGGGGGACGAGGCGAGCGCCGCGCCGGTCTCGCCCAGCCCGGTGATCGTCTGCAGCACGGGGTGCTCGGGGACGACGGCGGCGACCAGCTCTTCCAGGAACACGCCGACGCCGGGCGTGAACTCCGACGGCTTGAAGACCACGGCGTTGCCGGCGGCGAGCGCGTAGGCGATCGAGCCCATCGGCGTGAAGATCGGGTAGTTCCACGGGCCGATCACGCCGATGACGCCGAGCGGCTGGTACTCCAGCACGCATTTCTGGTTGATCGCCATGACGCCGGGGAAGACGGTGCGCGGCCCGAGGGTCTTCTGGGCGTTGCGGGCGGCCCAGTCCAGATGGGAGATCGCCATGATCGTCTCCAGCTGGGCGTCCTGCAGCGGCTTGCCGGTCTCCTCGTGGATGAGCTCGGCCATCCGGTTGAGGTTGCGGGCGAGCGATCCCTTGATGTTGAGCAGCCGGAGCCGGCGCTCCTTCCAGCCGAGGGCGCGCCACCAGCCGGCCGCCTCGCGGGCGCGCTCGACCACCGCGGCGACGGCGGCGGCGTCCTGGACGGGATGCTCGGCGACGACCTCGCCGGTGGCCGGGTTCAGGGACGCGAAGGTTTCGGCGCTCTCCGTGGCCACGGACATGAGGAACCTCCCGGGAGGAGCCTGGTAAGTGATTGCTTGCAGGTGTGTACCGGCTAGTAAATCACCCTACGTCCCGGGAGGTCACCCCAAGGGGGCGACGACCTCAGTCGTTCCACCACTGGAACAGCGAGTGCCCGAACTGGATGGGGAACTCGTCCAGGCCCAGGGCGCCGGTGATGTTGAAGATCAGGTCGAAGAACGCCTGGTTGACCGGTCCCAGCCACAGCAGCGCGATCAGGATGAGGAACGCGTAGCCGCCGTAGGGGGCGACCTTGTCCACCAGCCGGCTCGGGAGGTACGGCTCGATGATCCCGAAGCCGTCCAGGCCGGGGATCGGCAGCAGGTTCAGCACCGCGGCCGTGACCTGCAGAAAAGCCAGGAACGCCACGGCCAGCCAGAACACCCCGTGGTCCTGGTGGGCGAAGTTCTTGTACAGCACCGCGAGCATGATCGCGAACAGCGCGTTGGACAGCGGGCCCGCCGCGGAGATCATGCTGTGCCGCAGCCTGCCGCGGATCCGGTGCCGCTCGATCCAGACGGCGCCGCCCGGCAGCCCGATCCCGCCGAGCACGATGAACACCACCGGGATCACGAAGCTGAGCGCGATGTCGGAGTACTTCAGCGGGTTCAGCGTGAGGTAGCCCTTCGAGACGACGCTGCGGTCGCCCGACCGGTAGGCCATGTAGGCGTGCCCGAACTCGTGCAGGCACAGCGACAGCACCCACGCCGCCAGGACGAACCCGAACACCGCGAGCCGCGCGGGCGTGGACGGATCGTCCGCGTACCGCCAGGCGATCAGGCCGCACAGGACCGTCGCCGCCACGATCGCGAGGAACACCGGGCTCGGCCGGACGGCCGCGCCCCCTCGCGTCCCGTGCGCAGTCCCCTCCATCGTTCGGCCCCTCTCGCACGCGCCGTCTCCGGCGCCGTCCCGTCCGATCTTCGACGCTACCCGCTCGCCGGAGTCACGGAGCCGCGATGACCGGGACGACATAGGTGCGCAGGAAGCGGCGCAGCCCCTCGTCGTCGCGGTCGCGGTCCATCACGATCAGCGAGGTGATGATGCGGAAGAGGAACTCGATGGTCCCCTCCACCTCGATGTCGGCCCTGAGCGTGCGCTGCCGCTGCGCCTGCTCGAAATAGGGCCGCACGTAGTCGCAGCACAGCGCCAGCACGTGCTCGGCCGCGCCGGCCACCGCCGCCTGCATGTGACCCGCCGCCTCCGGCACCAGGAAGTGCGCGACGGTCGGCTCGCTGCGGACGTACCGGACGGCGTCCATCGTGCCCCCGACGATCGCCTCCGGCACCGACCGCTCCCGGCGCAGCCGCTCGGCCAGCCGGTCCAGGAAACGGTGCAGGTCGCGGACGACGACGGCGAGGATCAGCTCGTCCCGTCCGCCGCTGACGCTGCGGTACACGGTCGCCCGGGACAGGTTCGCCGCGGCCGCGATGTCCTCGACCGTGGTCTTGGCGACGCCGAAGCGGCCGAAGCACTCCTCGGCGGCGTCGATGATCCGTTCGCGGGTCGCGTCGGTGCTGACCGGGGACATACCCGAACATTACCGGGAGCCCGCGTCCGTCTCGCCCGCCAGAGCGGCGCGCGTCTCAGAAGAGGGTGCCCTCGTGCTCGATGCCGCGGAGGGAGTCGTAGTCGAGGGTGACGCAGTCGATGCCGCGGTCGGTGGCGAGGACGCGGGCCTGCGGCTTGATCTCCTGCGCCGCGAACACGCCGCGGACGGGCGCGAGATGCGGATCGCGGTTGAGCAGCTCCAGGTAGCGGGTGAGCTGCTCGACGCCGTCGATCTCGCCGCGCCGCTTGATCTCGATGGCGACGGTGGCCATGTCGGCGTCCCGGCACAGGATGTCGACCGGGCCGATCGCGGTCGGGAACTCCCGGCGGATCAGCGTGTATCCGTCCCCGAGCGTGGTGATGTGCTCGGCGAGCAGCTCCTGGAGGTGGGCCTCGACCCCGTCCTTCTGGAGGCCCGGGTCCAGGCCGAGCTCGTGGCTGGAGTCGTGCAGGATCTCCTCGATCGTGAGGATGAGCCGCTCGCCCGACTTGCCGTGCGTGACCGTCCAGCGCGCGACGGCGCCGTTCTCCTCGTAGCTCTCCTCGCGCAGCGAGCAGGGCGGGTTCATCCAGTTGAGGGGCTTGTAGGCGCGGTCGTCGGCATGGACGCTCACGCTGCCGTCCGCCTTGATGAGGATCAGGCGGGGGGCCATCGGCAGGTGGGCGGTGAGCTTGCCGGCGTAGTCGACGCTGCAGCGGGCGATAACGAGACGCACGGCGCCCAACTCTAGCGGCGCGGGCAGGGCGCGTGGGCCGGGTCGCTAAGGCGGTGCGATCGCGGAAATAGGGCGTCGTGCCGATGTGGCGGAGAGCGCCTTAGGACGAACCTCTTGGATGCCGGGCCGTGTTCGGGTGCCCGGCGTCCAGGAGGAGGGGGCCATGTACCACCACGACATCATGCGGTCGGTCATGCGGGAGCGTGCCCGCGAGATGCGGGCGGAGGCACGGGCCGTCCGCGCGGGCCGGCTGGCGCGCCGGGCCCGCGAGTACTGGGCGGACCGTGCCGAACGGACCGCCCGCCCCGCGCGCCCGTCCCGC
>NZ_SMKH01000006.1 GCF_004348515.1 Actinomadura sp. KC345 | reverse complement strand
ACAACGCCCTCCCCGTAAGACCGCGAGTGCGGTGACCACGAAGGTCGCCCGCCTGCCGCGCTCTCGTTGGGCGCCGGCACGGCTCACCATCGCGGGCGTCGTCGACCTGACCGGGGCTCGGGCGAATGGGCGTTGGCGAATGGCAGAGGAACTACCGCGCTACTTTCAGCATGGCGCGGATGCGCAACCTGGCCATGGCCAACCGCGGCCGTCTCCGACCGGGATGGCTTCTGCGCCACTCTGGCCTGCGCTACCGGACAGCCTTGAACAGGTCGATGAACGGCATGGCCCAGCCAGCCTTGCGTCAGGCCGGGACCCCCGGACGGTGTATGGCGAGATCTTTCAAACTAGAGCGGCCAGGAGGCCTGATGAAAACCAATGAAGAGAACAACAAAACCAGCGTTGAGGGCACGTACGCCAGCATCGCTGCAGAACTCGTCCGGCTCGGAGACCAGGTCGATCCCCTTGAGCGGATCAAGCTCGAGATGGAAATCGCCAAGCTGCGGAGCGAGAGCAACAAGGTCGAAGTCGGCGTCATCGTGGCCGACTCCAACCAGTTGAAGAACGAACAGAACAATCGGATCGGTTACCGTGACAGGCTGGTCTACACCGCCTTCGCGGTGGCTGCCGGTGCGGTTTACGCCATCTCGCAGGGAGCCTCCCCGCTGGTCCTGCTGGGGCTGGTCCCGGCAGTTCTGTCGCTGGGGTGGATCTACCAGGCGAACGACACCAAGGTGTCCGAGATCCGTGAGTACGTCCGCAGCGAACTGGCGCCGCGGACGCAGGAGCTGCTGCCCGAGGGTGCGAACCCGTTCGGGTGGGAGTCGTGGCACCGGGACCGCCCGGGGCGCTGGATCACCAGGACCGGTCACCTGGCGGTGACGCTGGCGATCTTCTGCGTCCTCCCGGCGACCGCGCTCGTGATGCTCGCGAAGCTCTCGACACTCCCTTCCTGGGCCCACCTGGTGGGGGGAGTAGAAGCCGTCGCCACCCTGTGCATCGGGTGGCTGTTCATCCGTGCGAACCTCCTTCGGCGGAGGGCACGGAAGACCGTCGTCACGGACACGGACGGCGACGCATAGCGCCTTGCTGAGACAGCATCCCAGCGAGGACTTTGCCCACTTCTGAAGGGCCCGGCAGAGCCGGGCCCTTCTTGTTGGTGCGCCGTCGTCTTCGCGCTGGCGCAAGGGCACCAAGATCGGTTCCGAAGGCGGTACCTGTGTACAGGTGGCCGACATGGCCGGACGACGCGGCGGAGACGCTTGCCGAACTCGGCGCCTACGTCGCCCGCTTGACCCGCCTCCTCGACGACGGGCGCTGAGCGGCGGCGTTGGCCGCCGCCCGCCGTCTCGCGTGGTCGTTGCTGCTTCTCGGCCAGGGGCTTGAGGTACTTGCCGAGGTCGTCGAGGATCTTGCCGGCGGCGATGACGCCGATGCCGGTCATCCAGGTCTCGTCCAGGACCACGTGGGCGTTGCCGGCCTTGACGGTCAGCAAGACCGGAAGCTCGACGCCGCTTAGTACGGCAGTCCGAGATCTTGATCGGTGCTGAGAGGGCGGCCCGTAACGCAGGACAGCCGCCCGGTGATCGTGATGTGTGACGATCAACAATCTCGGGGCGGCTGCCGCTGCCATGGTAGAGGCCGGCGCTGCCGGTAGGTGTCTGGACGACCTGATGGCCTTGATGGCGGGGTGTTTCCGCAGGTGGGAACCTCGTATTTCGGCCCGTGAGTACGTGCGGGCGTTGATGAGCGATCTGCCGCGCAAGAACTGCTGGACGATCGCCGAGCACGTCGGCCACGCCACACCGGGCAGGATGCAGCACCTGCTCGCCGACGCGAAATGGGACACCATGGCCGCGATGACGGCCGTGCGCGCCTTGGTCTGCGAACACTTGGACGACAGTGACGCCGTGGCGATCCTGGACGAGTCCGGGCAAGAGAAGAAGGGCACTGCGACCGTCGGGGTCAAACGCCTGTACGTCGGCTGCGCGGGCCGGGTCTCCAATGCCGTCAACGTCGTGTACTGCAGTTTGGCCACCGCTGCCGGACACGCGCTGGTCGGCGCCCGTCTCTACCTGCCGGCCGACTGGGCCGCCGACCCCGACCGGCGCCGACGCGCCCGGGTGCCCGACGAGGCGGTGTTCGCGACCAAACCGGAGCTGGGACGCCACATCCTGGCCGGCCTGCACGCCGAGGGCCGACTGCCCGACTGGGTGACCGGCGATGAGGTCTACGGCGCCGACCCGGGCCTGCGCACCTGGCTGGAAGACACCGGCACCGGCTACGTCCTGGCGATCTCCAAGTCCACGACGGTCGCCCTCAACCCGACCGCCACGGTCCGAGCCGACGCTGTGCTCAAGACGCTGATCGCCTCGGACTGGGTCATCGACTCGGCCGGGGCCGGGTCCAAGGGCGAACGCCGCTACGCCTGGGCCTGGGCCGCCACCGCCGACCCACGCCGCCACCTGCTGATCCGCCGCAGCCTCACCCCGAACGCCAAAGGCGTCCGCGAGGTGGCGTTCTACCTGTGCTTCGCCCCCCGCCGGACGACCCGCCACACTGCGGAGCCCTGATCAAAGTGGCCGGACGCCGATGGCCCGTCGAGGAGGACTTCCAGACCGGCAAGGACGCCTTCGGGCCCGACCACTCCCAGGCCCGCACCCACCCCGCGCTGCTGCGCCATCTCGTACTGGCCATGGCCGGCCTGGCCGTCTGCTCCATCACCGCCGCCCACGCCCGCCTCAACACCAGCCCGCCGCCCGCACCGGCCGACCCCAACCAGGCCCCACCCACCGACCCCGGACTGATCACGCTGACCGTTGCCGAGGTGAAACGCCTGGTCAACCTCTTCAACCGCCAATGGCACGGCATCGAGCACCACCTACGCTGGCATCTCTGGCGCCGACGCCACCAAGCCCGCGCACGCTGGTTCCACCAACGAACCCGCCTCAGCCGACGATGACGAAACCACGATCTCGGACTGCCGTATTAGGCGGTGCAGCGGTGCAGAAAGGTCTCGAGATGTTCGGCGAAGCCCGGTGCCGCGGGGACGAAGTGACCGGCGCCCGGATGCGCACTGCGCTCGCCGCCGAGCACCTCCGCGAGAGCGTCGCAGATCCGCTCGAGCCCTCCCGCGTGATCTCCGGACGCGACGAGCACCGGAACGCCGCCGTCACGGATGGCGTCGACCCGTGGGCGGGCCTGGCTGGGCGGCCGGGCACCCTGCGCCCGCCGAACACTGGCGACCACGTCCTCCGGGAGCGGGCCGTCCCCGAGGGCGCGCCCGCGAGCTGGAGGAACTCGCGCAGCTCGGCTGGGTCCATGTCCATCCCGTAGGCGAGGGCCGCATCGCCGATGCGCTCGAGCCGTGCCACCTCGGGATCCTCGGCGACGAGGTAGTTGAGCGGTGGCTCGATCAGAGTCAGAGAACGCACGCCGTCCGGCATGGCAGCGGCCGCGATCAACGTCCCGAGGGCGCCGCAAGAATGGGCGACGACGTGCGGGCGGCCGACGAGCAGCGGCGCCAGGTCCAGGGCATCCACCTCGAAGTCCTGATGCTTCTGCGGTGGTGGACTCGGTGGATAGCCGCGTCGGTGGACGTACGCCAGAGTCCACCGATCGGTCAGCGGCGCGAGAGCGCGCCAGGTCGTCCGCGGGCCGGCACCGCCATGCACGAGCAGGACCTCCGGCCCGGAGCCATCGCGTACCACCACGATCTCGCCCACATGGTGACCTTAGCGGCGCCCCGTGAGACAGACGCCGTGAGTAGCGGTGAACACCCGCCGTAACACGTCCAGCACCGGCGCCCACCGCGCCGACCCTCGCGGGGCGCGCGTCCTCCCGATGGACCCGGAAAGCCAGCGGACGTACGGGACGACGTCCAGGGAGTTGGAGGTTCTCGTGCGGCACCTCGAAGAGGCGGCCAAGATCGGACGCCGTGCCGTGGATCTGGCCCATGACGGCCTCACCAGCGGGACAGTTGAACCACCTGCACCCAAGAAAAGAGGACGACGAGTGAGCGTTGACAAGAATTTGTCCGCGTTCATCTGATCGGTCGCGGACCTTTTGAGCGGGGAGTACAGCCAGATTCATTGGGTGCTTGGTCGGTGAGCCTGTGGCTCCCAGTGGCGCGGGTTGCCTCAGCCTGGCACGGGAGGTTGTGAGGCCGTGTTGGGGGCTGAGGTCGGGTCCCGAAGCAGGGAGTTAAACGTCCGATACAGCAAAAGCGAAAAGGGGCTGGTCCCGCCCGTGAAAGGTAAAGGCCAGCCTTAATCCGAACGACAACGACTTCTATTGCTGGGCTTCGTCCGGCTGTTGCTGTTCGTCCGCCTCTCGCTGCTTGTCTAAAGCCTCGATGATGTGGTTCACCAGGCCCGAGGGCACCGGATCGTCGTCCGGGTTCGGGTTCTGTTTGGCCATGTCGGCATCCTCCGTTTGGTTGCGCCGACCGTCTCTAGCGGACGGGTCGATATGGAACTTTCCGATCTTGCTGCTCCTTGTCAAGTGCCAGCTCGGGTGACCAACGGCGGCAACTTATGTTTGTCAGGTCCCGGGGGACCCGGAGCGGCCACCGACCCAAGGGGGATTGGGCGGCCTGCGTATCGCTGGGGGGGAAGCGCAGGCGGCTTGCGCGGCGGCCGCTCCGGGAGATTAGCGGTGTTTGCCCACGTAGCCGGCGTCGGCAATGGCCATGCCGATGAACAGGATCAGCGTCCAGGCGGCGAGGATCGCCACGACCGAAGCGCCCGTGATCGCCAGCGCGAAGATCACAGGGACTCCTCGATCTTGCGCTGGTTGGCGAGGGCATCGCCGAGCAGAACGTAGTCGTCCTCGACGATGGTCGCGCAGAGGCCGTAATAGATCTCCCGTTGTGTGAGAGGACGGCCCAGGCGGGTGGCTATGAGGCATTCCATCGTCGGTGGCCGGCGAATGTGCCAGCTCGGGTACTGATCCTGGAGTCGTTCGCGTTCTTGATCGTTCACGGGCGGGGTCCCTGCGGATCGGGTCGGCTTTTCCAAGGACGACCTTGGCAGGGGAGAGTTACTGTGAGCTACGAACCGCTCACCCCCCGACGAGCACCCGAATCAGGCAGGCGACACCCCCGAACAGGTGGGCCGACACCCGGGAGACACCCGATGGCACCCTCGCGTGACACCAACCCCTCCGCCTACCAGGACATGTTCGTCAGCGAACTGCGGGCGCGGCGTGAGGCGTCCGGCCTGTCCCGGAACAAGCTCGCGGCGGCGCTGGACTGCACCCCGCAGTGGATCGCCAAGGTCGAGACCTTCGAAAAGCCCCCGTCAGAGGGGCTCGCGGACGACCTGGACACCTACTTCAAGACGAGTGGCACCTTCGACCGCATGTGGGCGAAGCACGTCATGGCGCGGAAGCAGGGATTGATCCCGACCGGCTTCCGTCCCCTGATCGAGGCCGAGAAGGGGACGCTGGAGATGAGCACCTATGAGCCCTTGTTGATCCCTGGCCTGTTCCAGACCGAGGAGTACGCGCGCTTGGTGCTCAGCGCCGGGCTAACGTCCAGACAAGGCTGATGAGCTGACGGCGATCCGAATGGACCGCCAAGCGCTGCTCACGCAGGACAATCCGCCGTGGGTCTTCCTCATGATTCGTGAAGCGGTAATCCGTGATCTTCATCCAGAAGTACGGCTCGGGCAGTGCAAGCGGCTACTGGAGTTGATGGAAGAACTCTATGTCTCCATCCAGGTCATCCCAGCGCATGCGAGGGTCTTCCACGAAAGCGGCTTCCAAGTGCTCAGTTACAAACATGCGCCTGACGTCGCGTACGTGGACGGCGCGGGAGGTTACGGTCAGATGCTCTCGGATCTACACGACGTCCGCCGACTTACCCTACTCTTCAACGTGATCAGGTCTGCCGCGCTGGCAAGCGCAGACTCCAAGGACCTGATTCGAACGATCATGGAGGACACGTGAGCACACTGGATCTGTCACCAGTCCGTTGGCGCAAGAGTTCTCACAGTGGCTCCGAAGGCGGTAACTGCGTCGAGGTTGCTGGACTTGCCTCGGTCGTGGCTGTGAGGGACTCGAAGGATCCGGAGGGGGCGAAGTTGGCGTTCGGGCGGGCGGCGTTCGGTGCGCTGGCGCGTGACATCCGCGCTGGACGCTACGACGGGTAGCCCGGAGTGCGATCCGTTTTCGGGGCCTCGCGCCGGCGTTCGGCGTGAGGCTCCTGTGGTCCCGCCTCCCGAGCAAGTACTACCGGCGAGGCCGGGCTGAGCCGCCGACCGGCGAGCAGGCGGAGCGGGCGGTCGCATGCCCTACTCCCGCTGTTCTGGGAGCTACGTCAATTGCTACGGCCGGTTCGTCTCGACATGGGTACGTGACCGGTCGAGCGATCTGGGCCTGCGTGAAGTAGCCGCCCCTCCGGATTCTGGAGGGGCGGTCTTGATCGTTGCGGGTCGCGACCTAGAGGGATCGCGCCAGCATGTCGGCGTGGGCCGGGAAGACCTTGCCCTGGAAGTTGATCTCCAGGTAGGTGACCAGGTCCTCGTAGGAGTTCGCCCGAACCCAAGCTGCTCGTGCGGCGTCGTCGTCGCCGGTCACCTTCGGGAAGCGGCGCACGCGGCCCAGGTCGGCGGTGCACAGCACCGTGACCATCCACGCCTCGTCCGAGGCGCGCGGGTCCGGCACGTAGCGCGGCGGCGTCGACCGCCACACCGCGTTCGGCAGGCGCAGGCCGGTCTCTTCGTCGAGCTCGCGGACGGCCGCGTCCATGGGCTGCTCTCCCGGGTCGACGTGCCCGCCGGGCAATGCCCAGCCGTGGCCGTCACCGCGCTCGATCATGAGGATCCAGCGGTCCCACCGACCGAGCCAGCGGTACCGCCTGCGAATCGCCGAGACGAGCGCGTCGGCGGCCAGCGCCTCGGCCCAGTGTCCCAGTTCGTTGCGGCCGTAGCGGACGCTCGTCCGCTCACAGGGGTTGACGGGCCGGCCGTTGATGACCCTGAAGGGGATCGCCGCCGCGGCCTGCCGTGGAGCCCAGTCGATCTCGGTCGGGTCGGTGATCGGGTCGGCCCAGCCGTCCCGGACACCGCTGGCCAGTACGTCCGGGTGCGTATAGGTCCGGGGCGTACCGGCAACTTCTTCGTTCATCTCGAACGCCTCTTTTGGTTGATTGGGTTCGCCAGGCAGGCGACCCGTGTGGATGATCCACACGGACGACTGTCCGCAGGGAATAGAGCAACGCAAGGGGCGACTGGGGTGCGTCGCGATGAAACCGGAAGGCCCTACTTCAAGCCCGCGCACACTCTGGCCGCCGGCGCCCTGGACGACTACAACGCGAAAGCGGCTCACCGTGACGCGGGTACAAGGCGCAGGTCGTCCGGCAGGCGCTCTGGTCCGAGGCGTCCACCGCGCTCCGCGCGAAGATCATCGTGGACCGTTTCCGGTCGCACACCGCGCCGCGCGCATCGGCGGGCGGGCCAGGGGGATGGTGGTGACGCCGCTGCGGGCGGACGCGCTCGGGCCGGGACGGTACCGGACGGACGGCGCGGCGGCGATGCCGGCCGAACTCGACGCCTACGTCGCCCGCCTGACCCGCTTCCTGGACGACGGGCGCTGAGCGGCACCGTTGGCGGCCGCTCAGCGCCTCGCGTCGGTGCTACTTCTCGGCCAGGGGCTTGAGGTACTTGTCGAGGTCGTCGAGGATCTTGCCGGCGGCGATGACGCCGATGCCGGTCATCCAGGTCTCGTCCAGGACCGCGTGGGCGTTGCCGGTCTCGACGGCTGAGCCTGGGGCGATCTGCGCGTTCGGAAAGCATGCCGGACGCCAGGGCATCTGCCGGTTGACCTTCATGGCCAGGGCGACCTTCGCCGGACGCCGGTTCTTGGGGAGGGCCCGTCGTTAGTAGACCTTCACACCACGTGAGATATTTCTAAGTCAGCCGCTGGCCCAAGGGGGCATTGGGCGGCCTGCTTATCACTGGGGGAAGCGCAGGCGGCTTGCGCGGCGGCCGCTCCGGGAGATCAGCGGTGTTCGCCCACGTCGCCGGCGTCGGCGAGCCGCAGCCATTACCGACAACAACGACGCATCGTCGATCACCAAATGCGGTTGGCGTATTAGGCGACCCAGCGACCGGCGACCTCGTTCCCGACTGATTGCCTCTTGCCAACGTTGGGCTTTCCTGGACGGTGAACTGCAAGGCACAGCCGATCACTTACAAAGGAGAGTACATGAACCGTGACAAGCCGCTCAACGTGGAGGCCTGGCTGTATGTCCTGGGCCTCATGTGTGGGACCCTGTTGATGTTTTGGGGCATCAGCCAACCCGATGCCACCGGGGCACTCTACTGGGGTGTCGGGATCAACGCTGCCTGCCTCGGCCTCTGGGCCGGTGCGTGGCGTGGGCGCCGATAGGAGCAGACTGCTCCCAACTTAGAAGCGGCTCCCGACCATGGGGGCCGCTTCAGCTTGAACCCCGAAAAATCGAGGGTATCTCTATCTCCCAGGCTAGCGCGGAAGTGATCTTAGTGGGCCTACTCGCCCGCGACGGCACCCTGAACGGCGCCGGCGCCGCCAAGATGACCGCGGCCAAGCGCGCCTTCCGGTCCGCCGCCCGCCCTGGCGTCAAAGCGACCTCTGGCAGGGCCACTGGGTGCGCCCTCGACCGCCTGAAAACGGGTCACACAATCTCGACCAGCCGACCGGTCACGACTCGATCAGGCACACCTTGGATGACGCGACGCCGCCGCCGTCCGCCACCGGCAAGCGCGAGGTGACCCGGCGGAAGACTCAGAAGACCTGATCCGTACGATCATGGAGAGCACGCGAACACACTGGACTTGTCCTGCGCACGTTGGCGCAAGAGCTCTCAGAGCGACTCCTCTGGAGGAGACCGCGTCGAGGTGGCGGAGGTGTCCGCAGTCGTGGCCGTTCGGGACTCGAAGGAGTACGCCGCGTCCTTGGTGAAGGCGGCCCCCGCGCTGTTCGCCTCGGAATGCCGCCGGTTCCGTGGTCCGGTCTGAACGTCCGACCCGGAGCCGGCGGATTGACGGGAACGTGAACGGTTGAGCGATCTGGATCTGTGCGAAAAGACCGTCCCTCCAGATCCTGGAGGGACGGTCATCATCGTGGCGCCGAGCGGTGGCGTCGGCCGCCGCTCGCGTGGGTGTTGTTACTTCTCGGCCAGGGGCTTGAGGTACTTGTCGAGGTCGTCGAGGATCTTGCCGGCGGCGATGACGCCGATACCGGTCATCCAGGTCTCGTCCAGGACCACGTGGGCGTTGCCGGCCTTGACGGCGCTGAGCTTCTGCCACAGCGATCCGGCCGTGACCTTGCCCTGCTCCTGGGCGGCCTTCTCCCCGTATGCGGCCACGAAGATGATGTCGCCGTCGGCTTCGGCGATGCGTTCCGGGCTCAGCGGGCCCATCCGCTTGTCGTCCTTGCCCTCCAGCAGTTGGGGCTCGGGACGGCCGACCCCGACGTCCCGCAACACGATCCCTGAGAACGAGTCCGGGCCGTACTGGCGGATCTCGTCGGGCATGAACCGGATGACGCTCACCTTGAGCGCGCCCGGGTCGCCGAGGGATGCGCCGAGGTCCTTGGCGCGCTTCTCGTAGCCGTCCAGCTTCTGCTGCCCCTCGGCCTTCTTGCCGACGGCCTCGACGTCCAGGAGGAAGTTCTCCTTCCACGTGATGCCGACCTTGTCCGTGAACACGGTGGGGGCGACCTTCGACAGCTCGGCGTAGAACTTCTCCTGCCGGAACTTCGAGCCGAGGATCAGGTCGGGCTTGAGCTCGGCGATCGCCTCGATGTCCGGTTCCTGGAGCGTTCCCACGGTCTCGACCTCGGCGAACTCGTCCCCGAGGTACTTGGGCACGCCGGACGCCTGGTCGGCGAGCGCGACGCCCACCGGTGTCAGGCCGAGGGTGGCGAGGCTGTCGTACTTGTCGGTGTCGAGGACGACGATGCGCTCGGGCTTCTCGGGCACCTGGGTCGTGCCCATGGCGTGCTTGACGGTGCGGGTGGCGCCGGACGGCTCGGCGTCGCCGCCTCCGCAGGCGGTCAGGGCGAGGCCGGCGGCCATGAGGCCGGCGACCAGACCGCCGAGCCGCAGGCCGAGTCCGTGGATCTTCACGTGAGCTACCTACCTTCTGTTCGGGTCAGGCCGGGGCGTCCGGCACGACCATCGGGGCTCCCGTCACCGGGCACGGCACCACGACCCCGCCGAGCCCGAACACCTCGGCGAGGCGGTCGGCGTCGATGACGTCGCCGGGCGGGCCCTGCGCGACGACCCGGCCCGCCTTCATCACCACGAGGTGATCGGCGTAGCGGCACGCCTGGTTGAGGTCGTGCAGCACCGCCGCGACCGTGCGGCCGCCGTCACGGTTGAGGCGCCGCAGCAGGTCGAGGACCTCCACCTGGTGGGCGAGGTCCAGGAACGTGGTCGGTTCGTCGAGCAGGAGAGCGTCGGTGTCCTGGGCGAGCGTCATGGCGATCCACACGCGCTGCCGCTGGCCGCCCGACAGCGCGTCGACCGGCCGGTCGCGCAGATCGCCGACGCCGGTCAGCGCCAGCGCGTGCTCGACGGCGGCGGTGTCGGCCGCGCTCCACTGCCGGAACCACCGTTGGTGGGGCTGACGGCCGCGGGCGACCAGATCTGCCACGCTCAGCCCCTCCGGGGTGACGGGGCTCTGCGGCAGGACGCCCAAGCGGCGGGCCAATTCGCGGGTGGGCAGGTCGTGGACGTCGGCGCCGTCGATGAGGGCGGCGCCGCCGCGCGGGGCCAGCAGGCGGGCCAGGGTGCGCAGCAGCGTCGACTTCCCGCAGGCGTTCGGGCCGACGATCACGGTGAACGCGCCGCCGGGCAGGTCCAGGTCCAGGTCTTCGATGACGAGGTGGCCGCCGTAGCCGACGCTGAGGCCGCGGGCGGCGATCCGCACCGGCGGACGCGCCTTGTCCTCGGGGGTCATGCGGTTCTCCTCCGTACGAGCAGCCACAGCAGGTACGGGCCGCCCAGCGCCGCGGTGAGCACGCCCACCGGCAGCTGGGTCGGCGCGAACGCGGTGCGGGCGATCAGGTCGGCCACGACCGTCAGCAGGGCGCCGGTCAGGGCCGCACATGCCAGCGGGGGACGTTCCGCGCGGACCAGGCGTCGGGCGAGCTGGGGCGCCGCGAGCGCGACGAAGTCCACGGCGCCCGCCTGGGAGGTGGTCAGCGCGGCCAGCACCACCGCGACGGCGCCGAGCGCGACGCGGCGCGGCACGACGCGGACGCCGAGGCTGCGGGCCGTCTCGTCGTCGAGGGCGGCGGTGTCCATGGCCCGTCCCGCCCACAGCAGCACCGGCAGGAGCAGCAGGAGCGGGATCAGCAGCGTGCGGGCCTCGGGGTGGCCGAGGCCGTTCAGGCTGCCCGCCAGCCAGATCCGCGCCCGCTGGCCCTCGATCGGGTCGGCGTCGACGATGAGGACCTCGGTGAGGGCGCGCAACGCCAGCGCCACGGCCATCCCGCTCAGCACGAAGCGGTGCGCGGCCAGCCCGTACCGCCATGACAGGGCGAACACCGCGGCCGCCGCCGCCAGGCCGCCGAGCAGCGCGGACGGCCCCAGCCAGAGCGTGCCCAGCCCCGCGCTCATCGCGATGGTGGCGGTGAGTCCGGCGCCGGAGGTGATGCCCACCACGTCCGGGCTGGCCAGGGGGTTGCGGCTGATCGACTGCAACAGCGCGCCGGACAGGCCGAGCAGCGCGCCGACGGCCAGCCCGACCGTGATCCTCGGCAGCCGCAGGTCCTGGATGATGACGGTGGACGTTCCCTGACCCGCCAGGGCGCGCACGACATCGACGGGTGGGACGAACGAGCTGCCCACCCCGAGCGAGACGACGGCGGCGGCGCCGGTCAGCAGCGCCAGCACGGCACCGACGACGGCCGGGCGGCGCCGCACGACGAACGTGACGGGGCCGTGGCCCACGACCATGCTGCCCGCCGCCGGATGCGCGGTGATCAGGCCCTTGCGGCCGCTCACCCCGCTCATGCCGTGACCGTCCGCCGGCGGTTGACCAGCAGGATCAGGAACGGGGCCCCGAGCAGCGCGGTGACCACCCCGGCGCGGATCTCGGCGGGCGGCAGGACCAGGCGGCCGAGCACGTCGGCGGTGAGCAGGAGCGTGGGCCCGAGCAGCAGCGAGACGGTCAGCACCCAGCCGTGGGCGCCGCCGACCAGGCCGCGCGCCAGGTGCGGCACGGCCAGCCCGACGAAGCCGATCGGCCCGGCGGCGGCGACCGCGGCCCCGGTGAGCAGGACGGCGGCGACGGCGGCGGCCAGCCGGGTCCGGCCGACGTTGCGTCCCAGCCCGCGGGCCATGTCGTCGCCGAGGGCGAGGGCGTCCAGCCCGCGGGCCGCGCCGAACGCCAGGACCGTCCCGGCGAGCAGGAACGGCAGCAGCCACAGCGCGACCTCGGCGGGGCGCCCGGCCAGCGACCCGACGGCCCAGAACCGGTAGGCGTCGAAGGTCTGCGCGTCGACGGTGAGCACGCCGATGACCACGCCGGTCAGCGAGGCGTCCAGGGCGGCGCCGGCCAGGATCAGCGTGACCGGGGACGAGCCGGTGCGCGCCCGCGCCGCCACGACGTAGACGAACGCCCCGGCCACGGCGGCGCCGGCGATGCCGAACCACACGTAGGCGGGCAGCGTCGTCAGCCCGAACACGCTGATCGCGACGACGACGCCGAGGGACGCGCCGGAGGTGACGCCCATCAGCCGGGGCTCGGCGAGGGGATTGCGGGTCAGCGCCTGCATCAGCACCCCCGCCAGCGCCAGCCCGGCGCCGACCGCGAGCCCGGTGACGGTGCGCGGCACCCGCATCGACCGCACGATCTCGCTCTCCTCGGTGCCGTCGGGGCGCAGCAGGACGTCCAGGACCTGCCCGGGGGCTATGCCGCGGCTGCCCGCGGCGAGGCTGGCCAGCGCCGACGCCGCCAGGAGCGCCCCGCACCCGGCCACCACGGCACAGCGACGACCGCGCGTCATGGGCACTGCCGCCACCTTCACGTCGATGAACCGGGACCTTCCCGCAGATATAGGTAAGGCATACCTAAGTCAGGCGGAATCGTAGAGGATGATCACCCGACGAACAAATGCCGCAGTGTCGGCCGAGCAGCACGATCCGGCGGTCGCCCGGTCACCGCCGAGACGGAACGACGGACGGCGGGAGCAGGCATCCCCCCGCCGTCAGAGGCGCTCCGACCCGTGCGGTACCGCGCTCAGGGCGATGCGGCGGTCTGCCCCTGCCCGGCCGGACCGGCCGGACGGCCGGTCGGCGATGTGGTCGGTTCCACACCCGCCGCCGACCGATACCGACCAGTCACCCGCCCGAAAAGTCGGAGGCGGGCCAGGGCCGGATGTGGACTCGCGTATTGCACAAACCGACTGGACGGTATGTGATGCGGGGTGATCGCCGCCAGAGGAGCATCATGCGCGTACGGGCTCTCTTCGCACTCGCCGCCACCGTCCTCGCATTGGCCGTCCCGCTTGCGGGGGCCGCGCATGCCGACCGGACGCCCGCCGATCCAACACCTGTCAGCCGAACACCGGGGGATCAGCCGCTTCCGGGGTACACGATCCAGAATCCGCCGCTTCCGCCTGCTCAGGTGGGCGGGAAGCCGTCCCTGGTGAAGCAGGGTGTGCACAACCATTCGGGCTACATCATCGAGGTGCCGCCCAAGTGGAACGGCAAGCTGGCCCTTTACGCGCACGGGTATCGGGGGCAGGGGTTCGTGCTGACGGTCGAGCCGCCGCCGTTCGGGCTGCGGCAGCGGCTGCTCGACCAGGGGTACGCGTGGGCGGCGTCGTCGTACTACCGCAACGGGTACGACGTCCGCGCGGGCGTGCTGAGCACGCGGGACCTCGCCGAGTTGTTCGCCGACGAGGTCGGGCGGCCGAAGCAGCGGCTCATCGTCGGCGTGTCGATGGGCGGTCACGTCATCGGGCGCTCGATCGAGCAGTTCCCCCGCTACTACGACGGTGCGCTGCCCATGTGCGGGGTGCTCGGCGACCACGAGCTCTTCGACTACCTGCTCGACTACAACCTCGTCGCGCAGGATCTGGCCGGCGTCCGCGAATACCCGGTGACGGACGAGTACGCGACCGTGACCGTCCCCAAGATCATGGAGAACCTCGGGCTCACCGGACTGACGCCGGGAGGGCCGGACACGGCGAACGAGCGCGGGAAGCAGTTCCGGTCCATCGCCGTCAACCGGACGGGCGGGGAGCGTCCAGGCGACGAGGAGTCGTTCGCGTACTGGAAGGCGTTCCCGTTCACGCTGGCGGCCCCGCCCGTCCCCGGCGCGACCCTTGCCGAGGAGCCGGATCAGCTCTCCACCAACCTGTTCACCTGGTACACGCCGAACAGGCCGGTCAACGTCAACGCGAGCGTGCAAAGGGTGCGCGCCCGGAACCTTCCGGCGCGGTTGTCGAACCGGCTTTCCCAGGTTCCGCGCATCAACGGACGGCCGGGAATCCCGGTGCTGAGCCTGCACAATCTCGGGGACATGTTCGTGCCGTTCTCGATGGAGCAGGTCTACGCCTCCGAGGTGGCGCGGCAGCACCGGTCGCGGTTCCTCGTGCAGCGGGCGATCCGTGCCGTCGAGCACTGCGAGTTCTCCGCCGCCGAAGCCGGAACGGCCTGGGACGACCTGGCCCGCTGGGTCGACAGGGGCAGGCGTCCGGCCGGTGACGTGGTGACGAAGCCGGGAGTGGTGAAGCGTCCCGACTACGGGTGCCGCTTCAGCGACCGGGCCGCCTACGACGCCGGTGCGGGCACCCGGCGGCTGTTCCCGGCCTGCCCCTGACCGCCGGTCAGCCGGGCCGGGCCGCGCGGGACGGCGGGGTCCGGATGAGGAACGTGCCGGTGAGGACGACCAGGCCGGACAGGGCCAGCACGAGCTGCGCCGGCGCCAGGCCGAGCGGGTCGAAGCCCCACCGTCCGAGCAGGTCGGCCGCGGCCCCGGCCACCAACGCGGCGAGGGCCAGGCCGAACCGCAGCACGGCGTGGAACGCGGTGAGGGCCAGGTTGCGCCGGTAGCCCTCCAGGCTCTCCTGCATGTAGGTGATGCCGCCGACCAGCGCGGCCGTGGCGGCGGCGCCGAACAGCACGGCGCCCAGGAACGCCCAGGCCGTCGACGCGATCAGGCCCATCGAGGCGATCACGACGCCCTGCGTCGCGGTCGCCGTCCGGATCTGCGTCACCAGGTTCCACGACCCGCGGCGGACGATCATCAGGCCCGTCAGCGCGCCGAGCCCGAACAGCGCCACCAGCGTCCCGAACCCCACCGGGCCCGCGTCCAGGACGTTCCGGACGAACACCACGCCGAGCGAGAACAGCGCCCCGAGCCCGAGCGCGACGACCGCGACACCCGGCAGGACCCCGCGCACCACGTCGAGCCGGAGCCCGTCGATGAACCGCCCCTCCCGCTTCTCCGGGGCGGCGGTGCGCGGCTCCCCGGCGGCCGGGCCGAGGTCCGGGATGGACCGGATCACGAAGTAGGACACGAGGTAGGTCGCCGCGTTCAGCCAGAACACCAGGACGTAGCGCCAGTGGCCCTCCCAGCCGACGCTGTTCGAGAACCACAGCACCAGACCGAACACGCCCGCGCCCACCGGGATCATGCCGTAGGAGGTGGCCATCGTGATGCCGTTGGCGACCTCCAGCGTGCCGGTGTCGTGCTCCTGCCCGTCCCGCGTGTGCCTCTCGTCGTCCTCGACGAGGTAGGGGATCGCGGCGTCCCGGGCGGGCAGGAACACCAGGCCGACGACCTCGATGACGAACGCCCAGAAGTACACCCACCACAGCCACGGCACGACCGGCAGCGCCAGCGCCATGCCCACGCGCACCAGGTCCGAGTTCATCATGACGCTGCGCCGCCGCCACCGGGTGACGATCCGCGCCGCGACCGGCGCGCCCAGCGCGTAGGGGAGCAGGCGCAGCACCAGCACGCCGCCGACCGCCGTCGTGGACCCGCTCAGCTCCAGGACGAAGTACATCAGCGCGAGCGTGCCCATCCAGTCGCCCAGGGACGAGACGAGCTGCCCGACCATGAGCCGCCGGAAGTCGCGGTGGCTCAGCAGCTCCCGGAGTCCCACGTGGGGCTCACCCTCCGTGCCGCGTCCTGCAGCTCCAGGCGGACCGCCCGTCCGGAGGGCGTCGCCGCCCCGGTGGGGGAGCCGCGGAGGAGGGAGGCGAGCCGGGACGCCGCCTGGTCCCAGCTCCAGGCGTCGCACACCCACCGGCGGCCCGCCTCGCCCATGAGGCGGGCGCCGCGCGGGTCGTCCAGCAGGCCGTTGAGCGTGCGCGCGAGCGCGCTGGGGTCGGCCGCGTCGACCACGGTTCCGGTGCCGCCGTCGACCACGGATTCGGGGCTGCCGCCGGAGCGGCCCACCACGACCGGAAGCCCGGCCGCCGACGCCTCCAGCACCGACAGCCCGAGGCCCTCGACCTGGAGTCCGCGGCGGTTGTCGCGGCACGGCAGGACGAACGCGTCCGCGGCGGCGTAGTAGAGCGGCAGGTCGGCGGCGGTGACCGGTCCGGTCAGCGTGACGGTGCCGGGGGCCGCCCGCGCCGCCTGGTCGGTGAGCCGGCGCCGCATCGGGCCGTCGCCGACGATGACGAGCCGCGCGTCCGGATGCCGCCGGACGATCTCCGGCCAGGCGTCCAGCAGCCTGTCGTGGCCCTTGCGGCGGACGAGGCGGGAGACGCTGACGACCACCGGCCCGTTCCCGAGCCCGTGCCGCCGGCGCACCGCCGCGCCGTCCAGCCCGGGGTGGAACCGGCGCGTGTCGACGGCACCGGCGAGCTGGACCAGCCGCGTCCGGTCGCCGAGGGCGTCGGCGATCTCCGCGCGGCCCGGTTCGGTGAGGTAGGTGAGCGCGTCGAAGGTCCGTGCGGCGCCGCGCAGCGCGGCGCGGGTGGGCGCGGCCCGGAACCAGCCGAACTCCTGGCCGTGCGTGGAGGCGATCAGCCGTTTCACCCCGGCCGCCTTCACCAGCGGGGCGTATATGGCGAACGGCGCGGCGGCGGGGATCCATCCGGCGTGGACGCGGTGCTCGGCGACGAGCCGGCGCAGCCCGCGGAAGAGCAGGTAGCCGTGCCGGCGGACGACGGGGAAGTCCAGCCCGGCGTCGAACTCGGCGGCGCCGGGCCATGCGGCCGCGACGACGAGCAGCCGGTCGGCGGGAAGCCTGCGCACCAGCTCCCAGGTGAACGTCTGGATGCCGCCCGGCTCCGGCGGGAAGTGCCCGGTCATCACGAGAGTCCGGGGAATGTCCATGCCCACCCGTTTCCCCGGGAGGGGCAGGGCATTCACCGGGTGTCCGGCCACGCGCGCCCGTGGCCGGACCGTCGTCAACGCCTCGGCAAAGAAGCGGTCAGAGATCGGTGGCGATGATCTTCTCGATGTTCCGTTCGGCGAGGGCGGTGATGGTGACGAACGGGTTCACGGTGGTGTTGCCGGGGATGAGCGAGCCGTCGATCGCGTAGAGCCCGGGGTGGCCGTGCAGACGGCCGTAGTTGTCGGTGGCCTTGTTGAGGACGGCGCCGCCGAGCGGGTGGTAGGTGAGGTGGTCTCCCCAGATCTTGTAGACGCCGAACAGGTCGGTCCGGTAGATCGTGCCCTCCTTCCGGTTGATCTTGTCGAAGATCGATTTGGCCATGTCGATGCTGGCCTGCTTCCAGGCGGTCTGCCAGTTCAGCTCGGCCCGTCCCGCGGCGGCGTTCCAGGAGAACTCCGCGCGGTGCGGGGTGTCGGTGATCGACAGGTAGAAGGAGGCCCAGGTCTCGATCCCCGTCGGGATCGGCGCGACCTCGGCGAACGCGCCGCCGTCGTCCCAGTTGTCGATGCCGGTGGTGGGGATGGACGACTGGAGGGCGCCGGTCGGGTCCCACATGTGGTTGGCCCGGCCGCACATGACGTTGCCGTTGTCGCCCCAGCCCTTGCCGACCTCGTTGTTCAGGTTGGGCAGCTTCCCGGTGGCCCGCATCTGTACCAGCAGCTTGCTGGTGCCGACGCTGCCCGCCGCGAAGAACACCCGGTCGGCGGTGACGGTCTTGGTGGCCGTGGTGGCGCCGGTCGTGTCCATCTGCTCGATGACGACCGTGTAGCCGCCGCCGGACGCGGGGGACACCGACGTGACCTTGTGCAGCGGCGAGACGGAGACGCGGCCGGTGGCCTTGGCCTGGGCGAGGTAAGTCTGCTGCAAAGACTTCTTGCCGTGGTTGTTCCCGTAGAGGATCTCGGCCGCGAGCGCCGATTTCGGGACCGTTCCAGCCGCCTCCTGCTCCATGTAGTCGAAGTCGTACACGTTCGGCACGAACGTGAAGTCGAAGCCCGAGCGCTGGGCGTGCTTACGCCCGACGCGCGAGTACTGGTAGGCGGCGGTGGTGTCGAACCACGCCGGGTCGATCTCGTTGACGCCGAGCCCGGCGTTGGCGCGCGGGTAGTACACGTCGTACATCTCGGCCGCGTTCACCGACGGCAGGACGGAGCTGAACCGCGCCCGCTTGGGGGTGACCGCCATCCCGCCGTTGACCAGCGAGCCGCCGCCGACGCCGCGTCCCTGGTAGACGGTGATGCCGCTGAAGTCCTCGGCGTCCAGGATGCCGGTGTGGCGGGGGACGTTCTTGTCGAGCGGGAAGCCGAGGAAGTTGCTGAGGGGCTGCTTGGTCCTGGTCCGCAGCCAGTAGGACCGGACGTCCGGCGTCCGGGTGTTGGCGAAGATCTTTCCGTCCGAGCCCGGGGTGTCCCAGGCCTGCCCCATCTCGATCATGTGCACGTCGACGCCCGCCTGGGCGAGCCGCAGGGCCGCGACCGAGCCGCCGTAGCCGGTGCCGATGACCAGAGCCGGGACGTGCGCTCCGTTGCCGATCGGCCCGGCCGCTCTGGCGTGGGCCGTGCCGCCCAGCATGCTCAGCCCCGCGATAGAACCGGTTCCAATCAGGAACCCGCGGCGTGAGGGCCCGCTGGGTCTCTCGTGGGGAAGGGTGGAGTCACTCATGTGACCTCCTCGCACTCGACAGGATTGAAACGTGTTCTACATCGAGATGTGAGGCGCGTCACGGGGCTACGTGAAAGTAACTCATGTCCACATCCGGCTACCAAGCACTTGCTTGGCTTCGCGTGGGTTCTCCTGTTACATTCCGCGCATGATCTCCGCGATCGTCTGGGGTACGGGCAACGTCGGCCGGCTGTCGATCCGCGCCGTCGAGGCGCATCCGGCGCTAGAACTCGCGGGCGTGATCGTCCACGATCCCGCCAAGGCCGGAAGGGACGCGGGCGACCTCGCCGGGCTCGGCCGCGACCTCGGCGTCACCGCGACCACCGACATCGGCGCCGTCCTCGCCACGGGCCCCCAGGCCGTCGTGTACGCGGCGTCCGGCGACATCCGCCCCGACGAGGCCCTCGCCGACATCGTCCGCGCGATCCGCGCGGGCGCCGTCGTCGTCACGCCCGCCCTGTACGCGCTCTACGACCAGAGCAACGCCCCGCCCGAGATGCGGGAGGCGGTCCTGGACGCCGTCGCCGAGGGCGGCGGCTCCCTGTTCGTCTCCGGCGTCGACCCCGGCTGGGGCAACGACGTCCTGCCGCTGCTGATCAGCGGGGTCGGCGGCACCATCGACGTGATCCGCTGCCAGGAGATCTTCGACTACACCACCTACGACCAGCCCGACTCCGTCCGGTACCTCGTCGGCATGGGGCAGCCGATGGACTACGAGCCGCCCATGCTCGCCGCGACCGTCCCGACCATGGTGTGGGGCGGGCAGATCCGCCTGATGGCTCGCGCCCTAGGCGTCGACCTGGACGAGATCCGCGAGACCGTGGACCGCCTCCCCCTGGACGACACCGTGACCACGCAGTCCATGGGCGACTTCGAGAAGGGCACCCAGGGCGCGGTCCGGTTCGAGGTGCAGGGCATCGTCGAAGGCGAGCCGCGCATCGTCATCGAGCACGTGACCCGCATCCACCCGTCGTGCGCCCCCGACTGGCCGAAGCCGCGGGACGGCGACGGCGCGCACCGCGTCGTCATCGAGGGCGACCCGCGCATCGGGGTCACGGTCGAGGCCACCGATCAGGAGGGCAACCGCGCCGCGGGCGGCAACGCCACGGCGGTCGGCCGCCTGGTCGGCGCCATCGACTGGCTCGTGGACGCGGCCCCCGGCCTCTACGATGCGCTCGACGTCCCCCTGCGCCCCGCAGTCGGCAAGCTCGGAGGCACCCGCCCATGAACCTCGACATCCCCGACGGCAAGGACCCGATCCAGTACGCGTGGGGCGAGATGGTCCCCGGCATCGGCCCCGCCGCCGCGAACCTCTCCCTGGCGGTCTACGAGCACACCACCCTGGGCCTCCGCGAGTTCGAGGCCGCCCGGCTCCGCATAGCGCAGATCAACGGATGCCTGTTCTGCCTCGACTGGCGCACCGAACGCGACGGCGAGAAGGTCGAGGACGGCTTCGCCGACGCGGTCACCGATTGGCGCACCACCGACGCCTTCGACACCCGCACCCGCCTGGCCGCCGAATACGCCGACCGCTACGCCGTCGACCACCACAACCTGGACGACGAGTTCTGGGAGCGCATGACCGCGCACTACACCCAGCGCGAGATCGTCGAACTCAGCATGTGCATCGGCTCCTGGCTCGCCTTCGGCCGCCTCAACCACGTCCTGGGCCTCGACGCCATGTGCGTCCTCCCCAAGCCCTGACCCGCCCGTCCTTCCCGGTGCCGGGCGGCGAACCTCCCAGGAGCACCGCCCGGTTGGATCGCGGCCGCCGCCTTCGCCCGGTCGGCGTCCGGTCCAGGCCCGGTCACCCGCTTGCGGCGGGTGACCGGGCCTGGACTGTCAAGGGCATCGAGCGGTCGGCCGGCATGAACGCCGGTCATCGCGATCAAACAAAACCTGAAAGGACAAACAAGACAATGACGAATAAATCGGCGTGGCGCGGCATCCGAGAGTCTCTCGCGATGCACTGCCAGAGCCGGGAGGCCGTCTGGCCCACCAGCGGCGACTGCGACGGTGAACCCGAGCGGATCCTGGGCTGGAAGTCCACCGGTGACGCTCGGCGTTACCGCGGGTACCAGGTCGCGCGGCTCGCCCGCTACGTGAAGGGGTCCGTTCTGGACGTCGGCGCGAAGACGGGAGAGCTGAGCCGCCTGCTTCTCGCGTCCCGGCGCGCGAAGATCGACGAGCTGGTCCTGAGCGACCGGAGCACGGACTGGCTGCTCCATCTGGAACGAGCGTTTCCGGACGAGAAGCTCATCTACCTGAACCTTCCCGCGAAGGTGCGAGCCGAGGTCGACACGGTGCTCGCCGTCAACGTCCTCGGGTTCATCGAGGACGAGGAGGGCGCACTCCGCTCGCTCGTCGAGGCCATCCGCCCCGGTGGACGCCTCGTCATCTGGGAGGCCGGGTGCCCGGCGCTCTACAGCGGGTTCGACCGGGAGAAGGCCGGGCGGCTGCGCCGCTACACGCGCAAGGATCTGACCGGGAAGCTCGAGGCCGCCGGCCTGGAGACCGAGGTCTGCCGCCCGATCAACGCGCTGGGCGCGATCTTCAACTGGTTCGTGGTCCGCCGGATGAGCGACGTCGGCGACCCTCGGGCCGTCCGCATCTACGACCGGACGGTGGTGCCGGTGAGCCGGCTCCTCGACCACCTGCGCCTGCCCTTCGGGCAGAACATCATCGCCGTGGCGAAGATGCCGGAAGCCTGAACCACCGGGCCTTTCCACGGGCCCGGTGAAGCACCGCGGGCGGGTCTCCGCGACCCGCCCGCGTCTCCCTTCTCCGAGCCGCGACTCCCTCGTCCTCGGCGGCGAGGACGGCGTCCTGCATATCTGGGCCCGGTCAGCGCCGGTGCCGTGGCCACCCACCAGTTCGGGGACATGATCCACAGTCTGGCCCTCGACCATGGCAAGACTCTTTCGTCGCGGCCTCCAACGGCCCTTCCGCCCTTGAACCCGGGACGGCTGGAGGTCGCGGTGGCTCACGCCCGCTGTCCTTCATCGGCCGCGTTCGGAAAGGCCGCAAAGCCGACAGCGGAGCGTGTCAGGATGAGGTAAAGAGCAGATGTTGACCGATGTGGGAGCCAAGTGCCGAAGAACTCCCAGGAACGAGAGCACAGGCCGCTGCCGGAGCAGATCACTGGACTGGCGACGCGCGTCCTCGAGGGGCGGATACTGCTGCCCAAGTTCCAGCGTGAGTTCGTCTGGTCGCGGACGCAGGTCCTTGACCTGCTGGACTCGATAGCGCGGAACTACCCGATCGGAAGCCTCCTGCTGTGGCGAAGCCGGCTCGACCTAGCCAGCGAGCGCAGCATCGCCGATCTCGAGATCAGCGCAACCGAGCCGAGCGATGGCAGGACCTATCTCCTCGACGGTTGTCAACGGCTGTCGACGATCTGCGGCGCGCTGCACTGGGAACCGGAACCGGACGGTGACCCTCGCAGCTTCTGGAACCTCGTCTACGATCTGCGGGACGAGCGGTTCCTGCACCGTGAGGATCTCGATGACCCACCGGCCCACCAGGTGCCTCTGCGCTTTCTGAGCGAGCCTTCGGACTTCTTCCCGCGGGTCATGGACCTGCCCATGGAACAACGAGAGCGAGCGAAGGTCCTGTTCACCCGGTTCACCAAGTACGAGGTCGCGGTGGTGACCCTCGAAGCGACCGAATTCACCGAGGTGGGCCGCATCTTCGAGCGGGTGAACACGCGGGCCACTCCGCTCACCACCGTGGAGTTCGTCCGGGCGGCCACCTGGACGAGCGACTTCGACCTGCTGGACGCGATCGATCGGGTTCGCGAGGTCCTCGCGGACAAGCACTACGGCCAGATCGACCGGAGGCTGCTGCTCCGGTCCATCGCCGCGGCCGCCGGTCTCGGCTTCGCCACCAAGGACATCGAACGACTCCCCACCATCCCGCCGGCTTCCCTGCCCACGGCCATCTCCGAGACCGAGGAGGCCGCCCGGCGGGCCGTCGACTTCCTGACGACGGAGATCGGGACCCCCACCGCCGAGGCACTGCCCTACCCGAACCAGCTCGCGGTGGTGATCGAGATCTTCCGGCGGCTTCCGAAGCCGGACGCGCACCAGTTCGCCGCGATCCGCGGCTGGTTCTGGAAAACCGCGCTCAGCGGGTACTACGAAGGCTGGAACGCCCGGAAGATGGCGGACGACCTCGCCGCCGTCACCCGTTTCGCCCAGCGCGAGACCAGGGTCATCGATGTCGAGACCGCGCCGCTGGGCGTCAAACGATGGTGGGGACACCAGTACCGGCGCGATAGCGGCAGGACGAAGGCGTACGCATTGATGCTGGCCGCGGCCGATCCGCGAGACCTGCGCACGGGACAGCGCATCGACGTCGGGCGTGCGCTCGCCATGTCCAACGAGATGCAGTACCACCACTTTTTCCCCAAGGCGTGGCTCATGCGTGAGGGGCTCTCCTACGAGGAGGCCAACACGCTGGTCAACATCGTCATGCTGACGGCGATCAGCAACCAGTTCGTGGCCGACCAGGCGCCCGCCGCCTACCTCCAGGCCGAGATCGACTTCAGCGGCGATAACGAGATACGTGACAGGCTCGACAGCCTTCTCGTCTCGCCCCGAGCCTTCGAGGCCGCGATGAACGGCGACTACCGAAGCTTTTTGGCGGCTCGCGGGGAAACGCTCCTCGGCTGGGGCCTTGAACTCGTGAGCGGCGCCCCGGTCGTCAACTCGCGCGCCAGGGAGTCCGATCCCGAGGTGGTCAGGCACGCGGAGAAGGTCGAGGTCCTGGACACCGATACCGACGACTGAGACCGCTGCGTTCTGTCGGTGCCGCCTGCTCTCCTGGGCGCGGAGGTATCGGGGATGCGGGTCACGGACTTGCCCGAGTCGGACAGACCCCGCGAGCGGCTGCTGAGGCAGGGGCCGCGGGCGCTGTCCGACCGTGAACTGCTCGCGCTCGTCCTGGGCGCGGGACTGCCAGGATGCGACGCGATCGAACTCGCGGCCCGCCTGATCGATGAACGAGGTGGACTGGCCGCCCTGGCCCTGGCCGACTCGCACGCGCTGAAGCGGTTGCCCGGTGTCGGCCCGGCCAGGGCGGCGAGGATCGCGGCGGCGTTCGAGTTGGCGCGCCGCGCGACCGGGGCACCGGACCCGCGCAGAATCCGTGGTTCCGCTGACCTGGCCGCCGTGGCGGCGCCGTTCCTACGCGGACTGCGGTTCGAACGCGTCGTCGTGGTCGTATGCGGGGGCAACAGAGGCGTGATCCGCGTCGTCCCGTTGACGGAGGGTGCCGCCGACCGCAGCCTGATCCCGGTAAGGGACGTGCTGAGCGCTGTGCTCGCTGCCGGCGGCACCGCGTTCGGTGTCGCGCACAACCACCCCAGCGGATGCCTGGAGCCGAGCACCCCCGACGTCCGGCGACGGAGACTCTGCGCGATGCCGCCGAGACGGTCGGCCTGCGCTTCCTCGATCACGTCATCGTCACCGAAACCGCCTGGGCCCGCGTGCCGTGACCCGGCCGGCATACGGGGTGAGCTTCCGCACGAGCACCTCGGGAGACGGCGCCTCGAACAGAAGGTCAGGGCGGCCCGGCACGAACGCCCACTATGACTTCGTGTAGATCCCGTACCAGACCTGTAGGCCGGGAATCCAGCACCTCAGCCCCGCGGTGGGATTCACTGGGACAGGTCCCCGCCGCATGGCTGGACGGCGAGCGCCGCCCGCAATTCGTCCTCGGAGTCAGCGATGACCGTGGGGGAAGGCCGGGCTTCGGTTCCCGCCGGACCGCGCCCCAGTACACGCCCCGCTGTGACAGCCACACCATCCACGCCGGGAAGTCCTGTTCGATCGCTGCCGTTCTCGTGTTCTTCATCGGCTTCCTGTCCCTGCCGTGGCCGATCTGATCGGCCCTCTTCGATTCGCGGGACAGACTGCTTTCTCTCGATTACTCTCGGCTACGAATCTGGATTAACTGCACGTCCACCGTCGCCACCCCCGGTTCACCGAGTGCAGGAGGCCCCCCGACAGGGCCAGCGATCAGCAAGACCCTGACGCCCTGCGCGTCCACTTCGGCCTGGAACTACGCCGCACGCGCGCACGCGCGAAGCTGTCTCAGAACGAACTGGCCAAGGCGCTCGGCTGCACCCCTCAGTGGATATGCCAGCTCGAGAAGGCCGACAAGACGGTCTCCGAGCAGACGGCCCTCGACCTGGACACCTACTTCAAGACGGAGGGCTGGGACCAGGACGACGGCCACTTCCACCGCATCCACCAGGCCATCCGCCGCGCCGGCCGCAGCCGCGTCCTGCGGCCGGGCTTCAAGACCTATCTGGAGCAAGAAACCAGAGCCATAGGCGTTCGCTGCTTCGCTGCCCAGATCGTGCCGGGCCTGCTTCAGATCGAGGACTACGCGCGGGGCATCATGGACCGCAGCGAACCTGAGGAGACCCTGGACGCGCGAGTTGCCAGCCGTATGGAACGACAAGCGATCTTCTCCCGTGACAAGCCCGTCATGATGACGTGCGTCTTGGACGAGTCCACGCTCCGGCGGCCGGTTGGGGGCCCTCAGACCATGGCGAGGCAGATCGATCACCTCATCAATGCGGCGAGGTCGCCCTTCGTTCAAGTCTTGATCATGCCGTTCGAGCGGATCACCACAGAAGCGCTGGCTGGGGACATGATCCTGCTCAGCTTCGAGAAGGAGCCAGACCTTGTGTACATCGAGTCAGGGAACATCGGCTATGTGATCGACAACAGGGACGATGTGTTCATGACAAGGGACGATGTGTTCATGACAGAGGTATATTTCAACAGGACGATGGGCGAGGTCCTGAGTCAGACCGAATCGAACGAGTTTATGCGCCGAATCCAGGAGACGTATCATGACCCCTCCGATCACAGCGGTTACCCGGTGGCGCAAGAGTAGCTACAGCAACGGCTTGGGTGGTGAGTGCGTTGAGGTCGCGGTCATTCCCGGTTGCGTACTTGTTCGCGACTCGAAGGACCCGAATGGCCCTACCATTGGCCTGACCCCGGCGGCGGCCCGTGCTCTGATCAGCCGAGCATTAGATGAAGCAACCCGGGAAGACAACGCGGCTGTGGCATAAGAGCAGCTACAGTGGCGGTACGGGCGGCGAGTGCGTAGAGATTGCGGCCGTCCCAGAGGGGCTCCTGATCCGGGACTCCAAAGACCCAGACGGCCCAACTCTCGAGCTACCTTCTGTGGCGGCACACCACCTGCTTGACCACCTACAAGCTGCCGCACCGCAGTAAAGCGGTCGACAGTGGCAGCCTTGGCCTGGCCTGGGCTGCCACTCCGGCCTTAAAGTTGGCCACTGAACGCCTTGTTTAGCAATGACGGCTTGAAAGCGGCAACTATTTCAGCACTGTCGTTAGCGCTGATGCCCTTTGAGATTGCGTCGAGAATGCGGCCGACTTTGTGCTGCTCGCTCAGTGATGGCAGTGGGATGGGTTGCGCCTCGAAGTTCTTGATGCCGAGTGTTTTGTTACGTCCGGCGGACCCAGGGGAAGTGCGGCGGATGGTTTCAAGCCCGGGTTTGCAGGTAAAATAATGGCGCAGATAAGAAGAGTCCGCGCGGTTCTCGTTGACCTGATAGGTCATGAACCGGTGGCTACCGATAAAACCGGCTTCGGTCTCGCTGGCCAAGGCAACCGCTCCCTCCCATGCGAAGACGTTGCTGAAGAGCAGGTCGCCCGGCCTGATGGCGAATACTCTCTTGTTTCCAAGATCTTCGCTTGTGACGGGCTCTTTATGGAAGACGCCTCTGCCGAAGGAGCGTATGCCAATTTCCCGGTAAGTCTTGCCGGGCTCCGGTGCGACAGGACGCCGGGTGAGGGTCATGATATCGCCGATCAGCCCGACGGATTGCGGTGACTCGATGGCGCTGCCTATCATGGACTCGGCTAGAGCAGCGCACAGTCGGGCGCGATGTTCTCTAAGCCCTTTCACGTGCGCGAGTTTCGCTAGCGCGGCGTCCAGACGGGCGGCGATGCGGCGCTGCTCCTTCACGTCTGGCAGCGGTACTACTAGATTCTCAAAGTCCTTGATGGACAGTGTCTGGTTCCGAAGAACCGTCCCAGTGGATGTGCCTCGAATTGCCCTCATGCCAGGGGCGCTCTGGAAGTAGTAGTTTAGGTATCGTACGTCTACGTTGGTTGACGGCGCGTAGCTGAGGAATCGATTTGATGCGATGCAGTCACGATCCCGATCAGTTGACACAGCAATTGCGCCCTCCCAGGCCATGATGTTGCTCACGATCAGGCGCTCAGGAGTGACTTCGAAGTAGCGCAGTTTGCTTAGTTCGTTGCCGGGCATCTTGTCGCGGTGAAATATCCCTCTACCGAACGAGCGGATGCCGATCTGGGTGTACTCGGTGTCAGTTGAAACCGCGACAGGGAATCGCTCAAGCTGTAGTTCGTCGCCAAGGCGAACGGGCTGAGCCGTCATCCGTGGGCCTCCAGGTCATCTTTAAGCTCCCTGAGGATAGAGAGGATCTCGTTCTCGGTTGCGATGAGGTCTGCTAGCAATTCGGCAGGCGGGTGGTGGGCTAGGTCGTCCTCGTCGGCAGGGTTGGTGAGGTTGAGGTTGTAGTCGTTGGCGATGATGTCTGCGATGGGGACGCACCAGGCGCGCTGGGTCTTCTCGCGGTTCGCTCGCTCCTTGCCGCCCCACCATTCGGCACATTCGGCGAATTCCTCGTAGCGCATGGGCCTGGTTTTGGCGTAGCCCTTGCGGCCTTCGGGTGGGTCGATCTGGTAGAACCAGGTCTCCTTCGTGGTTCCGGTCTTGTCGAAGAAGAGCAGGTTCGCGGGGATCTGGGTGTAGGGCGCGAAGACGCCTTGGGGGAGTCGGACGATGGTGTGCAGGTTGCACTCGTCCATCAGCTTCTTCTTGATCTTTGCGCCGATGCCCTCGCCGAAGAGTGCCCCATTCGGGAGGACGATCGCGCATCGGCCGTCCGGCTTGAGTTTCTTGATGACCTCGTGAAGGAACAGCCAGGCTGTCTCACGGGTCTGGTAGCCCTTCGGGAAAGCCTTGGCGATCGAGTCCTCTTCTTCCCCGCCGAAGGGCGGGTTGGTGAGGATCACGTCCACGCGGTCACTCGGCCCGGACTCGTTCAGCATGTGCCTCAGCGCGTTGGTGTGCAGGATCTTGGGTTCGGTGATGCCATGCAGGATCAGGTTCATCATGCATAGCAGGTACGGGAGCGGCTTCTTTTCGATGCCGCGCAGATCGCGCCAAAGCTTCTCCTGCTGGAGAATTCCAAGTTTCCGGCCGTTGGTCAGCTCCGTGTATGCCTCAACCAGGAAGCCTCCGGTCCCGCAGGCAGGGTCGAGAATCTTTTCGTCGAGTTCCAGGAACGTCTGCTCGACCATGAAGCGGATGACGGCGCGCGGGGTGTAGAATTCGCCGGAGTCGCCGGCTGCGTCCCGGACCTCTTTCAGCAGCGACTCGTACAGGTACGCCATTGTATGAATGTCGTCGCTGGACGTGAAGTCGATCTTCTTGATCTGGTTGAGGAGGTCGCGGAGCAGGTAGCCGGAGGCGATACGATTCTGGACACCCTGGAATACCTGGCCGAGGACGTTGCGCGGGTCGCCCGGGTCGCTACTCTTGAGGTCGCTCAGGTAAGGGAGCAACTCGCCATTGACGAACTCGAGTAGTTCATCTCCGGTGATGTTCTCGTCATTGGCCCAGGTGCTCCACTGAAACTCGGGGTCAATGGCAGGCCGGAAATCGTCCTCATATGCCTCGCGTTGCTTCTCCAAAGCGTCGAAGGCGCGGAGGAACAACAGCCAGGACAGCAGGGGGAGCCGATCTAGGTCGCCGTTCAGGCCGGCGTCCTTGCGCATGATGTCGCGGGCCGACTTGATCACTGAACCGAGCCTTGCGCGGGAACTGGTGTCCTCGGTCTTCTTCTTGGCTGGAGCCATGACGGGTCAGACTTCCGTTTCCGTGGTGAGGGCTTGCGCCCAGAACTTGCGGACCAGATCGAGCGCTACGGCGAGGTCCGGCTCAGTGAGCGTCCGGTCCTCGGCGAGCTTCGGATACTCCTTCGCCCAGACGGGCGGCGGGTCGGGAAGGGCCTGCGGAACCGGCTGGGCCTCGCGGGCGGCGAACACGTGGCTCACCACGTCCAGCAGAGACCTCTCCGAGGGGAGACCGTCCTCGATGAGCAGGACCATGTCCACGAGGTCCTTCACCCGCGTGTTCGGGCGGGTGCCGTAGTCACGTGTGAAGGCGTGGAGCTTCTCCGCGAAGTGCTGGCGGCGGTCCACCGACTCGATCGTGCGCGGTGGCACGTCCGCGAAGGCCAGGACGCCCGGCAGAGCGATACGTTCCGTCGCCGCGAGTTCCTCGCCGCGCAGGACGACGTCCAACCTGATGGAGGCGAACGACTTTCCTGCGAGCATGGCGTCAATGGAGAAGCGCCAGCCGGGGCGTCCCGCCGCATCGGGTTCCAGTCCCACGGGAGGCTTGACGGTGAACACGAAGCGGTCGCCGTCGACGTCCACCGAAAGTGCTTCGATGAGTTCCTCGCGTAGAGACTCGCCATCGCACGGCCCGTCCGGCAGCGCCAGGTCGATGTCCTTCGTCGCGCGGGCGCGGACACCCAGGCGGAACTCAAGGGACGCGCCTCCCTTGAGCACCCATCCCCGTTCGGCGGCGGACAGCCGGGCGCCGATCCGGTCGAACACCGCGACGCGGCGCAGGCGGCTGAGGTCCGTGCCGGTCTCGTCCGCACGCTGCTTGAGCCGGGCCTCAAGCGCGCGTCGAAGATCGACCGCGTTCGCGTAGCGGCTCATGCGCGTTCCGCTCCGAAGGCCCGCTCGACGGCGAGTTCCGCGCGTGCGCCCAGGTGCTGCGCGGCCCGGAGGATCTGCCCCTTGGTGGCGGCTCCGCGGGCGAGCAGCTCGGCAACGGCGGAGTCGATCGCGTCCTGGTCGAGCCGGTCGGCGGCTGACTCTGCGATGGCGCGTACGGGTGTGGTCACCCGGAACCCTTCATGCTCTTCGATCTCCTCCGGGGACAATTCGGCGCGGTGGACGACGACCGCCGCGTCCCGCTGCCGGAAACCCGGGGGGACCGTCAGGTGGATCTCGGCGGGGTTCGCGATGCCCAGGTCGTGAACGCCGAGAGCGGTGCTGTGCGACACCACCGCCAGGTCCCGGCTCCAGAGCGTCCAGCGGACGAGATGATCGTTCTCGCCGGTCGGCAGGTCGGCGAACTCGCGGAAGCGGTAGACCCCGCGATCGACGCGCGTCCAGTTGCCGCGCTGCGCATGGAAGTACTGCGACTGGTAGGAGTAGCCGTCCTCAAGGGCCTGGGCTGCGGTGAAGTAGCCGCGCTGACGTGCCGCCCGGCGCCACAGCCGGGCGCGAGGCTCGTCGTCTCGCTGCCGCATCCGGCGACTCTATCGCGAATACACCTTCAAGTCACTTTTAGTTTGGTGCAGGATGTCCACTTGCAACTAAAAGAGACTTGAAGGTCAGGATGCGGTGTAGACCAGGCTGTTCAACTCGTCGAGCGCCTCGCGCAACCGGTCGCCGCCGCCGAAGCGTTCACCGATCTCCAGGACGTTGCCGAAGTCCGAGCTGTAGGCGTCCGAACGCAGCGCCCGGATCTCCAACTCCTCGGACCCCCGTGCGGCGTACTGGTCCAGAACCCTATCGAGCACCTCGCGGGCCTGGGGAGCGAACGAGTCGAGGAACTCCCGGTGCCGGACAGCCACCCGGCGCGCCCGCTCCGACCGGGACAGGAGCGGAATCTCCCACGCCAGGTAGAGCAACAGGTCGATCGTGTCCGCGTCCGGGCGTCCCGCCCATTCGGCGAGATCCTCCGGGACGATATGGCTCTCGTCCAGCAGCTTGCGCAGTTCCTGCCTGCTCTTCGCATGCGCCCACTGCCCAAGGAGTTGGTGCGGTTCCAGGTTGAGCCTGATGACCTGTCCCCGGACGAACTGCTCGTACTCGATCAGCCGCAGCCCTCCCGCGGCATCGGTGTCCGACACGTAGAACGCGCTGCCCCATTGCGTTACCTGGACGCCGTCGACGTAGAACCTGTTCGGGCTGGCGAGGATCTCCTCCACCTCGTCCGGGTCGGTGACGAACGGGGGCAGGGTGCCGCCGTCCTGCTCCTCGTACTCGGCTCCGGGCTCTGCGACCATCTCCTCATCGCCGGGGACGTCCTCGTTGACGGAGTCGGTGATGTTGCCGTCGGCGTCGGTCTCGTCCCGCACCACGCGCATCGGCGGGCCGTCGAAGTCGGGGTCGTTGAACAGGCGTGTCGCGTCGACGAAATCGATGATGTCGAAGGAGAACTTGCCGGCCTCCGGGAACAAGCGGGTGCCGCGCCCGATGATCTGCTTGAACTCCGGCATCGACCTGATCACGCGGAAGAGCACGATGTTGCGCAGCGTCGGGATGTCCACGCCGGTCGACAGCAGCCGGGACGTGACCGCGATCACCGGGACGTCGGTGGCCTCCTCGCGGAACTCGTCCAGCAATTCCCGGCCGGGATCGCCGTCCGCCGCGGTGATACGGCACGCGTACTTGCCGTCGTACCGGCGCGCCAGGTCGGCGTTGGCGTTGTTCAGGGCTTTCATCATCCGGAAGGCGTGCTCGGTGCTGGCGCAGAACACGATCGTCTTCCCCATCCGGTCGGTGCGGTGCAGGAAGTCGGTCAGATAGCGGGCGGCCTCCTCGGTCCGCTCGATGATGGCGAGAACACGCTCGTACTCTCTCGGACCGTAGAGTTTGTCCGGAATCTCCCGGCCGAGAAGGTCCTTCTGCCCGGGATCGGGACGCCAGCCCGTCATGTCGACGTTCAGCCGCACCTTCCGGACCCGGTAGGGGGCCAGAAACCCGTCCTCGATGCCCTGCGCGAGCGTGTACTCGTACAGCGGCTCCCCGAAGTAGCCGTAGGTGTCGGTGTCCTTCCCGAGGACCGGGGTCGCGGTCAGGCCGATCTGCACGGCGGGAGAGTAGTACTCCAGGATCGCCCGCCATCTCGAGTTCTCAGCCGCGCTGCCCCGGTGGCATTCGTCGACGATGATGAGATCGAAGTGGTCCGCGGGGAACTGCTTGTACAGACTCTCCTCATCGCCGCTGCTGTCCAGTGACTGGTAGAGCGCCAGATAGATGTTCCTGCCCGTCTTGGCGTCACCGCCGCCGAGTTTGTGCACCGCTTCGCCGAACATCGGCACGAAGTAGTCGTCCTTGGGCTGGTCGATCAGGATGCTGCGGTCGGCCAGGTAGAGGACGCGGGGCCTGCGGCCGCCCGGCCAATTCGCGTTCCACAACTTGGCGACGATCTGTGAGGCGACGAGAGTCTTTCCCGTGCCGGTGGCCAGGACGAGCAGCATCCGCGACCTGCCGGAAGCGATGGCCTGGACCGTCCGATTGATCGCTATGCGCTGGTAGTACCGCGGTTCCTTCGGTGTGCCGTCCCAGTTGCGGAGCGTCGAATTGAGCGGCGCCGAGGCCAGCCCTGCCTGATGGTCGTCGGTGAGTTCTCGTTCCCGCCGGAACCGGGACCACAGCTCCTGGGGGGAGGGGAACTCCTGAATCTCCGCCAGGCGGCCGGTCCGGGCGTCGTATTCCAGGATGCGGTGCCCGTTCGTCGTGTAGGCGAAGGGAACGTCCAGCAGGCGGGCGTACCGCTTGACCTGCTCGTAACCGTCCTCCGGGTCTCGGCGGGTGCGCTTGGCCTCGATGACGGCGATGGGCAACCCGTCGGAGTACGACAGCACATAGTCGGCCTTCAGCGGCCTTTCCTGCAGATGGCGGCGGGCGGTCGCGCGGATGCGGCCGAGGTTGATCGGGTACTGGGCACGGATCTGGTCTTCCCGCCAACCGGCACCCTCCAGGGCGGGAAGGACGAAGCGGCGGCAGGTCTCGTCCTCAAGGGGGTCCTGGAATCTGGACGTCACGTCCTTATTTCTACTCGACGCCTCCGACACGAACCGGGCACTCGCACCCTCTCATGGGGCCGAGTCCGGCCGCCGTTCTTTCGCCACCTGGGAGAAGTCGCCGCGGACGGCGTCACGGACGGCTGGTTGGCCACCACCCATCCCGACGTGACGCCCTGGCATTTCAAGGGCGTCCTGCCCGTCTGAATCCCGCCGGGCGGTGGCGGTCACTTGATGATGACGGTGTCCTTGGGGGCGTCGGGGTCGGTGGTCCAGCCGTCGTGGCCGGCTTCGGACTGCCAGTGCTTGCCGGCGTAGCGGACCTCGGTGAGGCCGTAGACCTGGGCGTGCGCCATCGCCCAGGCGGCGACGGCCCAGCCTTCGCGGGTGCTGGCCGCCTTCACCGAGTTCCAGGAGTCCGGGCGGGACGGGGCACCGGCCGTGAGGGGGCCGGGGCCGCCCACCTGGAGCCTGCTGCCGAACGCGCGGCGCATCTCCCGGAGCGCCTCCGGGCGGCGCGAGCCGGTCTGCTCGTCGGGCGGGTACCAGCAGCGCGCCGTGCCGGGCTCGCGGCCGGTGAACGCCGCCGCGAGCAGCGTGCCCTCGTCCTCGTGCTGGGCGTAGGCCTCGCCGTCGGCGCTCTTCTGCACCTCCTGCGCCGCGATGTGCAGGTCGTGGTCGACGTAACCCTGCACCTGGACGAGCGCGTCGAAGAACTTGCTGGTGGAGATGACCGGGTCGCGGAGCTTGTCCGGGGTGCCCCATCCCTGGGACGGGCGCTGCTGGAACATGCCGACCGAGTCGCGGTCGCCGCCCTCCAGGTTGCGGATGTGCGACTCCTGGATGGCGGTCGCGTAGGCGATCACCACGGCGCGCTCGGGCAGCCGCTTGCGGAACGCGACGGCGGCGATCGTGGCCGCGTTGGCGGCCTGCTCCAGGTCGAGCGGCATCTTGCCCGCGCTCGCCGTCACCTCGCATCCGGAACCGTGCAGGTAGGGGCGGGCCCCCTGGAACAGCGCGTACCCGCCGACGGCCAGCAGCACGATGATGACCGACAGGCCCGCTGCCCAGCCCAGGCCGCCGCGACGGCGGCGCCCACCGCCGCCGTCCTCGGGCTCCTTCTCGGAGCGCGCCTTCTTCGCCCAAACTGCCACGCGAAGAAGGTACCGGGAGATGGCCACCAGTAAGCTCAGGAGGCATGACCGAAACGTTCACCAGCCCGATCACCAGCGGCATCGACGAGTTGTGGGAGCGGCGCGCCGACCTCGGCCCGGACGACGCCGACGCGAAGGCCGCCATCGTGGCCGCCGTCGACCAGATCGACGCCGGCGAGGCCCGCGTCGCCCGCATCGACCCCGCGTCCGGCGAGGTGGTCGTCGACGAGCGGGCCAAGCGGGCGATCCTGCTGAGCTTCAAGGTCCTCGGCATGGTGCGCTCCCAGGTCGGCGACTTCCGGTACCACGACCGCATCCCGCTGAAGAGCCGCCTGGACGGCGTTCGCGTCGTCCCGGGCGCGATCGCCCGCTGGGGCTCCTACCTGGCGCCCGGCGTGGTGCTGATGCCGTCGTTCACCAACATCGGCGCCTACGTCGACTCCGGCACGATGGTCGACACGTGGGCGACCGTGGGCTCGTGCGCCCAGGTCGGCAAGAACGTCCACCTGTCCGGCGGCGTCGGCATCGGCGGCGTCCTGGAGCCGCCGAACGCCAAGCCGGTGGTCATCGAGGACGAGGCGATGATCGGCAGCCGCTCGATGATCGTCGAGGGGGCGCGGGTCGGCAGGGGCGCGGTCGTCGGGTCCGGGACGAACCTGTCGGCGTCCATGCCGGTCATCGACGTGGAGACGGGCGAGGAGATCAGCCGCGGCCGCATCCCGGACTGGTGCGTCGCCGTCGGCGGCACCCGCTACAAGGAGTTCAAGGGCGGGACGTTCGGGCTCCCGGCGGTGCTCATCCTGAAGCGCCTCGAAGAGGGCCGGCGGCACGACAAGGCGTCCCTGAACGACATCCTCCGCGACCACGGCATCAACACGTGACCTCTGTGATCTTGAGGGGGCGCCCCGTCAGGACGGCCGCCGCGGCGGCGTAGCCGGAGCCCGGGGTGAGGTCGGCCAGGCGGACGGGGGAGACCGCCGCCTCGCCGTCCCACGCCAGGACCTCGGCGGGCTCGTCGGGGCCGGACACGCGGATGGCCGTCATGGGGGCGGCCAGTCCGTGGCCCGTCGCCTTGAGCAGGGCCTCCTTGCGGCTCCAGTAGCGATGGAAGCCGCGTTTCCGGTCGGCCATGGCCGCGAGGGTCGCGCGCTCGGGGGCGGTGAGGACCATCTCGGCGAGGCGGTCGATGTCGCGGTCGCTCTCCCGCTCCACGTCCACGCCGACCTCGGCGCCCTCGGCGAGGACGAGGACGACGCGGTCGCCGGAATGGGAGAGCGAGAAGTCGACCCCGGCGCCCGGGAGGCGGGGCTTGCCGTGGGTGCCGCCGCAGTGGGGGCAGTCGGTGGTGAACCGGATGGCTCCCGGGTCCAGGCCCGTGACCTCGGCGAGGGCCGTCCGCGCGAGGAACCGGCCGGTGACGAAACGGGCCTTGTCCTCCGCGCGGAGGAACCGTTCGTAGCGGTCGCGTTCCCCGTCGTCCAGGAGGGCGCGCATCCCGGGTTCGTCGGCGGGGGCCGCCCAGTGAACGGCGCACTCAAGCACAGGCATCTCCACGACCGCGATGATAGGACTTGGACCATGGGGCTGGATCTCTTGTCGGACGTCGCCGACCTGACGGCGGCGATCGTCGACGTCGAATCGGTCAGCGGCGCGGAAGGGCCGCTGGCCGACGCGGTCGAGGAGGCGCTGCGGGCGCTCCCGCATCTGGCCGTGGAACGCGTCGGCAACAACGTGGTCGCCCGGACCGATCTCGGACGCGCCGAACGCGTCGTCCTGGCCGGGCATCTCGACACCGTCCCGCTGAACGGCAACCTCCCGTCCCGCGTGGAGGGCGACCGCCTCTACGGCTGCGGGACGACGGACATGAAGAGCGGCGTCGCGGTCGCGCTCCGCCTCGCCGCGACCGTCACCGAGCCGACGCGCGACATCACCTGGGTCTTCTACGACTGCGAGGAGGTCGAGGCGGAGCGCAACGGGCTGCGGCGGCTGGCGGCGACCGGCCCCGAGCTGCTCGCCGGCGACTTCGCGGTGCTGCTGGAGCCGACCGGCGGCCTGATCGAGGGCGGCTGCCAGGGCACGATGCGCGCCGAGGTCGCGGCGGCGGGGGAGCGGGCGCACAGCGCGCGGGCGTGGATGGGCTCCAACGCGATCCACACCGCCGGGCGGATCCTGGACGTCCTGCGCGCCTACGAGCCGGCCCGCCCGGTCGTGGACGGCCTGGAGTACCACGAGGGCCTGAACGCCGTGTTCATCAGCGGAGGCGTCGCGGGCAACGTCATCCCCGACGCGTGCGTCGTCACGGTGAACTACCGGTTCGCGCCCGACAAGTCGCCCGCCGACGCCGAGACGTACCTTCGGGAAACCTTCCGTGAGTTCGCGGTGACGATCACCGACAGTGCGCCGGGCGCGCGTCCCGGGCTGACGCATCCGGCCGCCGCCGCGTTCGTCGCGTCCAGCGGCGCCGGTGTCCGCGCCAAACTCGGCTGGACGGACGTGGCCCGCTTCTCCGAACTCGGCGTGCCGGCCGTCAACTACGGCCCCGGCGAACCCACCCTCGCCCACACCAAGGACGAATTCGTCGAGGTTCACCTGATAGCGGCGTGCGAACAACGTATGCGCACGTGGTTGGAGGGGCCTACTACCGTGGCCCCATGACTTTGAATCCGCACTCCCCCTCGCGACGGCAGGGGCCCGCGATGCTGCGGGGGAAGGCCGTTCCGAAGACCACGACCGACCAGCGGCTCCTGGAGAGCCGCGGCCCGGTCGACTGGGTGCACGCCGACCCGTGGCGGGTCCTGCGGATCCAGGCGGAGTTCGTCGAGGGGTTCGGCCTGCTGGCGGAGCTGCCGAAGGCGGTCAGCGTGTTCGGCAGCGCCCGCACCAAGCCGGACACCGGCGAGTACAAGCTCGGCGTGCAGATCGGCGCCCTGCTGAAGGACGCCGGCTACGCCGTGATCACCGGCGGCGGCCCGGGGATCATGGAGGCGGCCAACAAGGGCTGCGACGAGAACGGCGGCCTTTCGGTCGGCCTCGGGATCGAGCTGCCGTTCGAGCAGGGGATGAACGACCACGTCGACATCGGGCTGGAGTTCCGCTACTTCTTCGTCCGCAAGACGATGTTCGTCAAGTACTCGCAGGCGTTCGTGGTGCTGCCCGGCGGTTTCGGGACGCTGGACGAGCTGTTCGAGGCGATCACCCTCGTCCAGACCAGGAAGATCACCCGCTTCCCGATCGTGCTCGTCGGCACCGAGTTCTGGGGCGGGCTGATCGAGTGGATCCGCTCGACCATGCTGCCGTCCGGCAAGATCTCCCCCCACGACCTCGACCTGATCCACCTCACCGACGACCCGGACGAGGCCGTCCGCATCATCGTCGAGGGCCACACCCGCGCCGAACAGGAGATCATCGAGGCCCGCGCCCAGGCCGAAGCGGAGGAAGCCGCCTCCGAGTGACCCGTCCCCCGGAGCCCGCGGGCTCCGGGGCCAGGCGGCCTCCGACCACGACGCCGTACAGGACGTGGTCGAGGGCGACCGCGGCGCGCCATTGGAAGCCGTGCTCGTGCACGTGCCGGACGCCCAGCATCGGGGCGATGCCGGCTTCGAAGCCGAGCCAGATCGCCAGGCCGTAGAGCGGGCCGCTGAGGGTGCTGCCGCGGATTCCGCGCGGCAGCAGCCCGTACGCCACGCCGCCCGCCGCACCGTACGTCCAGTGGAACAGCTCGGTGAGGGCCTCCTGGTGCCTGGGGGGCAGCTTCCCGAGGAACGGCAGGTGTTCCTTCACGAACGCCTCGGGCGGGGTCTCCTCGTGCGGTCCGACGGCGGCGGTCACGGTCCGGACCCCGGTCATCGCCATGGCGGCCACGAGCCCGCGCGCCCCGGCCCGGACGACCGTGCCCGCGTTCCTCGCCGGCATGTCCGACCCCATGGCCACCTCCTGGGGGACCGCCTGCCCTCTGGGCCGGGAAACATGCGCCGAGCCGGAACGCGTCGGCGTCCCGCCGGGGGCGTAGAAAACGCGTGAAGAACGCGGGCAGGCGCGTAGGGAACGCGTCAAGATGCGCCATAAGCGCCTGAACTGGGTGTTTTCTTCGGGCATGGCAGATTTGATGCTTCTCGCGCTGACGCTCGCGGTCTTCGCGGTGCTCGGCCTCGTGGTCAAGGGGGCGGGGCGGCTGTGAGTCCCGAGAACGCGGTCGGGCTCGTGCTCGCCGCCGGGCTGATCGTCTTCCTCGTGGTGGCGCTTCTCCTCCCGGAGAGGTTCTGATGGGGACGACGGCGGCCGGGATCCTGTTCATCGGATCGCTGATCCTCGCCCTCGCCGTCGTGCACGTGCCGCTGGGCGACCACATGTACCGGATCTTCACCACCCGGAGGCACGGGAAGGCAGAGCGGGCGGTCTACAAGATCGTCGGAGTCGACGCGGACGCCGAGCAGAAGTGGAGCGTCTACGCCAGGAGCGTGCTCGCCTTCTCGCTCGTGTCCGTCCTGGCCCTCTACGGGCTCCAGCGGCTCCAGAGCCACCTCATGCTCAGCCTGGGGTTCGACGGCGTCCAGCCCGACATCGCGTGGAACACCGCGATCAGCTTCGTCACCAACACCAACTGGCAGGCCTACTCCGGTGAGAGCACCATGGGGCACCTGGTGCAGATGGCCGGGCTGGCGGTGCAGAACTTCGTGTCGGCCGCCGTCGGCATCGCCGTCGCGATGGCGTTCGTCCGCGGCCTCGCCCGGCGGAGGACCGGTGAACTCGGCAACTTCTGGGTGGACCTCACCCGGGCCGTGCTGCGCCTGCTGCTCCCGATCGCGGCGGTCGCCGCCGTCGTGCTGGTCGCGGGCGGAGCGATCCAGAACCTCGCCGACCCGCACACCGTCTCCACGCTGACCGGCGGGCAGCAGACGATCATCGGGGGGCCGGTCGCGTCCCAGGAGGCCATCAAGGAACTCGGCACCAACGGCGGCGGGTTCTACAACGCCAACTCGGCGCATCCGTTCGAGAACCCGACGAGCTGGACGAACTGGATCGAGATCTTCCTGATCCTGCTGATCCCGTTCGCGCTGCCGCGGACGTTCGGCCGGATGGTCGGCGACCGGCGGCAGGGCCTCGCGATCCTCGCGACGATGGCCACGTTCGCGATCCTGAGCGTCGTCGCGGTGAACGCGGCGCAGCTCACCTATCCGGGGACGGTCCCCGGATCGGTGGGCGCCTCCGCCGAGGGCACCGAGACGCGGTTCGGCATATCCAACTCCGCGACGTTCGCCGCGTCGACGACGCTGACCTCGACCGGGGCCGTCGACTCGTTCCACGACTCCTACACCAGCGTGGGCGGCGCGGTTCTCCTGCTCAACATGATGGTCGGGGAGGTCGCGCCCGGCGGCGTCGGGTCGGGGCTGTACGGGATGCTGGTCCTGGCGATCATCACGGTGTTCGCGGCCGGGCTGATGGTCGGCCGCACGCCCGAGTACCTCGGCAAGCGGATCGGCGCCCGCGAGATCAAGCTCGCCTCGCTGTACTTCCTGGTCACCCCGATGATCGTCCTGGTGGGAACCGGGATCGCGATGGCGTTCGAGACGCCGCGCGAGAGCATGCTGAACTCCGGGCCGCACGGCCTGTCCGAGGTGCTCTACGCGTTCACCTCGGCGGCGAACAACAACGGCTCGGCGTTCGCGGGCCTGTCCGCCGGGACCCCGTTCTACGACGTCGCGCTCGGCCTGGCCATGGCCTTCGGGCGTTTCCTGCCGATGGTGCTGGTCCTGGCGCTGGCCGGGTCGCTGGCCCGGCAGACGCCCGTCCCGGCGTCGGCGGGCACGCTGCCGACCCACCGCCCGCAGTTCGCCGGCATGGTCGCCGGCGTCACCCTCGTCCTCGTCGCGCTGACGTTCCTCCCCGCGCTGGCCCTCGGGCCGCTCGCAGAAGGGATCCACTGATGTCCGTCCAGACCCAGGAGCCCCCGGCCACGACCGGGGAGCAGGCCCCGGACCGGGTCGGCGGCGGCCTGCTGGACGCGGGCATGCTGCTGCGCTCGCTGCCCATCGCGCTGCGCAAGCTGGACCCCCGGGTCATGTGGCGCAACCCGGTGATGCTGGTCGTCGAGATCGGCGCGGTGTGGACGAGCGTCCTCGCCGTCCTGGACCTCACGGCGTTCTCCGTGCTGATCGCGGTCTGGCTGTGGCTCACCGTGGTCTTCGCCAACCTCTCCGAGGCCGTCGCCGAGGGACGGGGCAAGGCGCAGGCCGCCACCCTCCGCCGGACCCGGAAGGAGACGACGGCGCGCCGGCTGACCGGCCGCGGTCCCGGCGTGCCCGGACGGGAGGAGGCCGTGGCGGCGGCCGAGCTGCGGCGGGGCGACATCGTGGTGGTCGGGGCCGGGCAGGTCATCCCGGGCGACGGAGACGTCATCGAGGGCATCGCCAGCGTCGACGAGTCCGCGATCACCGGCGAGTCGGCGCCGGTGATCCGCGAGTCCGGCGGCGACCGCAGCGCCGTGACCGGCGGGACGCGGGTCCTGTCGGACCGGATCGTCGTGCGGATCACGCAGCGGCCCGGCGAGTCGTTCGTCGACCGGATGATCGCGCTGGTGGAGGGCTCGTCCCGGCAGAAGACCCCGAACGAGATCGCGCTGAACATCCTGCTGGCCGCGCTGACGATCATCTTCCTGGTCGCGATCGCGAGCATGCAGCCGCTGGCGGTCTACTCCATGGCCAACGACCCCGGTGTCTCGGGCGGCGACGTCCTCGACGCCGACGGGGTCACCGGGATCGTCCTGGTCTCGCTGGTGGTGTGCCTGATCCCGACGACGATCGGGGCGCTGCTGTCCGCCATCGGCATCGCGGGCATGGACCGGCTCGTCCAGCGCAACGTGCTGGCCATGTCGGGACGCGCCGTCGAGGCCGCCGGGGACGTCGGCACCCTGCTCTTGGACAAGACCGGCACGATCACGCTCGGCGACCGGCAGGCGTCGGAGTTCGTCCCGGTCGGCGGCACGGCCACCGGGGAGCTGGCGGACGCCGCGCAGCTCTCCTCCCTGGCCGACGAGACGCCCGAGGGACGCTCGATCGTGGTCCACGCCAATCGGGCGCACGGGCTGTGTGAACGGCACACCGGGGAACTGGCGCACGCCGAATGGGTCCCGTTCACGGCGCAGAGCAGGATGTCCGGCGTCGACGTGGCCGGCCGCCGGCTCCGCAAGGGCGCCGCCGGTGCCGTCACCGCGTGGGTGCGCGAGCAGGGCGGCACGGTGCCGCCGGAACTCGCCGGCGTCGTCGACGGGGTCTCCGCGTCCGGCGGCACCCCGCTGGTCGTCGCCGAGGCGCACGACGGCCGGGCGCGTGTGCTCGGCGCCGTCCATCTGAAGGACGTGGTCAAGCCGGGCATGCGCGAGCGGTTCGACCGGATGCGCGCCATGGGCATCAGAACGATCATGGTGACCGGCGACAACCGGCTGACCGCGAAGGCCATCGCGGACGAGGCCGGGGTGGACGACTTCATCGCCGAGGCGACGCCCGAGGACAAGCTGGCCTTCATCAAGGCCGAGCAGGAGGGCGGCCGGCTCGTCGCGATGACCGGGGACGGCACCAACGACGCGCCCGCCCTCGCGCAGGCCGATGTCGGCGTCGCCATGAACACCGGCACGTCCGCCGCCAAGGAGGCGGGCAACATGGTCGACCTCGACTCCGATCCGACCAAGCTCATCCAGATCGTCGAGATCGGCAAGCAGCTGCTCATCACCCGGGGCGCGCTGACGACCTTCTCGATCGCCAACGACATCGCCAAGTACTTCGCCATCATCCCGGCGCTGTTCGTGGCGCTGTTCCCGGGCCTGGACGCGCTCAACGTGATGCGGCTGGCCAGTCCCCAGTCGGCGATCCTGTCGGCCGTCGTGTTCAACGCGCTGGTCATCGTCGCGCTGATCCCGCTCGCGCTGCGCGGCGTCCGCTACCGGCCGGGTCCGGCGTCCCGGCTGCTGAACCGCAACCTGCTGGTCTACGGGCTCGGCGGCGTCGTCGCGCCGTTCGCCGGAATCAAGATCATCGACCTTCTCATCCAGTTCGTCCCGGGAATCGCCTGATGAACATGCTTCCTTCCGTCATTCGCCGGCACCTCGCGGCGCTGCGCGCGGTGCTCGTGTTCACCGCCGTCCTCGGCGTCGCCTACCCGCTGGCCGTCACGGGCGTCGCCCAGTTGCCCGGCTTGAAGGACCGCGCCGCCGGGTCGTACGTCAGCGCCGACGGCGAGCGGGTCGGCAGCGCGCTGATCGGCCAGTCGTTCACCGGCGCGGACGGCAAGCCGCTCAAGCAGTACTTCCAGAGCCGGCCCTCGGCGGCGGGGGACGGCTACGACCCGACCGCCACGTCCGCGAGCAACCTCGGCCCCGAGGACGTCGTCGACACCGGCGACCGGGAGAGCCTGCTCACCACGGTCTGCGCGACCAGCAAGGCCGTCGGGGAGCTGGAAGGCGTGGACGGTTCCCGCCCGTACTGCACCGAGGGCGGGGTCGGCGCGGTCCTGTCCGTCCTCGGGCCCCGGGACGCCTCCGGCGCCGTCACCCGCCCGACCAGGGTGATCAGCGTCAACGAGCCGTGCCCGGCCGTGCCGTTCCGCACCGGGTACCGGGGCGTCGAGGTGGAGTGCGCCGGCGGCCAGGACCCGCGGGCCGGGCGGATCGTGCCGATCCGGGGGGAGGCCCCCGGGAAGCCCGCCGTCCCCGCCGACGCGGTCACGTCGAGCGGTTCCGGCCTCGACCCGCACATCTCCACCGCCTACGCCGACCTCCAGGCCGGGCGGATCGCGGAGGTGCGCGGAATCCCGGCCGGAACCGTGCGGAAGCTGATCGACGGCGAGACCACGGGCCGGGCACTCGGCTTCATGGGCGAGCCCGCGGTGAACGTGCTCAAGCTGAACATCGCCCTGGACAAGGCCGCCCCCTACCGGGGCTGAGATGATGGGCGCCATGGCCAGGGGGCAGCTCCGCATCTACCTGGGGGCCGCCCCAGGCGTGGGGAAGACCTACGCGATGCTCGCGGAGGGGCGGCGGCGGGCGGAACGCGGCACCGACGTGGTCGTCGGCTTCGTCGAGACGCACGGCCGCCCGCGCACCGCCGCGCTCCTGGAGGGCATGGAGGTCCTCCCGCGGGTGCGGACGACGCACCGCGGCGCGGAGTTCACCGAGCTCGACGTGGACGCCGTCCTGCGCCGCGCCCCCGACGTGGTCCTGGTGGACGAGCTGGCGCACACGAACGTGCCGGGCGGCCGGCACGGCAAGCGCTGGCGGGACGTCGAGGAGATCCTCGACGCCGGGATCGGCGTCATCTCCACGGTCAACATCCAGCACCTGGAGTCGGTCAACGACGTCGTGGAGAAGATCACCGGCGTCCCGCAGCGGGAGACGGTCCCGGACGAGGTGGTCCGCGCCGCCGGGCAGGTCGAGCTGGTCGACATGGCGCCCGAGGCGCTGCGCCGCCGGATGGCGCACGGCAACATCTACCCGCCCGAGCGGGTCGACGCCGCCCTGTCCAACTACTTCCGCGTCGGCAACCTGACGGCGCTGCGCGAGCTGGCGCTGCTGTGGCTCGCGGGCGAGGTGGACGAGCAGCTCGGCCGGTACCGCGCCGACCACGGGATCGGCGGCACCTGGGAGGCGCGGGAGCGGATCGTCGTGGCGCTCACCGGCGGGCCGGAGGGCGAGACGCTGCTGCGCCGCGCGACCCGGATCGCCGACCGCTCCAAGGGCGCCGACCTGCTCGCCGTCCATGTGACCCGCGGCGACGCGCTGCGCGGGACGAGGCCCCGTGACCTGGTGCGGCAGCGGGAGATCGTGGAAGGGCTGGGTGGCACGTTCCACCAGGTCGTGGGGGAGGACATCCCGCGTGCGCTGCTGGACTTCGCGGGTGCCGTGAACGCGACGCAACTGGTGCTCGGGGTGTCCCGGCGGGGCCGGTTCGCGCAGCTGCTGCGGCCGGGGATCGGGGTGACGACGACCGCGCTGTCCGGCACGATCGACGTCCACATGGTCACCCACGACCAGGCCCGGCGCGGCGTCGGCCGCCGGGTGCGCGACCAGGGGCTGCCGGCGGGCCGCCGCGCCGCCGGGTTCCTGCTCGCCGTCCTCGGGCTGCCCGTGCTGACGTTCGTGCTGACGCAGGCGCGCCCGCCCATGTCGCTGCCCGCCGACATCCTGTTCTTCCTGGCGGCCGTCGTCGGGATCGCGCTGGTCGGCGGCATGTGGCCCGCGCTGTTCGCCGCGGTCGCCGGGTTCCTGCTGCTCGACTGGTTCTTCACCCCGCCGCTGTACAGGTTCACCATCGCCGGGCAGGAGAACATCATCGCGCTCACGGTGTTCCTGCTGGTCGGCGTCGGTGTCAGCCTCGTGGTGGACCGCGCCGCGCGGCGGTCGCGGGAGGCGGCCAAGCTCGGGGCCGAGGCGGCGCTGCTGTCCGCCCTCGCCGGTAACGTCCTGCGCGGCGAGCACGCGCTGGACACGCTGCTCGGGCGGCTGCGCGAGACGTTCGGGCTGACGTCGGTGACGCTGCTGGAGCGTCCCGTCCCGGCCACGCCCGACAGCCGCGACGACCCGGCCGACTGGGGCATCGTCGCGGCCGTCGGCGGCCGCCCCTGCACCTCGCCCGGCGAGGGCGACACCGAGATCCCGGCCGGCGACGGCCTCACCCTGGCGATCCGCGGCCATCCGCTTCCGGCGGGCGACCGGCGCGTGCTGGAGGCGTTCGCCGGCCAGGCCGCGGCGGCGCTGCGCCGGCAGCGGCTGGAGGCGGAGGCGGAGCGGGCCCGGCCGCTGGAGGCGGCGGACCGGATGCGCACCGCGCTGCTCAACGCGGTCAGCCACGACCTGCGCACGCCGCTGGCCTCGGCGAAGGCCGCCGTGGACAGCCTCGGCACCACCTCGGTCGACTGGACGCCGGAGGAGCGCGCCGAGCTGCTCGACACCGCCGCCCAGTCCCTGGACCGCCTCGACCGGCTGGTCGCCAACCTGCTCGACATGAGCCGCCTGGAGGCCGGTGTGCTCGGCATCGCCGCGCAGCCGGTCGCCCTGGACGAGATCATGCCGCGCGTTCTGGACGACCTCGGCGGCGATGACGGAGGCCGCGTCACCGTCCGGCTCGACCCGGATCTGCCCGAGGTGACCGCCGACCCGGCGTTGCTGGAACGCGTCCTGGTCAACCTCGTCGCCAACGCGCGGCGGCACAGCCTGCCCGGCGAGGCCGTCCTGGTGACCGCCGGGGCCATCCACGACCGCGTCGAGGTGCGGATCGCCGACCGCGGCCCCGGCGTCCCGCCCGGCGACCGCGAGCGGATCTTCCTTCCCTTCCAGCGGCTGGGCGACCGGGACAACCACACCGGTGTCGGTCTCGGCCTCGCGCTGGCGCGCGGGCTCACCGAGGCGATGGACGGCGAACTCGTCCCCGAGGACACCCCCGGCGGCGGCCTGACGATGATCGTCGCGCTGCCCGTCCACCGGACGGAGCCGGCGTCATGACGCGCGTCCTCGTCGTCGACGACGACCCTCAGCTGCTGCGCGCCCTGCGGATCAACCTGCGCGCCCGCGACTACGAGGTGGAGGTCGCCGCCGACGGCACGACGGCGCTCCGCCGCGCCGGCGAATCGCCACCCGACCTGGTCGTCCTGGACCTCGGCCTGCCCGACGTCCCGGGCGTCGACGTCATCCACGGCCTCCGGGGTTGGACGCGGGTGCCGATCATCGTCCTGTCCGGCCGGACGGGCAGCCAGGACAAGGTGGAGGCGCTGGAGGCGGGCGCCGACGACTACGTCACCAAGCCGTTCGACATCCAGGAGCTGGTCGCCCGCATCCGCGCGGTGACCCGCCGCGTCTCGGCGACCGGCGAGGTCGCGCGGGTGGACGTCGGCGGGCGCACCGTCGACCTGGCGGGCAAAACGGTGTCCGGCGGCGTCCATCTGACCCCCACCGAGTGGCACCTGCTGGAGATCCTGCTCCGCAACCCCGGCAAGCTCATCAGCCAGCGGCAGCTCCTCACCGCGGTCTGGGGTCCCGCCTACCAGCGCGAGACCCACTACCTGCGCCAGTACATGGCCCAGCTCCGCCGCAAGCTGGAGATCGATCCTGCGCACCCCCGGCACCTCCTGACCGAACCCGGGATGGGCTACCGCTTCCAGCCTTAGGTGGCAGGTTCCATGTCTGTTCCCCGAAGGGGGGGAAGGAGACGTGGTGGAGGTGGAGCGTGAGCGGCAACGTGAAGGTCAAGGCGGGCGCGGCGGCGATGGGGTTCCTCCTGGTCGCCGGATGCAGCGGTGGCGGCGAGGACGCGGAGAGGACGGGGGCGGGCGCGCGTACCCCGGCTCCGGCGTCGGGGGCCGCGGCCCAGGTGCAGCGGCAGTTCGAGCAGGTCGTCGACGCGGTGCTGCCCTCGGTGGTGAAGATCGAGACGGGCCAGGCCGAGGGGTCGGGGGTCGTCTACGACGACCAGGGCCACATCGTGACCAACGCGCACGTGGTCGCGGGGGCGCGGCAGATCCGGGTCACGGCGGCCAGTGGCGGCTCGGCGCTCGACGCGCGGCTCGTCGGCGCCTTCGCGCCCGACGACCTGGCCGTGGTCAAGGTCGGCGGCGGGTCGCTGAAACCCGCCGTGTGGGGCGACTCCAGCAAGGCCGAGGTCGGGCAGATGGTCATGGCCATGGGCAACCCGCTGGGGCTGTCCGGCAGCGTGACCAACGGCATCGTGTCGGCGCTGCACCGGACGGTGTCGACGCAGGGAGAGGGCGACTTCCAGGGCTCGACGATCGCCGACGCGATCCAGACGAGCGCGCCGATCAACCCGGGCAACAGCGGCGGCGCCCTGGTCACGCTGGACGGGAAGGTGATCGGCGTCCCGACCGCGGCGGCCTCGGACCCCGGGGCCGGCGGCGCGGCGCCCGGGATCGGGTTCGCGACGCCGAGCAACACGGTCAAGCGGATCGTCCCGCAGCTCATCCGCACCGGTGAGGTCTCCGACTCCGGCCGGGCGGCGCTCGGCGTGGTGGTGCGCACGATCGTCGATCCGCAGAGCGGGCAGCGGTCCGCGGTCGCCGTCGTGGAGGTCACGAGGGGCGGCGGCGCGGCCAAGGCGGGCATCGAGGCGGGCGACCTGATCCTCTCGGTCAACGGCACCGCGACACCCGACCAGACGGCGCTGTCCTCGGTGCTCGCGACCATGAAGCCCGGCGATGTCGTGACGGTCGAGACCCAGAAGCCCGACGGCTCGAAGAAGCAGGTCAAGGTGACGCTCGGCGAGCTTCCGGGAAACGGCTGACCCGGCCTTGACGCACCCCGCCTGTACAGAGGTACAGTGTACAGACGTACAGGTTGCTGATCTCATGTACAGGTGGTGGCATGGCGGGGCGCGAGCGACCCGAGGACCTGACCGGACGCGCCCGGATCAGGGACGCGGCGCTGCTGGAGTTCGCGAGGCTGGGCGTGAAGGGCGCGACGATCCGCGGCATCGCGAAGGCCGCGGGAGTCTCGCCCGCCCTGGTGCAGCACCACTACGGGACCAAGGAGGAGTTGCGCCGGGCGTGCGACGAGCACGTCATCGAGGTCATCCGCGAGGTCAAGCAGGAGGCGCTCAGCGGAGGGATGGCCAATCCCGGCTTCCTGGCGGTCGCCATGCGGACGGCCCTGCCCATCCAGCGGTACGTGGCCCGCGCGATGACCGACGGCTCCGAGGCCGCCCGCAAGCTGTTCGACGACTCCGTGGAGTTCAGCAAGGAGGTCATGGGACGCGGGATGGCGGGGGTGTCGGAGCCGCGGACCGATGACCTGCACGCCTACGCGGCCGTCCTGACCGCGATGAACGTGGGCCTGATGGTCCTGCACGAACACCTCTCACGCGCCCTGGGCGCCGACGTCCTGGTGGGCGACGGATATCCCCGGATGGCCCTCGCGATGCTGGACATCTACGACGACAGGATCATGTCGCCCGAGCTGATCGAGCAGTCGCGCACCGCGCTCAAGTCCCTGCTCGCCGACGGCGCGCAGTCCTCACCAGAGGAGAACCCGTGACCACGAGAACACCCCCCGTAGAGATCTCCGGCCTGGTCAAGAGCTACGGCCGTACCCGCGCGCTGGACGGCCTGGACCTGACCGTCCGGCAAGGCGAGGTGCACGGCTTCCTCGGCCCGAACGGCTCCGGGAAGTCGACCACGATCAGGATCCTGCTCGGCCTGCTGCGCGCGGACGCGGGCACGGCCCGGCTGCTCGGGGGCGACCCCTGGAGCGACGCGACCGCCCTGCACCGCAGGCTCGCCTACGTCCCCGGCGACGTGACGCTGTGGCCGAACCTGTCCGGCGGCGAGGTGATCGACCTGCTCGGCCGGATGCGCGGCGGGGCGAACGCGCGGCGCAAGGCCGAGCTGCTGGAGCGGTTCGAGCTCGATCCGCGCAAGAAGGGCCGCGCCTACTCCAAGGGCAACCGGCAGAAGGTCGGCCTGGTCGCCGCGCTCGCCTCGGACGCCGAGCTCCTGCTCCTCGACGAGCCCACCTCCGGTCTGGACCCCCTGATGGAGGAGACGTTCCAGCAGTGCGTCCGCGAGGCGCGCGACGAGGGGCGGACCGTCCTGCTGTCCAGCCACATCCTGTCCGAGGTCGAGGCGCTGTGCGACCAGGTGACGATCATCCGCAGGGGAGCGGCCGTCGAGTCCGGCACCCTGGACGAGCTGCGGCACCTCACCCGCACGTCGATCAGCGCCGAGCTGGCGTCCCCGCCGGACGGACTCCCGCTGCCCGCCGCCCACGACGTCCACATCGACGGCACCAGCATCAGGTTCGAGGTGGACACCCCGCGGCTCGACGAGGCGCTGCGGCAGCTCACCGAGGTCGGAGTCCGCAGCCTGACCAGCCGGCCCCCGACGCTGGAGGAGCTGTTCCTGCGGCACTACCAGGACGAGCTCGCCGACGTCGACGAGGCCGTACGATGAGCGTGCCGGCGGGCACCGGCGGCCTGATCCGGCTGGCCCTGCGGCGCGACAGGTTCCTGCTTCCCGCCTGGGTCCTGGTGGCCGGGCTCATCCCGATCAACTTCGTCGCGGCCACGAAGGGGCTGCTCCCGACGACCGCCGACCAGCTCGACTACGTCGAGACCACGGCGACGAATCCCACCTTCCTGGCGCTGTACGGGCCGCTCTACAGCAGCGACATCGCCGGCATCCTGGTGCAGCGCTCCGGCTTCCTGCCCGTGGTGATCGGGCTGATCAGCGCCCTCACGGTCATCCGGCACACCCGGACCGAGGAGGAGGCCGGACGCCGCGAGCTGCTCGGCGCCACGGTCATCGGGCGCGGCGCGGGACTCGCGGCGGCGCTCACCGTCACCATGGCGGCGAACCTCGTGATCGCCGTTCTGGTCACCGCCGGGATGGTGGCGCAGGGCCTTGCGTTCCCCGGCTCGCTGGCCTTCGGCCTCCAGCTCGCCGCGGCCGGCTGCGTGTTCGCGGCGGTCGCGGGCGTCACCGCCCAGCTCAGCGAGAGCGCAGGGGCGGCCAGGGGAGCGGCCGTCGGGACGCTCGGCGGCGCGTTCGTGATCCGGATGGCCGCGGATGTCGGCGGCGCGGGCAACGCGCTGTCGTGGCTCGGCTGGCTGTCCCCGCTCGGCTGGGCCCAGCGGATGCGTCCCTACGGCGGGGAACGCTGGTGGACGCTGGCGATGCTCGTCGCGCTCGTCGCGGTCCTGGTCGCGGCGGCCACGGCGCTGTCGGCGCGGCGCGACCTGGGTGCGGGGATCCTGCCGCCCAAGCAGGGGCCCGCCGACGCCTCGCCGAGGCTGTCAGGCCCGTTCGGACTCGGCTGGCGGCTGCAGAGCCGTCCCCTGTACGGCTGGCTCACCGGTTTCGTGGCCCTGGGCGTGGTGTACGGCGCCATCACGGGCGGGATCAAGGACATGATGGAGGACAACCCCGGCCTGAAGGACATCTTCACCAGGCTCGGCGGGCAGTCCGGCATCGTCGACGCCTACTTCACCTCGGTGCTGAACATCCTCGGGCTGATCGCGGCCGCCTACGCGGTGTCCGCCACGCTGCGGCTGCGCTCCGAGGAGAGCGGCGGCCACGCCGAGCCGCTGCTCGCCACCGCGACCGCCCGGCTGCGGTGGGCGGCGAGCCACCTGGCGTTCGCCCTGCTGGGGCCCGCGGTCGCGATGGCGGCCGCCGGCACCGCCGCCGGGCTGGCGCACGGCCTGAACGTGGGCGACGTCGGCCGGGAACTGCCCCGCGTCCTCGGTGCGTCGCTGGCGCAGCTGCCCGCCGTCTGGCCGGCCGCGGCGATCGCCCTCGCCCTGTTCGGCCTCGCGCCCCGGTTCGCCGGCGCGGCCTGGGCCGCGGTCGGGCTCTTCGCCGTGGTCACGATGTTCGGGGCCGGGATGGACCTCGACCAGCGGATCATGAACCTCTCGCCGTTCAGCCACCTCCCGAAGCTGCCCGGCGGCCCGCTCACCGCCGCGCCCTTCGTCTGGCTGCTGGCGCTGACCGCCGCCCTGTCCGTCCTCGGGCTGATCGGGTTCCGGCGCAGGGACCTCGCCGCGCACTGACCCCTAGGATGGGTCCGGTGACCTCCACGAAGCCCCTCGCCGTCTGCGTGTTCTGCTCGTCCAGCGGCAGGATCGACCGCCGCTACGTCGATCTCGCCGCCGAGGCCGGCGCCGAGCTGGCCCGCCGCGGCCACAGCCTGGTCAGCGGCGGCGCCCAGGTGTCGTGCATGGGCGCCGTCGCCCGCGCCGCGCGGGCGGGCGGCGCCCGCAGCGTCGGCGTGATCCCCGAGGGACTGGTCAGCGTCGAGATCTCCGACGAGGACAACGACGAGCTGATCGTCACCGAGGACATGCGGTCCCGCAAGGGCGAGATGGACCGCCGCAGCGACGCGTTCCTCATCCTGCCCGGCGGCATCGGCACGCTGGAGGAGCTGTTCGAGGTGTGGACGGCCAAGGTCCTCGCCATGCACGAGAAGCCCGTCGTGATCCTCGACCCGACCGGCGTGTACGACCCGCTGCGCGAGCTGATGGAGGGGCTCACCGAGCAGGGCTTCGCCCGCCACCGGATCTGGGACGCCATCGGCTGGACGTCCTCCGTCCCCGAGGCGTTCGACCTCCTGGAGCGCTCGCAGCCCCGCATCGAGTTCTCGCCCGGGGACTACGCGGAGACCCAGCTCTAGCCCTCCCGCGAGGAGTCAGTGCTTGCGGCCGGGCATGTTCTCGTACATCTCGGTGAGCTTCTGCCGGAACCCGCGCGCCGCGATGCCGATCTTCTGCGGGTCCTGGACCCCCGCCTTGACGGTCTTCTTGGCCTGCTCCTTCATGATGTGCGGCGGGATCGGCGCGATCTCGTTGTCCACGACGAACTCCAGCACCACGGGACGGTCGCCGGCAAGGGCCTCCTCCCAGGCGCTGGTGACCTTCTTCGGCTTGTCGCAGTAGACGCCCTTCAGCCCGCACATCTCCGCGTACTTGGAGTACGGGAAGTCGGGCAGGGACTGCGAGCCCTCGAACTTGGGGTCGCCGCCCATCGCGCGCTGCTCCCAGGTGACCTGGTTGAGATCCTGGTTGTTGAACACGGCGAAGATCAGCGGCGGTGAGCCGGCCATCCGGTCGGCGTAGCGCTTGACCGTGAGCATCTCGTTCATGCCGTTCATCTGGAAGGCGCCGTCGCCGACGAAGCAGATCACCGGACGGTCCGGGTAGGCGAACCGGGCGGCGATCGCGTAGGGGACGCCGGGTCCCATCGTGGCGAGGGTCCCCGACAGCGACGCCCTCATCCCGTCGCGGAGCTTGATGTGGCGGGCCCACCAGTTGGTCGCCGAGCCGGAGTCCGCGGTGAGGATCGCGCCGTCCGGCAGCAGCGGGGACAGCTCGTGCGCGACGGCCTGCGGGTTGATCTTCCCCCCGAAGCTCTGCCCGGCCCGCTTCTCCATGACGGTGTTCCAGGAGCGGACGTCCTCCTCGATCCGCTCCCGCCAGGACCGGTCCTCCTTGCGCCGCAGGAGCGGGATCAGCTCCTTGAGCGTCTCCTTGGCGTCGCCCACGACATGGGCGTCCATCGGGTACCGGATGCCGATCATGCGGCCGTCGATGTCGATCTCGACGCCGCGGCAGCTGCCCTCGTCCGGCAGCCACTCGGCGTAGGGGAAGCTGGAGCCGATCATGAACAGGGTGTCGCAGTTCATGATCATCTCATCGCTGGCCTTGGAGCCGAGCAGGCCGATCGGCCCGGTCACGAACGGCAGGTCGTCGGGGACGACCTCGCGCCCGAGCAGCGCCTTGGCGATGCCCGCGCCGAGCAGCTCGGCCGCCTCGACGACCTCGGCCTGCGCGTTCGCGGCGCCCTGCCCGACCAGCATGGCGACCTTCTCGCCCTGGTTGAGGATGTCGGCGGCCTTGCGCAGCTCATCGGGGTCGGGCAGCACGCGCGGCCGGCTCCACCCGACGCTGGAGTACACCGAGCCGTGCTCCTTCGGCGGCGAGGGCACCGCCTCCGCCTCCTGGACGTCCTCGGGAATGATGATCGTCGCGACGCTCCGCGTGGTCAGCGCCGTCTTGAACGCACGGTCGATCACATGCCGCATCTGCCCGGGGTGCATGACGATCTGGCAGTACTCGGAGACGTCGGAGAACAGGTTCTCCAGGTTCACCTCCTGCTGGTAGTGCGTGCCCTGCGCGAGCCGCTTCTGCTGCCCGACGATCGCGACGACGGGCTGGTGGTCGAGCTTGGCGTCGTACAGGCCGTTCAGCAGGTGGATCGCCCCCGGCCCGGACGTCGCCGCGCAGCAGCCGACCTCGCCGGTGAACTTGGCGTGCCCGCAGGCCATGAACGCGGACATCTCCTCATGCCGCGACTGGATGAACTCCGGCTTCCCCTCGGCCCGGTCGAAGGCGCCGAGCAGCCCGTTGATCCCGTCGCCCGGGTAGCCGAAGACCCGCTCGACGCCCCATTCGGTCAGCCGCTGGAGGACGTAGTCGGACACTTCCCGTGCCATTGATCGCTCCTCTCGTCGTGATGGCGGGGCGCCCGCGCCGCGCCGCCCGGGTTCGGTGCCGCAGGAGGCGCGCCGCGCCCACCGCGGCGCCCTTCATCTCGCCCCCCACGGCAGCGCTGATCCGGCACAGGAACCCACTGCCCGTGCCGGGGGGTCTGTAACGGCCCCGTGCCGGCCGGCCCTGTCCCAGGCGGGCGTGGCCAGGGGATCCTCGGATACCGTCGGGACTGTGCGTGCCCGCCCACGGCCGACGAAGGAGACGAATGAGCGCCGACGTGCCCACCTCGCGGGAACTGGCCGCGATCGCCGAACTCGCCGCTCGGACGACCGGCGACCGGCTGCGGACGGCGTTCCGCTCCCGTCCCGAGGTCGACGTGAAGGCGGACTTCCACGACCCGGTCACCGAGCACGACCGCGCGGCGGAGGAGACCATCCGGGAGGTGCTCGCCGAGCAGACCCCGGGCAGCGTCGTCGTGGGGGAGGAGGGCGGCGTGCAGGGCGGCGGCGAGCACGGTGGTCGGGGACGGGGCCGCGGCGCCGACGTCCGCTGGTACGTGGACCCGATCGACGGGACGGCCAACTTCGCCGTCGGCCTGCCGTTCTTCTGCACCTCCATCGCGGCCGTCGCGGGCGGCGAGCTGGTGGCGGGCGTGGTGTACGACCCGGTCCGCGACGACATGTTCACCGCGTCCCTCGACGGCGCGACCTGCAACGGCGAGCCGATCCGCAGCGAGGGCGCGGCGGGCGACCGGACCGCCGTGCTCGCCGCCTCCTACCCGAGCGCGCGGGACCTGGCCACCGGCGACCGGGCGGAGACGCTGCGGCGCTACGGGCTGCTCGTCGACGCGTTCGCCACCCTGCGCCGGCCCGGCAGCGCGGCGCTCACCCTCGCGCACGTCGCGGCGGGCTGGACGGACGTCGCCTACGACTCGTCCATCAACGCCTACGACATCGCGGCGGGGCTGCTGCTCGTCCGGCAGGCGGGCGGGACGTACCTGCCGCTCGGCGGCAAGCCCGGCGGGGACGACTGGGACGCCCCCGGATACCTCGCGTGCGTCGGCGGTTTCGACCTCGCGGGCTCCGCCATCGCGGAGGCCGCCGGCCTCACGGCACAAGATTGTCCTGGGGGTTTTCCGTCCGTCCGGTGATCGTTAACCGGTGGTTCAGGGGCGGCGACCAGGCTCCCGCGTGATCCCCTCACGTGAAGGAGTGCCCATGTCCGTGACCCGTCGCGGAGTCGTCAAGGGCGGCGCGGCCGGCGCGCTGTCCATCGCCCTCGCCGGAAGCCTGGACGGAATCTTCCAGACCTCCGCGGGTGCCGACACCGGTGAGGCGTTCGGCTACGGCCCGCTGATCCCCGACCCCAAGGGCGTCCTGGACCTGCCCAAGGGCTTCTCGTACAAGGTCCTCTCGACGGAGGGCGACCCCATCTCCGACGGCGTCGTCGTCCCCGGCCACCAGGACGGGATGGCCTCGTTCCCCGTACGCCGCAACGGCAACGGTCACGGTGACCGAGGCCGAGGCAGGGGAGGCGGCGGCCGCCCCGGCAACACTCTGCTGGTGCTCAACCACGAGCAGGGCACCAACGGCACGCGCGCCGTCGGGACCCCCGAGCTGACCTACGACCCGGCGGTCAACGGCGGCACCACCACCCTGGAGGTCGACCGCGACGGGGACCTGCTGTCGCAGTACGTCAGCCTCGCCGGGACGGCCGTGAACTGCGCCGGCGGCCGCACCCCCTGGGGCACCTGGCTGACGTGCGAGGAGACCGAGGGCGTCGGCGGCGAGAGCAAGAGCCACGGCTGGGTCTTCGAGGTCGACCCGTACGGCAGGGACACCAAGCCCGAGCCGCTGACCGCGCTGGGCCGCTTCGCCCACGAGGCCGTCGCCGTCGACCCGCACACGAACATCGCCTACCTGACCGAGGACGCGTCCGGCCCGTTCGGCCTGTTCTACCGGTTCCGTCCCCGGTCGCACCGCGGCCGCTACCACTCCTACATGGCGGGCGGGAAGCTGGAGGCGCTGAAGGTCCGGGGCGTCCCGGACCTGTCGCTCGTCACCGAGCCCGGGACCCGGCTGCGCGCCGGGTGGGTGGACGTCCCGGACCCGCTGGCCAAGCAGACGTCCGTCCGCAAGCAGTTCGAGGACGGCGACGTCACCCGGAGCCAGAAGCTCGAAGGCGCCTGGTGGGGGCACGGCAAGGCGTACTTCGTCGCGAGCTTCTCGAACACGTCGTCCGGCGCCGCCGGCGACCACGCGGGCCAGGTCTGGACCTACGACCCGCGCCGCAACGAGGTCGAGCTCCAGCTCATCTTCAAGCCGGGCGGCCGTTTCGACGGCCCTGACAACATCACCGTCTCCCCGTACGGCGGCGGCGTGATCCTGGCCGAGGACGGCGACGGCGAGCAGTACCTCGTCGGCACCACGCGCAGGGACGAGCCGTTCGCGATGGCGCGCAACGCCCTCAACGGCAGCGAGTTCACCGGCGTCACGTTCTCCCCGGACGGCCGCGTCCTGTTCTTCAGCCGCCAGTCCGGCCCGGGCGCGACGTTCGCGGTCAAGGGCCCCTGGCACCGCCTCCGCGGCTAGCCCCTCCCGTTGACTTGCGGCGTGTTGCTGTTATGGAGCGCTCCATAACAACAACACGCCGCAACTCGACGAATCAGGCGAGGCCGCGGCGAGTGGCCGCAGGGGGGCGGGTGCCCTGGATGGACGCCACCATGTCCAGCACCTGGCGCACTCCGTCCGCCTGCGGATCGGGCACGCGGAACAGCGTCGCGCCCAGCCACGCGTAGACGGACGCCGCGGCGAGCAGCCCGGGATCAGGCTCCCGCGCGTCCGTCTCCAGCGTGACCATGACCACGGCGCCACCGGCCGTGAGCCGCTCGACGCGGCTCGCCGGCGGCGCCGTTCCCGCGTCGGCGACCCCGTCCGGGACGGGCGCGTCCGGTGGCAGGACCCTCTGCTCTAGCATCCCCATGTCTCCAAGCGTGGCACGATCGGGGACTGGGGAACGTCTCTCCAAGTGAGTGCGAGCAGAACGGAGCGTGATCGTGGTCGTGGTCTTCGTCCTGGCCGGCTTGGCCGTGCTGGGCGCCGTCGTCGTCCTCGCCATGGGCAGGGGCGGCGAGCTGGCCGAGACCCATCCCGACTATCCGCAGCTTCCGCTCGGCGAGGACGGCGGTCCCGTGACCGGGGACGACGCCGCCTACGTGCGCCTGCCCCGCACCTTCTGGGGCTACCAGCCGCAGCTGACGGACGAGGCCCTGCACCGCCTCGCCGACGCCCTTCACGAGCGTGACGCCCGGGTGGCGGCGCTCGAGGAGCAGCTCATGGACCTCCGCCACCGCTCGGACGAGGCCGAACCGGTCGGTGCCCTGCACGGTCTGGAAGAGCCCGCCGTGAACGGCACGCCGCCTCTCCTGCGCAAGGAGACCCTGACCGAGGAACCGGTCGACGACGGCCTCGCGAAGGAGGACAGCCCGTGAGCGCGGTCGCCGTCCACGCCGAGGCGGTTTCGGACGCCCCCGCCGAACGCGTCTTCGAGGTCCTGACCGACTGGCCGAGGCATCGCGAGTGGATGCCGTTCACCAGCGCCGAGGGCGGCGACAGGGTCGGCGACGAGATCCGGGGCTGGACGGGCGTGGGGCCGGTCGGATTCCTCGACACGATGGTCATCACCGACTGGCGGGACGGCCGCCGCGTCGCGGTCCGGCACACCGGCCGGGTGGTGCGCGGCGAGGCGTGGTTCAAGGTCGTCCCGGAGGGCTCCGGCAGCCGCGTCGTGTGGGCCGAGCGCGTCGACCTCCCGCTCGGACCCCTCGGACGCGCCGGATGGATCGTCGCCGGCCCGGTCGTGAAGGCGTTCATGACCCTCGGCCTCCGGCGCCTCGCGGCCCTGGCGCGGGGCGGATCTGTCACAGGCGTGAGGTAGAACGGGCGGGTGAGCACCGCGATCCGGGGCGAGGACGGGCTGGCCCGCTGCCCGTGGGGGCTGTCGGCCCCCGACTACATCGCCTACCACGATGACGAGTGGGGCCGTCCCATCCGCGACGACCAGGGCCTTTACGAGCGCCTCTGCCTTGAGGCGTTCCAGTCCGGCCTGTCGTGGCTGACGATCCTGCGCAAGCGCGAGGGTTTCCGCGCCGCGTTCCACGGGTTCGACCTGGAGAAGGTCGCCGCCTTCGGCCCGGACGACGTCGAGCGGCTGATGGGCGACGCCGCGATCGTCCGCAACCGCGCCAAGATCGAGGCGGCGATCGGGAACGCCCGCGCCGCGCTCGACCTACCCGGCGGCCTCGCCGAGACCGCCTGGCGCCACGCCGACCCCGCCGCGCCGCCGCACGCGGACCTGGCGGACGTGCCCGCGTACACCGACGGCTCGAAGGCCCTGGCCAAGGAGCTGAAGAAGCACGGCTTCCGCTTCGTCGGCCCCACCACGGCCTACGCCCTGATGCAGGCGTGCGGCCTGGTCGACGACCACCTCACCGGCTGCCACCGCCGCGGCGCCTACCGCTGAGAGCCCGCTCACTCGGCTTCCAGCCGCCGCATCGCGGCGTGCACGCGGTCGATGGACGGAGCCTCCAGATCGTCGACGATCATTCCGTCGGCGAGGAACAGCACCCGGTCGGCGTGCGCGGCGGCGGCCGGGTCGTGCGTCACCATGATCACCGTCTGGTGGTAGGCGTCCACGGCGCTGCGCAGGAACCCGAGCACCTCGGCGCCCGACTTCGAGTCGAGGTTGCCGGTCGGCTCGTCGGCGAACAGCACCTCGGGCCGGGTGAGCAGCGCCCGCGCCACCGCGACCCGCTGCTGCTGCCCGCCCGACAGTTCGCTCGGGCGGTGCGCCAGCCGTTCCCGCAGGCCCAGCGCGCCCACGATGGTGTCGAACCACTGCCGGTCGGCGGGCCGGTTCCCGAGCCGGCCGGTGAGCCTGATGTTCTCCTCCGCCGTCAGCATCGGCAGCAGGTTGAACGACTGGAACACGAACCCGAGCCGGTCGCGGCGCAGCTTCGTCAGCCGGGTCCGCGACAGTTTCGTGATCTCCACGCCGCCGATCAGCACCGACCCGGACGACACCCCGTCCAGTCCGGCCATGCAGTGCAGGAACGTCGACTTCCCGGAGCCGGACGGCCCCATGATCGCGGTGAACCGGCCGCGCGCGAACGCCGCCGAGACACCGCGCAGCGCGGACACGGCGCTGTCGCCCGTCCCGTACGCCTTGACCACGTCGCGCGCGACGGCGACGTGATCGTGGACGTGCTGGACCGGGGGTATGGCGGTTGTCTGCGTCATACGTCCAAGCAAACCGCCAGGGGGCCGTTCGCCGCATTGGCGCCCGCTCCCCAGAAACGGGTGGGGCTGTCCCCAGCTTCCGCTCAGGACAGCCCCACCCGACACCCGGCTCGGCTCACTCGGACTTCGCGGCCTCCAGGACGGGGACGGCCGCGGCGCGGCGGGCGGGGAGCGCGGACGTCGCGAGCGTGACGCCGGCGGCCCCGACGACCACCACGGCGAACAGCCACCAGGGCGGGTCCGGGCTCAGGAACGAGCTGCCCGTGCCCACGTGCATCAGGAACACGGTGCCGAGCGCGGTGCCGAGGCCGAGGAGGCTCCCGAGCAGGACGACCGTGGCGGCCTCCCACCGCACGATCGACCGGATCTGAGCCGCCGTCGCGCCGACCGCGCCGAGCAGCCCGAACTCGCGGGTCCGCTCGCCGACGCTCATCGACACGGTCGTCGCCATCCCGAACAGGGCGAGGACGAGCGACATGCCGATGAAGCCGTAGATGACGCGCATGCCGCTCGTCAGCGAGTCGGCCGCCGCCTGGACGTAGGCGGACCTGTCGAGCACCTCGACGCCCGGCACGTCCGCGACCGCGCGGGTCAGGCCGTCCTTCGTGCCTCCCTTGACGAGGACCGCCTGCGTGGCGGCGTCCGGGTCCAGCCGGTCCATGGTCGCCGGTGACACGAGCGCCTGGTCGGCGAACACGTGGGACGGGTCGTGGTAGGCGCCCGCGACCGTCAGCGCCACCCGGCCCGCGCCGCCGCGGACGACGATCCGCTGCCCCTTCTCCAGCTTCTGCGCCTTCATGATCGTGGACGTGAGCCCGATCTCCCCGGTGCGGAGCGGCCGCAGGTCGCCGCCGAGGTCGAGGACGGACGGCAGCGCGGTCTGGTCGGCACCCGACACCATCAGGTACAGCGGCGCGGGATCCTCGTCGCCGTAGGGGCTCTTCGGACGCGGGGAGACCAGCTTGGCCTCGGTGCCGGTGAGCGGCGTCGCCCGGGACACGCCCGGCGCTGCGGCGGCCCGGTCCGCCACGTCGCGGGGGAGCGGCGCCTGGCCGGACGAGGTCGTGCCCGTCGCGGCGATCGCGTGGTCGGCCCGCATCACCTCCTCCCCGGCCTCGGCGAACCGCGCGTTCACCGACAGGACGATCAGCGCGGTGGCGCCGACCAGCGCCACGCCGAGCATCAGCGACGACGCGGCCGACGACACGCGGCGCGGGCTGCGGGTGATGGTGGCGCGGGCCAGCCGCCCGGCCTCCCCGCTGACCATGGTCCCGACGCGTCCGACCAGGCCGCCGAGCGGGCCGACGAAGAACGGCGCGAGGACGGCGAGCGCCGCGACGGTCGTCATGGAGCCCATGAGGATCAGCACGCAGACGCCGATGGTGCGGTCGGGGCCGGGGGGCTCGTCGGCCCTGATCGCGGAGACCAGGCCGAAGAACATGCAGGCGAAGGCGAACACGGCGAGCGCGCCGAGCAGCCGGGGCCGGCGCCGCCCGGCGGGTTCGGTGCTCGCGGCGCGGAGCGCCTGCATCGGCGAGATCCGCGCGGCCTTCCGCGCCGCCCGCCACGCCGCCAGCTGGGTGACCAGGACTCCGGTCACGGCCGGGATGATGAGCGCGACCCAGCCGTACTGGGCGTCGGCGGCGGTGATGTCGAAGCCGTCCTGCGCGAACAGGCTGGTCAGCAGTCCCGACACCGGGTAGCCGAGCAGCACGCCGCCGATCGAGGCGACGACGCCGAGCGCCAGGGCCTCCAGCTTGATCAGCCGCTTGATCTGGCGGGGCGTCGCGCCGATCGCGCCGAGCAGCGCGAGCCGCCGGGTCCGCTGCCGGACGAGCGTGCCGAACGTGTTGGCCACGACGAACAGGCCGACGAACACCGCGACCGACGCGAGCATGCCGATGGCGCCGCCGATCGACGTTCCGTCGGCCCGGAGGCTCGCCGAGTGGGCCTCGCGCACGCCGGCCGCCGTCCGCACGGTGACGTCCGCGCCGCGCAGGTCGCGGGCCAGGTCCCTGCTGAGCCGCGACGCCTCCACCCCGGGCGCGGCCTTCACCCACACGCCCTGCCATGTCCCGGCCGGGAGCCCGGCCGCCTTCCGGACGGTCTCCGGCGGAGCGAGGATCAGATCGCCCCGGGCAACGGAACCGCGGCCCTCCACGGTGGCGATCCCGACGACCTTCATCTCGCGGCTCCGCTTCGGCAGCACCACCCGGAGCGGGTCACCGGCCTCCACTTCTCCCGCCCGCGCCACGTGCCAGGTGACCACGACCTCGCCGTCCGCGGTGGGCGCACGCCCCGACTCCAGGTGGTACGGGTTGAGACCGGCCTCCGCCGTCCACGGCCGCAGCGTCGTCCCGGCCCCCGCGGGCGGGACGATCATCTCGCCGTCCGGGCCGCTCGCGGTCACCGGGACCAGCGCGTCCCCCGCGACCGCCGCCACGCCGGGCCGCCCCGCGACCTCGTCCAGCGCCACCTGCCCGTCCGGGGCCCCGTAAACGTCGTCGGGGTCGGTCGTACCGCCGAGGACCAGGACGTCCGTCTTCGCGTACTCGCTGGCGTCGCTGCCCGACACCGCCTCCTGCGCACGCATCGTGAACTGCACCGAGCCCGCGATCAACCCGATCGAGAAGACCGCCGCCATCAGCGTGGCGACGAGCCGCATCCAGCCCTCGGTGAACGAGCGGCGCGCGATGAGCCACATGCCGCTCAGCCCTCCCCGCGCCGCAGGGCGGAATCGTGGACGTGCTCGACAGGCGGTACGGCAGTTGTCTGGAACATGCCGTCAAGCAAAGCGCCGGGGACCCCGCCGCCACAGTGGCGCATACTCCCCAGCGGCCGGTGGGGACAGCCCCACCGGTCCGCTGCGGGCTACCGGCCCTCGAACACCGGCTGCTCCTTCTTCAGGAACGCCTCGGTCGCGCCACGGTGATCGCTGGTCTTCTCGCACTCGTCCTGGAGCTCGGCCTCCCGCTCCAGCGCGGACGCCAGCTCGTGCGTCGCCGCGTGGTCGAGCGCCGCCTTCACCGCGCCGTAGGCGACCGTCGGGCCTCCGGCGAGCCGGCGGGCGAGCTCCACCGACGCCGGGGCCAGCTCATCGGCCGGGACGACCCGGTTCACCAGGCCCAGCTCCAGGGCCTCCGGCGCCTTGACCGGCTCGCCCAGCAGCAGCAGCTCGGCGGCCTTGGCGCGGCCGACGAGGCGCTGCAGCGTCCACGACATGCCACTGTCCGGGGCGAGGCCGATCCCGGTGAACGCGGTCGCGAACCGCGCCTTGTCGGACGCGATGATCAGGTCGCACGCGAACGCCAGCGACGCGCCCGCGCCCGCCGCGACGCCGTTCACCACCGCGACGACCGGTTTGCGCATCCCCGCGATCGCCAGCACGATCGGGTTGTACTGCTTGCGGACGGTGTCGTCCAGGCCCCTGCCCGCGGCGAGGTTGTCCCCGTGCTCACGCAGGTCCTGCCCGGCGCAGAAGGCCCGCCCGGCACCGGTGAGGATCACCGCGCGGGCGGCCGGGTCCGCGGCGGCGCGCACCACGGTCGCGCGCAGCAGGTCCTTCATCTCGCCCGTCAGCGAGTTCATCCCGTCCGGCCGGTTCAGTGTGATAGTGCCCACACCGTCGGTCACGTCGTACAGCACGGTCTCAGACATGCGTCCTCCAGGCTTTCGGTAGATCTTCCCAGGCAACCATCGGCGAACCCGGACGCGGGGGGCAAGGGGCCTGCCGCGCCACCGCCCGGGAGCCGCGCCGGCGGCCGCATCCCCCCAGGTGGCGGATCTGGAGGCTGATCGTTACCACTTCGCGCCCGGAAGACGAGATAATGGACCACTACTGATGACGCGGATGCGACACGCGGCCACGCGGCCAACGGTGCGCGAGGCCGCGGCCCTACGCAGGAAGGGGATTCACGCATGGCGGCGATGAAGCCGCGGACGGGAGACGGTCCGCTCGAAGTGACCAAGGAGGGACGCGGAATCGTCATGCGGGTCCCTCTCGAAGGCGGCGGCCGTCTCGTGGTCGAGCTCTCCGCCGACGAGGCCAAGGAACTCGGCGAGGCCCTCAAAGAGGTCGTGGGCTGACCGCTCCGCCGATCCCGGCTTGCTGGTGACGGTCCCGGCGGCACCGCCGGGGCCCTTGCCGTTCCCGTAAGCAGGCCGCTTCCGTAAGCAGGCCAGTCCGTAACGCAGCCACGACCTACAGGGGGAACCGCCGCCATGCCCATCGAGACCCGCATCCACGGTGTCGGCGGCACCGTGTCGGAGACGGCGGTCGACCTCGGGGCCGAGGTGGTGGCGGTGCCCGTCCGGCAGGGGCCGGTGGCCCCGGCCGCCGAGGTGGCCGGCTCGCTGCCGTTCACGCTGGACGAGCTGCTGGCGCTCCACAACGCCAAGGGCGAGCCGGGCGAGATCACCTCCGCGCAGGTCCGCGTCGGCGACCGGGTGCGGGAACTCCTGCTGTACGGGGTGGGCGACGCGGCCCCGGCCGACCTGCGCAAGGCCGGCGCCGCGCTCGCCCGCCGCGGCAAGGGCAGGACGGCCCTGGTCGCGGGCGTCCCCACCGGCGACACCCCCGACGCGCTGGCCGCCTTCGTGGAGGGCGTGCTGCTCGCCTGCTACGAGTTCAAGATCGGCAAGGCGCCGGCCAAGAGGGCGCCCGGCACCATCGCCGTGCTGACCGAGGCCGGGCCCGAGGCGGACGCCGCGGCGATCGAGCTGGGCACCGTCCGCGCGCGGGCGACCGCGCTGGCCCGCGACCTCGCCAACACACCGTCCCGCGAGAAGGACCCGGCGTGGCTCGCCGGGCAGGCCGAGCAGGTCGCCGCCGACTCCGGCCTCACCGTCCGCGTGCGCGGCGAGAAGGAGCTGGTCGAGGAGGGGTTCGGCGGCCTGGTGGCCGTCGGCGCCGGCTCGTCGCGCCCGCCCCGCCTCATCGAGCTGTCCTATGACCCGCGAAGCGCCGGGGGGTCTGGGGGGTCGTCCCCTCAGAGAAAACAGGGTGACCCGCGAAGCGCCGGGGGGCCTGGGGGGTCGTCCCCCCAGAGAGAACAGGGCCCGGAGGGCGAGCCCGAGCGGCATGTCGTGCTGGTCGGCAAGGGCATCACGTTCGACAGCGGCGGCCTGTCGCTCAAGCCCAACGAGGGCATGAAGGCGATGAAGACCGACATGGCGGGCGGTGGGGCGGTCATCGCCGTGATGAGCGCGCTGCGCGACCTCGGCGTGCGCGCCCGCGTCACCGGGCTGGTCGCCGCGGCGGAGAACATGCCGTCCGGGTCGGCCATGCGTCCCGGGGACGTGATCGCCCACTACGGCGGGAAGACGTCGGAGGTCCTGAACACCGACGCCGAGGGCCGCCTCGTCCTGGCCGACGCCCTCGCCTACGCCGACGCCGAGCTCGATCCCGACGTGCTGGTGGACGTCGCGACGCTGACCGGCGCGGCCAAGGTCGCGCTGGGCCTGCGGCACGGCGCGCTGTTCTCCACCGACGACGACCTCGCCGCGGCGCTCACCGGCGCCGGGACGGCCGCCGGCGACCCGGTGTGGCGGCTCCCGCTGGTCGACGACTACCGCGCCGCGATCGACTCCGATGTCGCCGACATCAACAACATCGGCCGCGGCGGTTACGGCGGCGGCTCGATCACGGCGGCGCTGTTCCTGCGCGAGTTCGCCGGCGACCGGGCCTGGGCGCACCTCGACATCGCCGGGCCCGGCCGGGCCGCCTCCGACGACGCCGAGACCACCCGCGGCGCGACCGGCTTCGGCACCCGGCTGCTGCTCCGCTGGCTGGCGGGCTGACCCGTCCGGCCCGCCGGCCGGTCACTTCGTCCGGCGGTCGATCACCGGGACGCGGCGCCGCGCCCTGGCCTCCTTGACGATCCGCGGGAGCGCCGCGTCCCAGCCCTGCTCCACCGCGAAGCACCACGGGACGGCCGCCGCCGTGGCCGGGACGTCCCGCATCGTCAGCGCCACGAGCCCCGGCCGCTCCGAGGTGCGGGCCAGCTCGGCCAGCTCCTTCGTCGGCAGGAACACGAGGTAGTCCATCTCGCCCTTGCGGGTGCCGCCGACGCCGCGCCGCAGCGCCGCGATCGCCGCCACCTCCGCCCAGGGCAGCGTCCGCCCGGCCTTGCGCGGCAGCGGCCAGCGCGCCGGGCGGCGCACCCCGTCCGCGTCCAGTTCCAGCACGGGACGGCGCGCCACCATCCCCCCGGCCGACATGACCAGCCCGATCCCGAACAGCACGAGTCCGGCGAACCCGAGGACCGTGAACATGACGCCGCCGATCCCGGCGCCGCCCATCACGCCGCCCGCGACGAACCCGGCCGACGCCGCGAACAGGATCAGGTGCGCGGTCAGCTGCCAGACGCCCCGCCACGTCCACCGGACGCGCACGGCGAACGACGAGCCCGCCTCGGCGGCCTCGTTCCCGGCTTCGCCCTCCGCGTCGGTCGCGGTCTCGGTTCCGGTCTCGCCGGCGTCGGTGTCCATCGGGCTACTCGCACTTCACCGCGCACAGCAGGCCGTCGCCCACCGGGACCAGCAGCGGCACGAGCCGCTCGTCCTCGCGGACGATCCGGTGCACCTCGCGGATCGCCTCGGTGTCGGGGTCGCGCCGGCTGGAGTCGGCGACCCGGTCGTGCCACAGCGCGTTGTCGAACGCGACCACGCCGCCCGGCCGCAGCAGCCGCAGCGCGTCGGCCAGGTACTCGGGGTACTCGCGCTTCTGCGCGTCGCAGAAGACCATGTCGTAGGCGCCGTCGGTGAGCCGCGGCAGCACGTCCAGCGCCGGCCCGCTGATCATCCGGGTGCGGAAGGACCCGAGGCCCGCCTCCACGTACGCCTGCTTGGCGATGCGCTGGTGCTCGGGGTCGATGTCCACGCTCGTCAGCACCGCGTCCTTGGGCATGCCGCGCATCAGCCAGATACCGGACACGCCGCAGCCGGAGCCGACCTCCACGACCGTCCGCGCGCCGATGAGCGTCGCGAGGAAGCGCAGCGCCGCCCCGCCGGCCGCGCCGATCGGCGCCGCGCCGATCTCCTCGCCGCGGCGCCTGGCGTTCAGGAGCGGCTCGTCTTCCGGGAGGTAGTCCTCCACATAGGCCCGGGTGGCCTGAACGGCGTCGATGGCTGCCTCCTCGCGGGACCCCCGCCTGGCTCATGCTGGAAAGACCATATCGCTGACCGGGAACGAACTGGAGTTTCAGCGCGTTGTAACCACGGAAGGTACCCGCTCATGAGCGGGTCGAGTCCGCGAGAACCGAGTCGGTCCAGAAGCGCCCCAGCCCAGGCGAGACCGTGCCGTTCCAAGGCCGAGACCTTGGCTCACGAGAGAGGAACAGCCCGGCACCATGGGAGTCGCAGCACTCAGTTTCAGAAGCGCTGTGGGGGTCGGCCCCAGGCAGGCCGTGGGCGGTGCGCGCACACGCGAGAACGCCCCCGAGGCCGAGTGGGCGCCGCCGTCCTGGGACGAGGTCGTCCGCGAGCACTCCGCTCGCGTCTACCGGCTCGCCTACAGGCTGACCGGCAACCAGCACGACGCGGAGGACCTCACGCAGGAGGTCTTCGTCCGCGTGTTCCGTTCACTGTCGAACTACACGCCGGGCACGTTCGAGGGCTGGCTGCACCGGATCACCACGAACCTGTTCCTCGACATGGCCAGGCGCCGCCAGCGCATCCGCTTCGAGGGGCTCGCCGACGACGCCGCCGAACGCCTCCAGGGCCGCGAGCCGACCCCGGCGCAGGTGTTCGACGACACCAACTTCGACGCCGACGTGCAGGCCGCGCTCGACGCGCTGGCGCCCGAGTACCGCGCGGCCGTCGTGCTGTGCGACATCGAGGGGCTCTCCTACGAGGAGATCTCCGCGACGCTCGGCGTCAAGCTCGGAACCGTGCGCAGCCGCATCCACCGGGGACGGGCGCAGTTGCGCGCGGCGCTGGAGCACCGCGCCCCGACCCGTCGCCGGCCGGGGACCAGGAACGAGTACCTGCCCCTGCACGCGGCGGAGGCCGCCGCGGACGGGGAGCCGGGCGGCATCCACGCGGCGGGCGGTGTCCAGCCGCAGCCGGAGGGCGTGTAAAGCTGTGCTTACCGCGCGCGGGCGTGTTCCGCGCGCCTGATCGAACGGAACGACGGAGGCGGCGTGAGTTGTCTGGGGGAGCGTCTGACCGCTCTGGTCGACGGTGAGCTGGGGCATGAGGAGCGCGACCGCGCCCACGCCCATCTCGCCGGCTGCGCCCAGTGCAGGGACGAGGTCGCCGCGCTGCGCAGGCTCAAGGGCCGGCTGCGGGACCTGTCCGACTCTCCGGTCGCGGACGAGGTGGGCGACCTCCCGTCCGACGACTTCCTGACCCGGCTGCGCTCGCTGCCCGCGTCCGCCGGTCCGCCCGCCTCCGACGGCGTCCCGCCGGGCCCGCACGCGGGGACCCCCGCCCGGCACTCCGCGCGTCCGCTCCGATCATCGGCCCGCCCCGCCAGGACGCCGCCGCCCGCCCGTCCGCGCGACAACCGCCCGGCCGGGCACGCGGGCGTCCTGAAGGCCCAGCCGCGGCGCCGCTACCTGGTCGTGGGCGCCGCCACGCTGTTCCTCGGACTCGGCACCGCCTCCTACGCCGTGGGCGGGCGCCAGGAGGCGCCGAGCGTCACGCCTGACTTCGACCGTTTCGCCATCGAGCACGCGCTGACCTCCGGCGACGCCCCGCTGACCGATCCGCTGACGGACCCGCTCAGCCGGGTCCCGGTACCGGCGGCCTCCGCGGGGCCGTGATCGCGAAGACCGCGACCGGCCGGGGACGGGTCCGTTCCGTCCTCGCCTGCGGGCTCGCCGGCGCGCTGGCCCTGGCCGCGGCCCTCGCCGCCGATCCGGCGGCCGCCCGGCGCGTCCGCAGCGACCCGGCCGCGGTGGCGCTGCTGCGCGCCGCCGCCGACGCCGCGAGCCGCGTCCCGTACCAGGGCAGGCGGTTCCTCACGACATCGGGCCGCAGCCGCGCCGCCACCTCCCGGGTCATCGTGGCGCACGCGCCGGGTGACGGCATCCGCTACTGGGCGGTTCCGGGGGGTGTGGGGGGTCGTCCCCC
>NZ_SMKH01000069.1 GCF_004348515.1 Actinomadura sp. KC345 | reverse complement strand
CCACCGGGGACCGCGCCCGGGTCCCCAAGCCCCGCCCCGCCGGCGAGACCGGCCCGGCCGCCGTGGACCACACCCCGCACGACGAGATGTTCCCGCCCCGTCCGGGCACGCTGTGCTCCTGGTGCGACTTCGCCCGCCACTGCCCGGAAGGCCGGCAGGCCGCCCCGCGCAAAGAACCCTGGGCGGCCCTCCCCGTCGACGCCGTCTAGGCCGGGACCAGGGCCTTCCGGCCGGGCCAGCGCCTCGGGTCGCGCAGGCCGAAGAGCCCCCGGCTCACGTCGTAGCCCTCGGCGGCCAGCCTTCGCCGGGTCCGTTCGAGCATGTCGCGGGTCGGCTTGGCGAAGGCGTAGTCGTGCAGCCGCTCCGGCACGGAGTTCATCGCCAGGCGGAACGACCTGAGCGTCGCCGTCACCGCCGGCCGCGGCACCTCGGGCAGCGCCCCGTACATCGCGCGGGCCCAGTCGGGCAGCGAGTAGTAGCAGAGCGCGCCGAACGGGAAGTATCCGGGCTTGCCGGGGGAGAGGAACCGCAGGTTCTCCGGCACCGTGGGCCACATCAGGAACCGGACGGTCTCCGCCGCCTCCTCGGTGACCCGCAGCTTCGGCCGCATCTCGGCGAAGAAGGCCTCCATGTCGGCGACGCTGCCGGGGACGTCCTCGGCGTGCAGCCCGACCAGCGTGGCCGACCTGCGCTGCTCGTACAGGTACCGGTCGGCCATGGCGCCGGTCAGCGGCAGCCCGGCCCGGCGCGCCACCTCCAGGAAGGAGTAGACCTCGGCGCAATGCACCCACAGCAGCAGCTCGGGCTGGTCGAGCCGCTCCCTCCTGCCGGTGTCGTGGTTGAGGATACGCAGGCTCCGGTGGATCTCCCGGACCCGGTACGCGGCCTCGTCGACCTCCTCGGGGCTGCCGAACGTCCCGAGGCCGACGAAGTCCGATGTCCGCTGGAGGCGCCCGAACGGGTCCTCGCGGAAGTTGGAGTTCTGCCACACACCCCACATCGCCATGGGTTGCAGCGCCTGCAGCATGAGGCTGCGCACCCCGCCGACCCACATGGTCCGGTCGAGGTGGACGCGCCAGGTGACGCTCTCGGGCGGCTGGACGGTCGCGGGCAAATCACACCTCCATGAGACAAACTTAAGTAAGTGTGTCATTACCCTCGCGCCCGCGCGACACCGCCCCTCGGATCGCGCCTTCCAGGGACACCACCCGGGGCTCAGGAGGATTCGGCCAGGACCTCCCGCAGGCGGACGACGAAGCGCTTCGGATCGTCGGCGAAGCCGGTGTGGCCGCCGGGGAACAGCGTCGGCTCGATGTCGATGGCTCCGGCGAGCGCCCTGGTGGCGCGGTCGCACAGCTCCCCGGCGGAGTCCTCGCCGATGCCGGCCACGATCCGGGAGCGGACCGTGCGCAGGGCCGCGAGGTCGGGCCGCCAGTGGACGGTCTCGCGCAGCTCGTGCTCGAACCAGCGGTGCTCGTCGGCGACGTCCTGCGGGTCGCGCTCGCCGCCGAACATCTGCTCCAGGGCACCGTCCGGAAGCCGGATGTCGCTCAGCGCCATGAACTGCCGCCACGCGCCCACGGCGTCGCCGGACAGGTAGGTGGCGATCATCTCGTCCGTCCCCTTGTAGAGGGCGTCGCGGTCCTCCAGGAGGTCGTCCAGTGGAGGCTCGTGCGCGATGACCGTGCGGGCCTGCTCGGGATGGGCCTGCGCGAACGCGAGGGCGGTGCAGGCGCCGCCGCTGGAGCCGAGGACGATGGCCGGCCCCGCGTCCACCTCGGCGACGAGCCGGGACAGGTCGTCGGCGCGCAGCGGCGGTGTCGAGTCCTGCTCGGGGTCGTCCACCGGGCTGCGGCCGATGCCGCGCGGGTCCGTCGTGAGGACGGTGTGGTCGGTCGCGAGCAGCTCGGCGAGCGGTTGGAACGCGGCGGCGCCCATCGGCGCGCCGACGAGCGCCACGAGCGGCCCGTCTCCGCGCACCTCGTAGTACAAACGGGCACCGGGCACGCGGAGGGTCGCGGTCGTGGCCGAGGCAGTCGTCATGGTTCCTCCAGGTAAACGGTTCTGAGAGGTCAGACCGTTCCTTCGCGAGGAACTCATCGCTGGAACGAGGATCAGCTCGGGGACAGGCCCTTGTAGTACTCGGCCTGCGCGGGGTAGTAGTCCTCGAAGCCGGCCACGGGCGCGCGGCGGTCATCGAGGCGACGAGCAGGTGTCCGGGTCGAGATGGTGCAGGAAGGTCAGGGTCGCCACGCCCGTGCCCTCTTCGAGTCGCGCCTCCATGTGCAGCGGACCGGGGTCGGCTCCGAAGTCTCCAGAGATGTACGGGGTGAGGACGCGCACGCCCTCACCCGTACCGATCGATGTCACATGGATTCGTCGCGCATGACGTCCAGGTTCATGAACCGTGGGCCGTTGGTGCACCGAGCCTGGATCTCCGAGGCGATATGCCGCGTCTCCGGCAGCTCGTTGTTGCGCATCGCCGCCTCGTAGGACGGGAACTCGACGATGTCAACGAAATGGTCCGGGTTCTCCCGGTCCCGGGTGTGCATCTCGTGCGCCACCGTCCGCTTGCCTTCGGTCGCGGTCGCCCACTCGTCGAACAGCGCGTTCATCTCGTCCGGGCGGTCCGTCTCGTACTCGATGATCTGAACGAAGGTCATTTCGCCACGCCCTCCCCGCTATCGGACGCTCAGGTGCTCGTCCTTGAGCATGCCGCGGATCTCGTTCCGCAGTTCGGGGGTGTCGGTGTGCCCGTGCACCGAGGCCGCGTGCTCGGCGGCGGCGCGGACGACCTCGTCCTCCTCGCCGCTGATGGTCAGCGTGCACCCGGACTCGCTCGGCGACTCCCGGCAGTCGGCCACTTTCCGCATCGTGACTCCTCCCTCGGCCGGCCTTTCCGCCCGCCTCCGGGTCATTAATCCCGTCACATCGCCATAAGTGGCACTTTCATCGTGCCACGCCCCCGGGTGGGGGAGAAGCTCGAAGGCACCCGTCCACGTCAAACTCCAGTAACGCCCTCATTGCCACCTTGTGGCCCGTCCTGGTCGAGCCGGCCGCCGGTCAGTCCGACGTGGGCGCCCACGTCATCAAGCCGGGCGGCCTCCAGGACCGTGTCCAGGAGCCCCGGGAGCCGCGCGTCCAGGTCATCGCGGCGCAGTTCGACGTAGCAGCGGGTGCCCTCCTGCCGGGTCCGCGTGACCCCGGCATCGCGCAGTACCCGGAGATGGTGGCTGAGCGTCGACTTGGCGATCGGGGCCCGCAGCTCGCCCCACCCGCGCTCCCGCCCGTCCGCGAGCACGCGCACCAGGCCGATCCGGATCGGGTCGCTGAGCGCCCCCAACACGGTGATGAGGCCGATCTCGTCCAGATCGGGATGATGTGCCTGCTTCATACCTGCATGCTACTTTGTTCGATGATCGACGAACATCGAACAAAAAGGGGGCCGCCATGGACTTCACCGGCAGAGCCGTCGTCGTCACCGGCGCCGGATCGGGCATCGGACGCGCCGCCAGCCGGCACTTCGCCGACGCCGGAGCCCGCGTCATCGGCGTGGGGCGACGCGAGGACGCCCTCAAGGAGACGGCCGCCGACCGCCCCGGGATCGCCGTCCATCCCGCCGACCTGCGCGACCCGGACGCGGCACGGGACGTGATCGACGCGGCGATCGACCGCTGGGGACGCCTGGACGTCCTGGTCAACAACGCCGGGGCCACCAGGATGATGCCGCTGGCGGACACCACCTCCGACGGCATCGCGAGCCTCTTCGAGCTGAACGTCACGGCGCCGAGCCTGCTCGCCGGCGCCGCCCTGCCGCACCTGCGCGCGGCCAAGGGCGCGATCGTCAACGTCTCCAGCACCTACGGCCACCGCCCGCTGCCCGGCGCGGCCCACTACGCCGCCTCCAAGGCCGCGCTCGAACACCTGACCCGCAGCTGGGCCGTCGAACTGGCCGCCGACGGCATCCGCGTGAACGCCCTCGCCCCCGGCCCGACCGAGAGCGAGGCGCTCACCGCCGCCGGCCTCGCGCCGGCCGTCGTCGACCAGATCAAACGGGACGAGGCCGCGCGCATCCCTCTCGGCCGCCGCGGCGACCCCGAGGAGGTCGCGACGTGGATCCTCCGCCTGGCCGACCCGCGGACCACCTGGCTGACCGGCCAGACCCTGACCCTCGACGGCGGCCTCGAACTGACCTGAGCGCCACCGATGATTTCCCGCCGCGCACCCGGTCGGTACGCGCGAAGGAGAGGTGTATCCATGACGAGTTACGCGACTTCGGCGGACGGAACCCGCATCGCCTATGACCGCGTGGGCGACGGCCCGGCGCTGATCCTGGTCGGAGGCATGTTCTGCGCCCGCCCGGCGACCCGGGACCTGGCCGGGCGGCTGGCCTCCCGGTTCACCGTGACCAACTACGACCGGCGCGGCCGGGGCGACAGCGGCGACACGCCCCCGTACGCCGTGGAACGCGAGATCGAGGACCTCGGCGCGCTGATCGCCGAGGCCGGGGGCTCGGCCGCGGTGTACGGCCACTCGTCCGGCGCGGGCCTGGCCCTGGAGGCGGCCGCCGCGGGACTGCCGATCACCCGCCTCGTCCTGCATGAGCCGCCCTACGGGTCCGACGACGACGACAGCCGGCGGGCCGCGCGGGAACTCGCCGAGGGCGTCCGGGCGGCCCTGAAGGACGACCGCCGCGCCGACGCGATCAAGCTGTTCCTGACGTCCTCGGGCATGCCGCCGGACATGGCCGAAGGGGCGAGCGGCAACCCCGACATGCAGGCGATAGCCCCGACCATGCCCTACGACTTCGCGGTCATGGGGAACGGCACCCGGGGCGGCGCGATCCCGGAGGATCTCGCCCGGAAGGTCACCGTCCCGACCCTCCTGATCGCGGGCGACGCGAGCCCGCCCTTCTTCCGCGACACCGCGACCCGCCTGGCCGGCCTCCTCCCGGACGCCCGCGACACCATCCTGAAGGGCCAGGACCACGGCGCCACCGCCGAAGCCGTCGCCCCACCCGTCATGACCTTCCTCACCGAGGTGCTCGGCGGGGCGTCGCCCGGTGATGGCCTGAACCGGCCATAGGGACGGGTGTGCCGGTTTCGTCTAGTCGATCTTGGGATAGGCAGTCCCCCTAGCGAATTGCCAGCAAATGGCGGCAAGATCGTCGCAGGGATCGCCTACCCCCGGGAGCCTTCATGGCAGGACGACGAGTTCTCCGCTTCTCCGCTTGGGTCGCCGCCTTCTCAGGCTTGCTCCTCACGCCCTCCACCGCCGCTGCGGCGCCGCCGCAATGGGAGAACGTGCCCACCCCGCCCCTCAACGGCCTCGCCGTGCTGACCGAAATCGCGGCAAGCGGGCCGCGGGCCGCGTGGGCGGCCGGGCTGGAGGACGCGACATCGGGTGGGACACCCGTCATGCTGGCCTGGGACGGTCGGCAGTGGCGGCGCCAGGCACTGCCGCCGGGCGCGGGCCAGGTCGTCGACCTCGCCGCCGCCGGCCCGCGGAACGCCTGGGGCATCTATCTGAACGCCGAAGGCTCGCCCGCGCTCCATTGGGACGGGACCAAGTGGCGCAGCGTCGGTTACCCGGCCGGGGTCGGCCCCACCCAGCCGTCCCCCCTGACGACGTACCTGGAGATCGTCTCGGCGGCGCCCCGCGGACCGGCCTGGTCGGTCGGATACGACTCAGAGGCGAAGGAGGCCGTCGCCCTGCGCTACACGAAGGGCCGGTGGACGCGCCAGAGAACTCCGGTGCCCATGGTCAACGCCTCCACCGTCGCCGTCCGGTCGGCGAAGGACGTCTGGATCGCGTGCACCTGCGACATCCCGGGGGCCGGTCCGACCCAGGCCATGCTGCATTGGGACGGCTCCAAGTGGAGCACGATCCGGTATCCGTCCAAGGCGGATACGTACATCGCGAAGATCGTGCCGGTCTCGGCCACGAGCGTCTGGGCCTACCGTGCTAGCACCGGCTATGCGCCGACGCCCGAGCTCATGCACTGGGACGGGACGAGCTGGACGTCGACGACGATCCCGGTGAGCCAGGAGCCCGGCGCCTACCACTACCCCACGCTCGCCGACGACGGCGACCAAGGAGCGTGGGTCTCGATGAGCACGCGCCAGGACGACAAGAGCTATCTGCACTACAGCGGCGGCCGCTGGACCGCCGAGAGCGGCGCGGCACGCCCCGGCATCTCCGCCTGGGTCCACGACCTGGCCCGAGTGCCGGGAACCCGCTCGATCTGGTCGGCCGGCATGGCCAACCCCCTCGGAGGCCCCCACTTCATCGAGCGCCGCCGCTGACCACGAGGCGTTAAGATGCAACCATTGGTTGCGCAACTGCGAAGCTGTGGGCTAGCATGACGCGCAACCAATGGTTGCATATGGAGGTCAAGGGCATGGAGTACGGAAGCATCGAGCGCGAGATCCACGTCGACGCCTCACCGGAGGTGGTCTTCGAGGTGGTCAGCCGCCCGGAACACATCTCGCAGTGGTGGAGCGACGACGCCGACTTCGAAGCGACTCCCGGCGCTGCCGGTGAACTCGTCTGGGGCGACAGAACAGATGTCGCCCCCATCATCGTGGTGAAGGCCGAGCCGCCCCGGTTGTTCTCGTTCCGCTGGTGCCATGCCGGCGGCGAGATCGACGACTCCGCCGACTCGCTGCTGGTCACCTTCGAGCTCACCCCGTCCGGCACGGGCACGACGGTCCGGCTCACCGAAACCGGGTTCCGGGAGATGGGCTGGGAGGCCGCCAAACTGGCCGAGCAGCACCGCGAACACGTCGACGGCTGGGACGCCGCGGTTCTCGGGCTCGGGGAGTACCTCACGCGGCTGGTGGCAACCCCATGACCGTCGACGTCGACGACGACCTGTGGTCCGCGGTCGGGGACCCGACCCGTCGGCGGATGCTCGACCTGCTCCTGGTGGACGGCACAGGCACCGCCACCAGCCTCAGCGAGCAACTGCCCGTGACACGTCAGGCGACCGCGAAGCATCTCGGCGTCCTCGACCGCGTCGGCCTGGTGCACGCATCGCATACCGGACGGGAGAGGAGGTATCGGGTGGACGAGGCGCAACTCGCTCGCGCGGTCGCCCAGTTGTCCTCGGTCGGAGCGACGTGGGACGGCAGGCTCCAGCGCATCAAGCGAATCGCCGAGTCACTCCAGCACGACCAAGCGGCGACGGGCCCACCCTGAAATCCTGCGCGAGATGAGGGAGCGGCCGCACACCGGTGGGGTCGAGGGGTTCAGGTCCGAAAGCCGGTGAGGGTGAACTCCAGCAGGCGCTCGCCCTGAGGGGCGGAGTTCTGTTCGCTCACCCATGCCGCCGCGTTGACCAGGGCGTACAGGTCCATGGCGGTGACGTCCGGGCGCACCTCACCGGCGTTCCGCGCGCGCGCGACCAGGGCGTCACCGGTGGCGAGTACCGCCTGGCACGCCGCGTGCAGCTCCGAGGTCTCGTCCTCGACGGCCTGGAGGAAAGCGGTGCCCAGCCCCCGGTAGAGCGCCGCGTGGGCCGTGGCCGCCCGCGCCCATTCGGTGAGACCGCCGAGGGGCGACGGGTGGGCGAGGAGTTCCTCGCCGGCCGCGGCCAGCGCCCGCATCCTGTCGCTGAGCAGCGCCTCAAGCAACGCGCGCCGGGTGGGAAAGTGGCCGTAGAGCGTGCCGTTGGCCACGCCGGCCCGGCGCGCGATCTGCTCCAGCGAGAAGTCCGTGCCGTGTTCGGCGAACGCGTCGGCGGCCTCCGCGAGCAGCCGTTCGTAGTTGCGCCGTGCATCCGCGCGCATGGGGCGCCGGCGCGGCGTGCCGGTGTCCATCAGCGAACCCCCGCCCAGATAAGTTGAGACAGTCTCGATATGCTTCTCGGGACAATCTCAGTTTACTGGTTGACGGAGGTCCGACCATGCCCGACGAGCATCCGCGCGCGGAGACCCGCGGAACCCTCCTTGTGACCGGCGCGACGGGGCGGCAGGGGGGTGCCACCGCGAGGCGTCTGCTGCGGGACGGCTGGCGGGTCCGCGTCCTGGTCCGCGATCCCGCCTCACCGGCGGCCCGCGAGCTGGCCGCGGCGGGGGCCGAACCGCATCGCGGCGACCTGGACGATCCCGGCGGCCTCGAAGCCGCCATGGCCGGTGCCCACGGCGTCTTCGCCGTCACACCGGACGACCTCGACGGGAAGCGGGAGATCCGGCGCGGCCGGAACCTGGCCGACGCCGCGGCGGCCGCCGGCATCGGCCATCTGGTCTTCGCCTCCGTCGGCGGCGCCGAACGGGGCACCGGCATCCCCTACTGGGAGACCAAGTGGGTCATCGAACAGCACATCGCCGCACTCGGACTGCCGGCGACCGTCCTCCGACCCGTGCGGTTCATGGAGAACCACACCACCCCCGGCCTGCCGCTCGGCGGTATCTCCCCGGACGGCGTCCTGCGCCACCTCTTTCCGGCGGACGCCCCCGTGCAACTGGTCGCCGTGACCGACATCGGCGCATTCGCCGCGCTCGCCTTCGCCGACCCCGAGACCTACCTGGGGCAAGCGCTGGAACTGGCCGGTGACGAGCTGACCCCCGACGCCACCGTGCGATTGATCAGCAGGCACGTCGGAAGGCAGATCACCTACCGGCAGGTCACCGACGAGGAGTCGGGCCTCCCCGGCGACGTCGCACGCGCCATCACCGACCCTCGCGGCATCTGGCACGCCGACCTGTCCGACCTGCGCCGACGCCACCCGGCCATGCTCGACCTCCCCGCCTGGCTGGAACAGGGCGGCACCGCCGCCATCACCACCCTCCTCGACACCCAGGATCCCGAGGCGGACCACGTCCGGTAGATGCGCCCTCGCGTCATTCGGAGCCACTCGCCCAGAGTGACGTTAGGGGCTGTAGTCGGTGAATGCCGGGGTGTCGGGTTCGGGTGGGAGGCGCAGGGCGCGGGCCACGAAGGAGATCGCGTGGTACCAGCCGCATAGCAGGAGGAGGTCCACGGCTGCTTCGTCGCCGATTTCGCGGGTCAGTTCGTTCCACTGGTCGTCGGTCAGGTCGTTGCTGTCGCACAGGGCGTCCACGGCGCGGAGCACGGCGCGGTCGGACGGGTCGCTCCAGCAGGTGTCGTCCGGGCCTCCGCCGACGATGGAGCGCACCTGGCCGGCGTCGAGTCCGGCCTTCGCGGTGAAGACCGCGGTGTGGATTCCCCACTCGTACTCGGCGCCGCATCGCACGGTGGTGCGGTCGATCACGAGCTCGCGGTGGCGCAGGTCCAGTGCCGATCGGCGCGACAGGTAGTACTGCCCCCAGCCATGGATGCCGCGTGCCCGTTCCGGGCGGCGGGCGAAGATCCTGAACAGGGCGATGGGCGGGCCCAGCGCTTCCAGGGCCGCGGTCGTCTCCAGGTCGTACGGAGGTTCGACGGGATCGAGTCGCGGTTGGCCACTGTGCTTCGAAAATCGAGGCATGCGGCGAACGCTAGCATGGACGCTTCGACAATAGAAGCAAGCTGGACGCTCTCCAGGAGGACGCTGACTCATGGCACTCGGCTCGTCCGCACCGCTGCCGGGCCGGCCGGTCCGGGGATCGAACACCGGTAGGCCGATCATGGCGCTGTTCGATCTGCTCGGCCGGCGCTGGGCCCTGCGCGTCATCTGGGAACTCGCCCAGTCCCCGGCGACCACGTTCCGCGACCTGCAACGACGATGTGGCGGCGTCTCCTCCAGCGTGCTCGCCCAACGGCTGGCGGAGCTGGACGAGGCCGGCGTCATCGGGCGCGCAGACCGCGGATACACGCTGACCGCCGACGGCCATGACCTGTGCACGGAGCTCATGCGGCTTGAGCACTGGGCCACCCGGTGGGCCGCGAAGCGGCCGTCCACGGAAGGGTGACCCGGCCCGCTCAGAGCGGTCCGGGGCGTGTCCAGGTTTCGTGGAGGCTGCGCCAGAGGAGGCCGTTACGGGCTTCTGGAGCGGGGACCATCATCGCGACGGCCCGGCGGGTGGTGTCGGGGTGGTGTTCCTCGTACGTGGCCACGGTCAGGCCGTCGCGGTCCAGGAGCACGCGCGGTTCGAGGATCCGGATGCGCAGGCCGGGTACCGTGCCGTGGGCCTCCTCCATGGCGCCGCGGAGATCCGCGAGCGTGAGCACGGCGCCGTCCGGGTCGTACCAGGTGAAGTCCGGGGTGTGCATGTCGAAGAAGCCACCCAGGTCGGTCGCCCTTCCGCTCAGCCAGGATTCGATGAAGCGGTGATGCTCGATGACCTCGTCGATGGCCTTCATCGGGCCGCCCAGGCGCGGATGGGGGTGAGTTCGACGCCGAAGAGGGCCTCCACCCTGTCCGGGTCGCCGTCGTAGAAGTTCGCGTTCTCGGGGGCGGACAGCCACCGGTAGGTGTCCGCGACTCCGGCCGCGGCGGTCTCACCGATCGCCGGGGTCATGAACTCCTGGAACGCGTCGGGCTCCAGCGGGACGTAGTGCGCGTCGAAGGCGGACGCGAGGTCCGGGCCGGTGACGACGTCCTTGCCGCCGATGTCGGTCGAGGTTCCGACCAGGTCGTCGCGGTCGAGCGCGGCGGCGGTGAGGGCGCCGAGGTCGTCGTGGGCGAGCCACGCCACCCGGTGGGCGGACGGGATCGGGTAGGCGAGCACGCCGTCGGACGGGTGGAGGTTCTCCAGGTAGACGGGCGGACGCAGCACGACGGTGGGGATGCCGGAGCCGAGCAGGGCGTCGGCCGCGTCGCGTCTCGTCTCGAAGGCGCCCACGGACGTGCGGGCGGCCGGAAGGCGGTTGCCGGTGTTGAGGACGAGCCGTTCGCAGTGGCGGGCCGCGGCGATGATGTTGTCCACGTAGCGGGCCACGAGGTCGGCGTCGAACACCATGGGCAGCGTCACCGACGCGCGGGACACGCCCTCGAAGGCGTCGCGCACGGCCGCCGGATCGGCGAGGTCGCCGTGCTTTCGGCTGAAGCCGCGGACGCCGTGCCCGTCCCGTTCGAGGCGTTTCGCGACGGCCCCGCCCTGTGCGCCGGTGGCGCCGATCACCAGATATGTCTCGGTCATGGGGTCCAGCGTGCCGACGATGGGAAGTACCTTCGATAAGTGTGAATCCTGGTTTGATTAACGATCGTCCAGCCGACCTCCTCGACGAGCTGCTCGCTCCGCTGCGGCTGGAGGGCGTGTTCGTCAGCCGCTGGGAGGTCCGGGCGCCGTGGGGGTTCCGGGGCGACCAGGAGCGCAACGCGATCCTGCACTACGTGCGGTCCGGCGAGTGTGCGATCACGATGCCCGGGTCGCGCGAGGCGGTCGTGCTGGGCCCGGGGGAGCTGGCGATCTTCCCGTACGGGACGGCGCACGAGCTGGCGGACCGGCCGGGACGCGCCACCACCCCGCTCGATCTGCTGCTCCCCGGGCGCCCCGCGGGCGGCACGACGGAGATACGGGTGGACGGGGCCGGACCCCCGACCGATCTGCTCTGCGGCGGCCTGCACTACGACGAGGCCGCGATGTCGCCGCTGTACCGGTCGCTGCCGGAGATCATCATGCTCGACCGTGAGGTACTGGCCGCCGACCCGCTGCTGTCCGGGACGCTGGACGGCCTGACCCCGCGCTACGGGGGCCTCGCCGCGCTGCGGGCGTTCGAGCTGGTCTTCGTCCTGGCGCTGCGGGTGGCGCTGGACCGCCTGGGCGGAATGCCCCCGGCGCTGCGCGACCCGGCGGTCGGCCGGGCGCTGCTGGCGGTCCAGACCCGGTACGCCGAGCCGTGGACGCTGGAGTCGCTCGCCCGGGAGGCGCGGATGTCGCGGTCGGCGTTCGCGGCGGCGTTCACCCGGCTGGTCGGTGAGTCGCCCGCCCGCCATCTGGCCGGGCGGCGGATGCGGGAGGCGGCCCGGCTGCTCGCCGAGACCACGACGCCGCTGGCGGCGATCCCGGAACGGGTCGGATACCGCTCGTCGGTGGGCTTCCACCTGGCGTTCCGCCGCCATTTCGACGTCCCGCCGGGCGAGTACCGCCGCGCGGCGCCGTCCCGGAGGACGTGAGCCGGCGGGGCCGGGCGGCCCGCAGCCTCAGCGGGGGGATTGTTCGGTTTGATTCCAGAAGGCGCGGAGGGCCGCGGCCGTGGTCTCGGGTGCCTCCCAGGCGGGGGAGTGGGCGGCGCCGGGGATGACGACCTTGGACGCGTTGAGCCGTTCGGCCATCGTCGCCTGCGCGGCGGGCTCCCAGGCGTCGTCGTCCTCCCCGTAGAGGACGAGGGTGCGCAGCCCGGTGTCGGCGCAGTGCTTGGCGAGTTCGTCGACGCGGTCGGGGGCGGTGAGTATCTCGTTGGACATGCAGACCAGGCCCTTCTCGGAGTTGCCGAGGGTGCGGGCCTTGATGAAGGCGATGATCTCGTCCTGGACGCCGCGCCCGGTGTAGTCGGGTTCGAGGGCGATCTGCCAGATCGTCTCCATGCCGAGTTCGGGGATGGCGTCGCGCAGGGCCTTGGCCTTGTCCGCGGTGGGGCCGGTGACGGCGGCGGGGCCCGAGCTCATCAGGGTGAACGAGGCGGGGCGGACGCGGTCGGCGAGCACGGCCTCGCGGCAGACCAGGCCGCCGAACGAGTGGGCGACCAGGTGCGCCGGGTCGGGACCGAGGGCCTCCAGGAGGGCGCTGATGTCCTCGCCGAGCGCGGCCCGGGTGTAGGCGGACTCGTCGTCCGGGCCGATGGACTCGTACTGGCCGCGCATGTCGATCGACACGACGCGCCGGCAGGACGCGGCGAGCGTCTGCAGGACGGCGAGGAAGTCCTCCTTGCTGCCGGTCAGGCCGGGGACGAGGAGGGCGGGAGGGTGCTCGGGCACACCGGATCCCGGAAGGGCCTCCAGGGCGGCCAACGGGCCGCGGGAGGTGTCGACGGTCGTCCGGCGGACGCCGGGGGGCAGGTTCAGGAACCGGGGCGTGCTCACGGGGGACCACCATACTCAAATGGGCGCCGGCGGGAATCGGTGAAAAAGTTTCGGTGGTAGCGTCGGCAGCGTGCGAGCGAAGCCTGCCATCTCCGCGCATCGCCGTGACGAAGCGGGCCTGACCGGCCTGTCCGCGGCGGTCGAGTCCGGGGCCGAGTACGTGGAGATCGACATCCGCAGGACCGGGGACGGGCGGCTCGTCGTCCACCACGACCCGGATCTCGCCGGGCTGCCGCTGAAACGGCTCACCTACGAGCGGATCCAGGAGCTGTCGCCGCGCCCCGTCCCGCTCGTCAGCGAGGCCATGGGGATCATCGGCGGCCGGGTGCAGGGGCATCTCGACCTCAAGGAGCGCGGCTGCGAGCACGAGACGGTGGCGCTGGCGATCGAGGCGTTCGGGCGGGACGGTTTCGTCGTCACCACCCGCGAGGTCCTGTCGCTCGTGCAGATCAAGCGGACCTTCCCCGGGGTGCGGACGGCCCTGTCGGTGGGACGCAACCTGTGGGAGCGCGGCGTCGCGCACGACTTCGCCCCGCTGCGCCTGATCCGCAAGGCGGGCGCCGACATGGTCGCGGTCAACCACCGGCTGGCCCGCGTCGGTGTGCTGCGCCAGTGCGGGCGTGCCGGGATCCCCGCCATGGTCTGGACGGTCAACGCCGAACCGGTGATGCAGCGGTTCCTCGGTGACCCGCGTGTCGCCGTCCTCGTCACCGACCACCCCGACGTCGCTCTGAAACTGCGCGACGCGCAGCCCTGAGACACCGGCCCGCCCCGGAGGCACGGGCCCGCCCAGGCCCGCGAGCAACCGCGAGACCGGGCGGGGTCTCGCGGTTGGTGCAGGGATGGGACCTAGGCCGTCTGGGACGCCTCGGTCGCGTCGGCCGCCGGCTTGCCGGCGCGGGTGCGGCGGCGGTTCCGGCTGCGCTTGCGCTCGGTGGCGACCGCGTCGACGACGTTGTCGTCCGTTCCGGCCTTGCGGCGGGGGGACGACCCCTCGCGCTCCGCGGCGGTCTCGGCCTCCGCCGCGGTGGCCTCCACCGGCTTGCCGGCGCGGGTGCGGTTCCGGCTGCGCTTGCTGCGGCGGGGCCGCGGGCGCTCCCGGTCACGGTCTGCGCTTCGGTCACGGCCGCGGTCATGGCTGCGGGTCTTGCCCGTCTCGCCGATGTCCTCCAGCTCCTCGGCGTCCAGGCCCGCGCGGTCGTGCCGCTTGTCCTTCGGCAGCCTGCCCTTCGTGCCCTCGGGGATGCCGAGCACCGCGAAGAAGTGCGGGGACGTGGAGTAGGTCTCCTCGGGAGTGGCGAACGGCAGGTCGAGCGTGCCGTTGATCAGCTTCCACCGGGTGAGGTCGTTCCAGTCGACGAACGTGACGGCGACGCCCTCCTTGCCCGCGCGGCCGGTCCGGCCGATGCGGTGCACGTAGGTGTCGGCGCTGTCGGGGCACTCGTAGTTGACGACGTGGGTGACGTCGTCGACGTCGAGGCCGCGGGCGGCGACGTCGGTGGCGACCAGCACGCCGATCTTGCCGCTGCGGAACGCGCGCAGCGCCCGCTCGCGCTGGCTCTGGCCGAGGTCGCCGTGCACGGCCGCGGCGTCGAAGCCCCGCTGCACCAGGTCGGCGGCGACCCGGTCGCAGGCCCGCTTGGTCTGGCAGAAGATCATGGTCAGCCCGCGGCTCTCGGCCTGCAGGAGACGTGCCACCATCTCCGGCTTGTCCATCTGGTGGGCCTGGAACACGTGCTGGACGACCTGCGGCGTCGCGTCCGACTCGGTGTGCGACTCGGCCCGGACGTTGGTGGGACGGGTCAGGTAGCGGCGCGACAGCGCGACGATCTCGCCCGGCATGGTCGCCGAGAACATCATCGTCTGCCGCTGCTCCGGGATCCGCTCGATGATCCGCTCGATGTCCGGCAGGAAGCCGAGGTCGAGCATCCGGTCGGCCTCGTCCAGCACCAGGATCCCGACCTCGGAGAGGTCGAGGTGCTTCTGCTTGACGAGGTCCAGGAGTCGGCCCGGGGTGCCGACGACGACGTCGACGCCCTCGCGGAGCGCGTCGATCTGGGGCTCGTACGCGCGGCCGCCGTAGACGGACAGGACGCGGGTACCGAGCTTGCCGCCGGCGATCAGGAGGTCGTCGGTGACCTGGAGGGCCAGTTCTCGGGTCGGTGCCACGACGAGCGCGCGGGGTTTGCGTCCGCCGTGCTCGATGCGCTGCAGCAGCGCCGCGCCGAACGCGAGGGTCTTGCCGGTGCCCGTGCGGGCCTGTCCGATGATGTCGTGCCCGCCCAGCGCGATCGGCAGGGCGAGTTCCTGGATGGGGAACGCTGTGACGATGCCCTCTGCTTCAAGGGCGTCTGCTATCTCGGGGACGACCCCGAGTTCACGAAAGGTAGTCAGGGCTTTCAGCCTCCAATATGCGGGGTCTCCGCTCCCGGGTGCGGCGCGGCTCGCCGGAGGGCGTCGCCCTGGGGGCGCACCCGCCGATCGTTTCCTTGGCCGCGCGCTCGCGCGGGAGGGACCAGCCGTTGCTCAAAATCGTCGGCGACCGCAGTCAGGGGTCGAAAGCAGTCACTCGCTGTGGCTGCGTGCGGTCACACTCCGCGACGCAGTGTACCGACCGTTGATTGCATACACCAATAGCCGATCACTGGACTCAACGTTTCCGCGGTTTCTTCTATTCCATCCCTTGCCCGCCAGGGCCGTGGCCGCCCGCGCGCCCCGCTGGACGTCCCGCTGGAGCGCCGGGCCAGGACGGCCACTTCCGGACACCGGCGCCCCGGAACGGGGGAAGCCCCCGCTTGCAGGCGGCGGGGGCTTCCGGTCGGGGTACGCGTCAGAAGGTGCGGCGGCGGGGACGCCAGCCGCGCTTCCAGCCCCGGCCCCCGTCGCCGCGGGCGTTCAGCGAGGTGAGCGCCGCCACGCCGAGCGCGGCGATCACCACCGCGAACACGATGGCGACGAGGGTGCCCGCGCCGAGCGCGTCAGCGATGACCCCGCCGACGATGGCGCCGGCGATGCCGACGAGGATCGTCAGCAGGACGCCGATCGGATTGCGTCCGGGGACGAGCAGCCGTGCCAGGGCTCCGATGACGGCACCGACGACGATGAACCAGAGGATCGTCGTGAGCATGTCGATCAACCATTCCTTCCGTGGGCCGGTTGGCCCGTGGTCGGAGACCGGTATGCCCGCTGTGCCGGAATGAAACAAAGGGCAGGTCAAGAGCCCTTGGAGGGTGCCCAGCCGTGATCGGGCGCGGCAGGCCGCGGCCGGCGGCGGGGGTCAGGCGTACTGGGAGCCGAATCCCACGCTGCGCTGCTCATCGTCGGAGATCTCCAGGTAGCCGACCCGTTCGGCCGGGACGACGACACGCCCGGCGCGGCGGTCCTGGAGCACGAACACCCCGCGCGGCTCGGACAGCGCGTCCGCCAGCGCATCCTGGACCTCGTCCGCCGACTGCCCGGTGTCGACCACGAGTTCCTTGGGGACGTTCTGCACACCGATACGAACCTGCACGCGGGGCTCCCGTCGTCGATCACGGCCCGCCGACCGCCGGCGGGCCCTTCCCCGATGGTCGCACGCGGATCGCCGGACGCGTCGTCACACGCGTTCGGCCGAGGGTGAAACCGAGTGGGCCCCGGCGCGCGGACCGGGGCCGGGGTCAGGACGACTCGGTGTTGAGCGGGAAGCCGGAGATGCCGCGCCAGGCCAGCCGCGCGATGATCTTCTCGGCGGTGTCCTTCGGGATGGCCCGGTGCTGCGACAGCCAGTAGCGTGCGCTGACCTCCGCCATGCCGACCAAGCCCATGCCGAGCAGGTACGCCTCGTCGGTGGGGGCGCTGGTGTCCTCGGCGATCACCTGGGCGATCATCTCGGCGCACTGCTGGTTGGCGCGGTCCACGCGTGCGCGCACCGGTGCGACGTTGCGCAGGTCGGATTCGAAGACGAGGCGGTACGCCTCGCCTTCGCCGGCCACGAAGTCGTAGAAGGCCTGCATGCTCGCCTGGACGCGCATCTTGTTGTCCGTGGTGGACTCAAGGGCGTCGCGGACGGTCTTCACCAGTCCTTCGGCATGCTCGTCCAGCAGGGCGAGGTACAGCTCCAGCTTGCCCGGGAAGTGCTGGTAGAGCACGGGTTTGCTGACGCCTGCGCGCTCGGCGATCTCGTCCATCGCCGCTGCGTGGTACCCCTGCGCGACGAACACCTCCTGGGCTGCGCCGAGCAGTTGCCTGCGGCGCGCCAGTCGCGGCAGCCTCGTGCCGCGGGGGCGTGCGTCCGGGGTCGCGGTCACCACACTCTCCGATCAACGATCGATGCGGGCGGACGGGGACTCCGCCGCGCGGGAACAATCTCATCATCCTACGCGTCAGTAACTCCGCCGGTCACTGCCGAAGCGCCGGTGACGTTACTTCGCGCAGGTCAGTGTATTTCCGGTGAAGACCCCCGGCGGCCACCCGGGGGAGCGTCACCGGTAGTCGTCCTCGTCGAGCGGCACCTCGTAGCGCTGCTCGACGACGTCGGCCTCGTTCACGTCGTCCGGTACCCGGGCATCCCACTCCCGGGGCCGCTCGCCCTCGTCGAACTCCTCGTCGAGGAGGGTCCGCTGCTCGGCGGCGTCGGCCTCCTCCGCCTCGCCGGCGGCGCCGGGTGCGGACGGTGTCGTGGACGTTCCGCGGTCATCGGTCTCGCTCATCACAGATCCTCCTCCGAAACGGCTGCCTCACAGGTTCGCGGCCAGTTCCCGGAGCGCCGCCTCGACGGCTTCGCCGTAGGTCGGGAACGCGTGGACGACGTTCGTGAGCAGGCTCAGCGGCGTCTCCGCGCGGATGGCCAGCGCGATCTCGCTCATCCACTCCTCGGCGTAGAGTCCGGCGGCGGCGGCGCCGACCAGCAGCCCGCGGGACCGGTCGGCGTACAGTTCCACCCGGCCGCGCTCGTCCGCCTCGACCGCCGCCCGTGCCGTCGCGGCGAGGTCGTACCCGGCAGCGCAGAGGTCTATGCCGAGTTCGGCGGCCTGCATGGGCGAGACCCCCACGGAGTAGACGGTGGGCGTCGTGTAGACGACGCGGGGGATCGCGCGGTAGTCGGTCTCGCGGTGCTGCCCGAGGAGGTTGGACAGCGCCACCCGCGCCTGGTAGCGCGCGGCGTGCGTGGTGCGCGCGACCCCGGTGACGTCGCCGGCGGCCCAGACGCCGCCCGCGCCGGCCGGCACCTGGCACGTCTCGTCCACCGGCACCCCGTGCCCCGGTGAGACCGGGACGCCGAGGTTCTCCAGCCCGAGCCCCTCGACCCGGGGTCGGCGGCCCGCGGCGACGAGGACGCGGTCGGCGTCGAGCGTGCCGCCGTCCGACAGCCACAGCCGCAGCCCGGTGTCCTTGCGCCCGACATGGCTGAGGCCGGCGCCGAGCCGCAGGTCGACGCCCATCCGGCGCAGCGCGTCGGCGAGCACCTCCCCGGCGAACGGCGCCTCGGCGGTCAGCAGCCGCCCGGACGCCTCGACGACCGACACCTGCGACCCGAACGCCGCGTACACCTGCGCCATCTCGCAGCCGACCGGGCCGCCGCCGAGGATCACCAGGCGGCGCGGCAGGTCGGGTACCGACAGCGCCTCGTCGCTGGTCCACAGCGGGACGTCGGCGAGCCCGTCCACGGCGGGGATCACCGGCTCGCTGCCGGTGCAGACGACGAGGTCGTCGAACCCGTGCCCGGCCCCGTCGACCTCGATCCGCCCCGGTTCGGTGACGTGGCCCCGGCCGCGCAGGACGGTCACCCCGGCCTCGGCCATCCGCGCGACCGCGGGGTCGTCGCCGCGGTGCCCGGCCAGCTCGTCGCGCCGGGCGAGCGCCATCTCCCAGGTCTCCCCGCGCCGCGCCGACAGCAGCAGCGACTTGGACGGCACGCACGCGAAGTACGGCGACTCCCCGCCGACCAGGCGTTTCTCGACGAGCGCGACGTCGCGTCCCGCGCGGGAGAGACCGGACGCCACCAGCTCTCCCGCCGTCCCCCCGCCCAGCACCACGGCGTCGTAGTGGTGGTTCTGCGCCAACTGTCTTCCTCCCCGCCCGTGATTTCCCCACGACCCATGGTGACGGAATCCGGCGCCGGAGAGTGCCGATTCGAACACATAGGGCATGCGAAAAGTCGGGGTTGGGGCTTCAGGGCAGCGGCCGCCGGCCCTTCAGCAGAGGTTCGAGCAGGTCACCGTGCTTGTCGACGCGGGAGAGGACGTCGGCCGGGGAGAACACCAGATCTGCGGCCTCCTGGCAGGAGTCCAGCTCGTCCCACGTGATGGGGGTGGACACGGACGGTCGGCTGGCGGCGCGCAACGAATACGGGGCGACGGTCGTCTTCGCGGGGTTGTTCTGGCTCCAGTCGACGAAGACCTTGCCCTTGCGCAGCCGCTTCTCCATCTTCGCCACGACGAGCTTGGGATGCTCCTCCGCGAGCTGCTGTGCGGCGGTCTTGGCGTACTCGGACGTCCGCTCGGCGTCCTTGGGCTCCTCGACCGGGATGTACAGGTGCAGTCCCTTCTTCCCGCTCGTCTTGGGGTAGGACTCCAGGCCGTCTTCGGCGAGCACCTCACGGAGGAGCTTCGCGACTTCGCACGCCTCCACGATCGTGGCGGGCGGGCCCGGGTCCAAGTCGAAGACGACCAGATCAGGCGTGTGGACCTTGCCGCGTGGCCCGACCTTCCACTGCGGGATGTGCAGTTCCAGTGCGGCGAGGTTGGCGCACCACACGAGTGTGGGCAGGTCGTCCACGACGACGAAGTCGAGCGTGTCGCGTCCTGTGGAACTTCCGGGGGTGGGGATCGTCGCCGTCCTCACCCAGTCCGGTGTGTGGGACGGCGCGTTCTTCTCGAAGAACTTGTTGCCGTCGACCCCGTCCGGCCACCGGATCCGGGTGGCGGCGCGGTGTTTCAGGTGGGGCAGCATCACCGGGGCGATGCGCGCGTAGTAGTCGATGACCTCGCCCTTGGTGAACTCGGGGTAGAGGTTCTTGTCGAGGTTGGACAGCGACAACTGCTGCCCTTCGACCTCCACGGTCGTCCTCTTACCGGCCACAGGCACTCCAGGGCTTACTGCTCACTGGTGACCTCCAGGGGGTCTTTGTCGTCACGGAGGCCGCGCCAGGACGGAAAGCGCAGTCTGCCGTCCCTGGTGCGGGCGCTGTAGGCGACCTCCCCGACGAGCTGTGGCTCAACCCATTGAGCGTCACGGGCGAACTCACGCGGGACGGGTTCGTCGTAGGGGCTGGTGGGGCGTCGCAGTGGCCAGAGCGTCTCGTACAGCTCGTCCAAGGCGCGGTCCGTGAAGCCCGTGCCGACATGCCCGACGAAGCCCAGCAGGCCCTTGACGTCGTACTCGCCCAGCAGCAGCGATCCCACGCCGCCTTCACGCCGTCCCTTGCCGGGCTTCCAGCCGCAGACGATGACCTCGCGCGTCATGAAGTTCTTGACCTTGCGCCAGAAGTCGACCCGGCGGCCTGGTCGGTACGGGGAGTCGAGCCGTTTGGCGAGCAGCCCCTCAAGGTGCTGCTCGCGGGTGAAGTCGAGTAACTCGTTCACCTGAGTGGTGTCGCCGCCGTGCAGGTAAGGGGGGACCTCCACAGGACCGGTTCCGGCCAGGTCCAGCTCGTCCAGCAGCGCGCGGCGTTCTGCGTACGGCATGTCGTACAGGACGTGTCCGTCCAGGAACAGGAGGTCGAACACCACGTACCGGACGGGCACCTCACGGATCAGTCTGGGGTCGGGTTGGGTCACGTGCATACGTCGCTGGAGGCGTTCGAAACTAGGTCGTCCCTCCTCGAAGGCGACGACCTCGCCGTCCAGGACGACGTCGTGATCGGGGAGGAGGTCGGCCAGTGCGGAAAGCTCCGGGTACCGGCTCGTGACGTCGGTGCCGCGCCGCCCGGTGGCCCGGACACCGTCGGCGGAGACGTGCGCCAGTACGCGGACGCCGTCCCACTTCAGCTCAAGCCCCCACTGCTCGCCGTCGGGGGGAAGGTCCCCGGTGGCGGCCATCATCGGCTCAACGGGCCACGGCATGGTCATACCGCCGTCTTACCCGGTCCCGCCCCGCAGCAAAGGATCACGAGTCCGTTCTGGCGCAAATCGAACGAGGTTGCGACGCTGAAGACAGGAAACGTGCTGGGGCGGAACTTGGTGGGTAGGGACAGGTCATGCGCAGTATCTGGAAGGGCGCCATCTCGTTCGGGCTGGTGACGATACCGGTGAAGCTGTACTCGGCGACCGAGCAGAGGGACGTCCGCTTCCACCAGGTTCACCGCGAGGACGGCGGGCGCATCAAGTACAAGCGGACGTGCACCGTGGACGGTGAGGAGATCCCCTACTCCGACATCGCCAAGGGGTACGAGCTGCCGAGCGGCGACATGGTCATCCTCACCGACGAGGACTTCGCCGAGCTGCCGCTGACGTCCAGCCGCCGGATCGACGTCCTGCAGTTCGTGGAGGCGGCGGAGGTCGACCCGATCTACTTCGCGAAGTCCTACTACCTGGAGCCCGACGCGCAGGGCGCCAAGCCGTACGTGCTGCTGCGGGACGCGCTGGAGAACTCGGGCCAGGTCGCCATCGTCAAGATCGCGATCCGCCAGCGGGAGTCGCTGGCGACGCTGCGGGTCCGCGAGGGCGTGTTCGTGCTGGAGACGATGCTGTGGCCCGACGAGGTCCGCACGCCCGACTTCCCGTTCCTGGACGAGGACATCGAGGTCCGCAAGCAGGAGCTGTCGATGGCCACGTCGCTGATCGAGTCGATGGAAGGCGAGTTCGACCCGTCGGAGTACAAGGACGCCTACCGGGAGGCCCTCCAGGCCGTCATCGACGCGAAGGTCGAGGGCCGGGAGGTGGCGCGGCCCGCCGAGGAGGCCGAGGAGGAGCCCGCCGCGGACCTGCTGAGCGCGCTGCGCGCGAGCGTCGAGGCGGCCAAGAAGAGCCGCGGCGAGAAGGACGGCAAGGCGGCGTCCCGCAAGGACGACTCCGAGAAGAAGCCCGCCTCGCGCAAGTCGTCGTCGAAGTCGGGGCAGAAGAAGGAACCGGCCAAGAAGGAATCGACCCGGAGCCGCAAGTCGGCCTGACCGGCCCGCCCGCCGCCCGTTCGGCGGTGGGCGGGCGCGCCAGGGTCAGAACGGGACGTCGGTGCAGGTGAGCCGCGCGCCGGCATCGCCCGTCTTCGGATCGGTGGGCTCGGCGTGGACGATGACCGACCCGGCCGCCTTCTTGGCGACCTTCCACGGCACGGTGGTGCGGGCGCGGCCGTCGCCGTCGCGCCCGATCTTCACGTCGAGCCAGATCTCCTTCTCGCGGAGCGTTGTGCCGGGCGCGGCGGCCGGGTTCTGGTAGTGGGGCCCGGCGTCCTCGGGCTTGGGCCCGCACTTGTCCGCGTGGACGTGGGCGCCGAACGTCCGGCCGGCGGCCTCCTCCGGGAAACCCGACACGCGCAGCTTGACGACCGTCTTGTCCTGCTTCCGGACGACGACGACCTTCGTCTTGGTCTGCTGGTACCTCTGGTCGTAGACCTTGGCCGGCCCCTTGGCGACGATCTTGTGCGTTCCCTTGTGCGGATCGTCGTGCGGTTCGGGATCGGTCAGGGCCGAGGCGTTCGAGAGCGGTACCAGTGCGGCTCCAGCCGCCGCCAGCGTGACGGCGGCCCGGACGGACGGTCGCATGAGCTTCCTCTCCACGTGATCTGCGAACGACCCCCGTTGATCGACGGGGGTCGTTCCGATCATGCCCACGGAGAGTGACCGCCGATGCACGCGACTCGTCTGAATCGGGTAAAGCCGGTCGCCCGGGGCCCTAGTTGTCGCGGCGGGCGGCGAGGACGCGGCCGAGCGCGGCGGCGGCCGCGGCCGGGTCCGCGCAGGAGGCGATCCGCTCGCCCCAGCCGTAGAAGTACGACCAGCCGCCGTCCGAGCGCTCCCGGGCCGCGATGACGTTCTCCTGCAGCGCCCGCATCCGCGGGTTGGCGACGAGGGCGGACGGCCGCCGGCCGGCGTGGGCGGCCACCTCGACGGCCCAGCCGCGGGAGCGGAGTTCGTCGGTGAGCCGCTCCAGGTGCTCGAGCGCCGTCTCGGCGTCGCTGATCACCTGCGTGGACATGGTGCCTCCAAAGGAACGTCCCGTATGTGCCGCGGGGGAGCCCGGGGCATGCCGTCGCGTGGGCGTGTCACTCGGAGGTGCCGCCAGTGGAACGACGCTGTGCCACCGGTCGAATGACGTTCAGTCTCGCGCCGGGTGGGTGAGATCACAAGCGGTTTGCGCTCATCGGCGTCAGCCCACGGTCTCCGGTTCCGGCCGCCGCGCCGGGGCGGGGGCGTCGCCTTCGCGGATGCCGTACCGGCCGTAGAGCCGGGCGAGCGGTCCGGGCGCCCACCAGTTCGCGCGTCCCAGCAGCCGCATCGTGGCGGGCACCAGCAGCGCCCGGACGACGGTCGCGTCCAGCACGATCGCGATGACCATCCCGACGCCGACCATCTTGATGAACGTGATGCCCGAGGTCGCGAAGGCTCCGATCACGACGATGAACAGCAGCGCGGCGCTGGTGATGATGGCGCCGGTGCGCTGCACGCCGGTGGCGACCGCGGCGGTGTTGTCGCCGGTCAGGTCGTACTGCTCGCGGACCCGCGACAGCAGGAACACCTCGTAGTCCATCGAGATCCCGAACAGCATGGCCAGCATCAGGATCGGCATGGCCGGGGAGATCGAGCCCGTGGCGGTGAAGCCGAGCAGGTCCGAGAGGTGACCGTCCTGGAAGATCAGCACGACCGCGCCGAACGTGGCCGACAGCGACAGCATGTTCATCAGGATCGCCTTCAGCGGCAGCAGGACCGAGCCGAACGCCAGGAACAGCAGCGCGAACGTGGCGCCTCCGACGAGCACGGCGAGCCATGGCAGGGTGGAGCCGAGGCTGTCCAGCTGGTCGACGACCTCCGCGGTGGCGCCGCCCACGTGGACCTGTGCACCGGCCGGTGCCGGGACGTCCCGGACGTCCCGGACGAGACCGCGCGCGGCGTCGGAGTTGGGGTCGGCCTTGTAGGTCAGTGCGAACCGGGTCGTCTCGCCCTCCGAGCCGGTCACCGCGGCGCCGGTCGCGCCGGGCAGCGAGCCCAGGCGGTCCCCGTACGCCTGGATCGCCGCCCGGTCGGACGTCCCGGTCACGACCGCCTCGATCGGGCTCGTCGCGTTGGCGGGGAAGCGCGTCTCCAGCGCCTCGGCGACGACTCTGGCGTCCGCGCCCTCCTGCATGACCTTGGCGTCGACGCCACCCCAGTTGATCTGTAGGAACGGCGCTCCCAGCGCGATGAGCAGCGCCACCGTCGCGACCATGTAGATCACCGGCCGCCGCATCACGCTGCGGGCCACGCGCCCCCACCAGACGCCGGACCGGTCTTCTGTGGGGGGACGGCCCCCCACACCCCCGGAACGGACCGGCCTCCGCCGGCGGATGGACAGCGCGTTCACCTTCGGGCCGAGGACGGCGAGCAGGGCGGGCAGGACGGTCAGCGCCCCGGCCATGCAGACCAGGACGGTCGCGATGCCGCCGTATCCCATGGAGACCAGGAAGTTCTGCTCGAAGAGCAGCAGCCCGGACAGCGACACCGCGACCGTGATGCCGGAGACGGCGACCGTGCGCCCCGCCGTGGACATCGTCGCGGCCAGGGCGTCCTCGACCGAGCTGCCGCCGCGCCGGAGTTCCTCGCGGAACCGGCTGACCATGAACAGCCCGTAGTCGATCGCGAGCCCGAGCCCGAGGAACGTGGTGATGTTCACCGCGAAGATCGACACGTCGGTGAAGTACGTGAGCGCGTGCAGCGCGGTGAACGACCCGAGGATCGCGAGGCCGCCGATCAGCATCGGCAGGCTCGCCGCCACCAGGCCGCCGAAGATCAGCACCAGCAGGACCACCAGCACGGGGATCGCCATGGCCTCGGCGCGCCCGATGTCGGACGAGACGCGCTCGTTGATCGCGGTCTCCGTCCCGACCGTCCCGCCGACCTTGGCGGTGAGCCCGCCGCCGACCTCGGTCAGGTCGTCCCTGATGGCGTCATAGCCTTCCTGCCGCGCGGCCCCGTCGGAGCCCGCGAGCTGGAGGACGGCGTAGGTGGCGGTGCGGTCCTCGCTGACGAACTGCGGCGCGCCGGTCGTCCAGTACGTGCCGGCCGAGGCCACCTTGCCGGGCGGCAGCCCGGCCAGTGCCCGCTCGACGGACGCCCGGTAGGCCGGATCGTCGACGGTCATGTCGCCCTCGTACAGGATGACGACGTCCGCCTCGTCCCGCCCGAGCTCGCGTTCGGCGATCTGCGCGGCCTTCGCGCTCTCGCTCCCCGGTGTGTCGAAGCCCCCGGCCGAGGACAGCGCCCCGAAGACCCCGGTTCCCCAGACGCCGGCGAAGACCAGCGCCGCTCCCGCCGCCGCGAGGACCCACCGCCGCCGCCGGTGGACCCATCGCCCCCATCGATCGAACATCGCCCTCGCCCTCCTGTGTAATGCTGGCTAACATTGGTGAACGCCGTAAACTGCGAACAGCGTTAAGTTTGCATACAGCGTTCGCTTTCGTCAATGGTGTTTTTGAGGAATCATGCGGGGACGGCCGGACGCGGCCGCGGACCAGGGAGAGGAGGGGGCGGCGTAGTGGAGACACGGCGTGACCGGCTGCGCGCGGCGACGGTCAAGGAGATCTCCGAGACCGCCCGCCGGATCCTCGTCGAGGAGGGGCCCGACGCGGTGAGCCTGCGGGCCATCGCCCGCGAGATGGGCATGACGGCCCCGGCGCTCTACCGCTACTTCGACAGCCACCGCGAGCTGCTCCGGCACCTGGTGGGCGACCTCTTCACCGAGCTCACCGGCGAGCTGCACCGCTCGGCGAAGGCCGTCCCGCAGGGCGACATGAGCGGCAAGTTCCTGGCGGTGGCCCGCCAGTTCCGCCGCTGGGCCCTGGCTCATCCCCGCGAGTACGCGCTGCTGTTCGGCGCGCCCGTGCGCGGCGTCGGCCACCAGGAAGAGGTCGACTTCGCCGAGGAATCCGCCCGCAGGTTCGGGTGGACGTTCATGGCGCTGTTCCTGGAGCTGTGGAAGAAGCATCCGTTCCCCGCCGTGCCCGATGACGAGATCGACCCCCGTCTCCGTCCCCAGCTCTCCCGCTACCGGGACGAGGTCGTCGGCGTGGACCTGCCCCTCGGAGTGATCCAGCAGTTCCTCAAGTGCTGGGTCAGACTCCAGGGCGGCGTCAGCCTGGAGGTCTTCGGCCACCTGGAGTTCGCCCTGGACGATGCCGAGCCCATGTTCGAGCTGATGCTCGCCGAGATAGGCCCCGAACTCGGCCTGACCTACACACCGCGCGACGCCCGAGCGACAGGGGAGCACGAGTGATCACATGGCGACGGGTGACCGAGGACGACTTCCCGCTGCTCCGCCGCTGGCTGGAGCAGCCGTACGTGGCGCGCTGGTGGAACCACGAGACGTCCCCCGAAGCGGTCGCGCGCGACTTCGGCCCCGTCGCCCGGGGCGAGGAACCCTCGGAGGACTGGCTGGCCCCCCTGGACGGGCGGCCGTTCGGCCTCGTCCAGCGCAGCCGGCTGGCGGACTACGCGGAGGACTTCGAGCCGCTGGCCGCGGTGACGCCCGTCCCGGCCGGAGCGGTGACCGTCGACTACCTGATCGGTGAGCCGGACCTGGTCGGCCGGGGACTCGGCCCTCGCATGATCCAGGCGATGATCGAGCGCACGTGGCGGGAGTACCCGGAGGCGCCCTGCGTGCTGATACCGGTGTCGGCGGCCAACCGCGCGTCCTGGCGGGCCCTGGAGAAGGCCGGCCTGACGCGCGTGGCGGAAGGCGAGATGGAACCGGACAACCCGATCGACGACCGCGCCCACGTCATCTACCGGATCGACAGGCCGTCCCACCCCTGACGACCCGGTCCTGACCCCGTCTCAGAACGTGAACAGAAGCGCGACCACGGCGAGCAGCATCGTCAGCACCGTCGCCGCCAGGGCGGAGACCGGGTCGGCCACGCCGCCGCCCTCGGGCAGCAGCCGGCGGCGGTTCCGGAGCCCGGCCCGGGAGATGCGCAGCAGGAGGGCCGCGCCGCCGCACACGACCGCCGCCGCGACGGCCGCGCCCGCCGTCGAGGGCGCGACCTGCACGCACAGCAGGCCGGCGGCGATCAGCGATGCCGTGGTCCGCGTCCAGGCCAGCGCCGTCCGCTCCGGCTGCGCCCCCGGGTCCCAGAGCGTCACCGGGTGATCAGGACGCCGACGAGCAGGACGATCGCCGCCGCCGCGAGGCCGTAGGAGATGACGGGCGCGAGGGGCGGCGGCGGGAGGCTCTCGCCGCGGCGCAGCGCCCGCTCGGTGCGCAGCCACCGGTGGAACGCGAGCGCGGCGATCACGGCGCCTGTCCCGGCGAAGCCGACCGCGAGGAGGTGCCGCAGCACCGGCTCGATGAGGTCGCCGGCGAGCGCGACGCCGATGCCGCCCGCGATGACCGCCAGCGCCGTCCGGATCCAGGCCAGGAACGTACGCTCATTGGCCAGGGTGAAGCGCGGGTCGGGCTCCTCGCCCTCCGCGAGCAGACGGGCCGTCCACCCCCGGAGGCGCTTCGTCGCGCGCATCGTCACCTTTCCCGGCTCGGAGGACCCGCCGCGGGACCGGGCGGGCCGGCGCCGTGCCCGCCCGGACGATCACGCCGGCCCGCCGCCTGCGACCAGGCTTTCATGGCGCCGCGGCACGTCGAGGCCCCCGGAGCGGACTCCGGGGGCCTCGACGTCGGGGTCGTCAGTAGGACGGCTGGCTCGGGTCGATCTGCTTGACCCAGGCCAGGACGCCGCCGCCCACGTGGACGGCGTCGTTGAAGCCGGCGTTCTTCACCACGGCCAGGGCCTCCGCGGAGCGGACGCCCGACTTGCAGTGCAGGACGATCTTCTTGTCCTGGGGGAGCTTCTCCAGGGCGGAGCCGTTGAGGAAGTCGCCCTTCGGGATCAGCGTCGCGCCCGGGATCGAGACGATCTCGTACTCGTTGGGCTCGCGGACGTCCACCAGGAAGATGTCGTCGTCGCGGTCCTGCATGGCCTTGAGGTCGAGAACGGTGATCGTGGAGTCCTGCGCGGCCTCGGCGGCCTCGTCGGAGACGGCGCCGCAGAACGCCTCGTAGTCGTCCAGGAGCTCGGTCTGGGTCGGGTTCTTGCCGCACAGCGGGCACTCCGGGTCCTTGCGGACCTTGACCGACCGGTACGTCATCTCCAGCGCGTCGTAGATCATCAGCCGGCCGACGAGCGGCTCGCCGATGCCGGCGAGCAGCTTGATGGCCTCGTTCACCTGGATGGAGCCGATCGAGGCGCACAGGACGCCCAGGACGCCGCCCTCGGCGCAGGACGGGACCATGCCGGGCGGCGGCGGCTCCGGGTAGAGGCAGCGGTAGCAGGGGCCGTGCTCGGCCCAGAAGACGGACGCCTGGCCGTCGAACCGGTAGATCGACCCCCACACGTACGGCTTGCCCAGCAGGACGGCCGCGTCGTTCACCATGTAGCGGGTCGCGAAGTTGTCGGTGCCGTCGATGATCAGGTCGTATCCGGCGAAGATGTCCATGATGTTGTCGTTGTCGAGCGCGGTGTTGTGCACGACCACGTCGATCAGCGGGTTGACCTCACGGACGGTGTCGGCGGCCGACTCGACCTTGGGCTTGCCGAGGGACGACTGCCGGTGGATGATCTGCCGCTGCAGGTTGGACTCGTCGACGACGTCGAAGTCGATGACGCCGAGGGTGCCCACCCCGGCGGCGGCGAGGTAGAGCAGGGCGGGGGAGCCGAGACCGCCGGCACCCACGACCAGGACCTTGGAGTTCTTCAGTCGCTTCTGCCCGGACATGCCCACGTCGGGGATGATCAGGTGTCGCGAGTAGCGGTTGACCTCGTCGCGGGTGAGCTCCGCTGCGGGCTCGACCAGAGGTGGCAACGACACGGTGGGTGCTCCTGTGGTGACGCTCGGCTGCAATTAGGGGCGGGACGTCTCCGTCCTCGTCCCGCACAACCTTCCCATGTGCTGCGGCATTCCCGCGCGGTGGGCGTCCCGCGCCTGCTACCGCGCCCGGCCGATGCATGGTCGCCCGTTCAACGGGCATGGCGGGCTTGGGGAAGCCCCCAGTAACAGGAGGAGGAGCGATGAGCATCCTCGACAAGCTGAAGAACAAGGCGCAACAGGCCAAGGGCCGCGGCAAGGAGGAGGCCGGGCGCCAGTCCGGCGACCCCTCCCTGGAGGCCGAGGGGCGCCAGGACCGCACGGCCGGCGGCGCCAAGCAGGCCGGCGAGAAGGTCAAGGACGCGGCCAAGGAGACGCGCCGGACCTTCGAGTCATAGCGGATCCGCCAGGCGGCCGGAGCAGGCCCTGACCGGGCCGGGATCGGCCTGACCGGCCGGGGAGAGGCTCTCCGCGGAGGGGCCTCTTTCCGGTTCCGGCGGGGCGCGGAGGGCGTCCTTACCCGGTTGCCAGGGCGGAATGTCGCGAAGCACAGTTAATCTTGTCTGTTGTGGCATTCCGGCCCCCCTCCC
>NZ_SMKH01000068.1 GCF_004348515.1 Actinomadura sp. KC345 | reverse complement strand
GGCGGCGGGCTGGTCGCCGGATCGCTCGGCGCGGTGCTGCTGGGCGGCCGCAACGCCCTGTACGGCATGCGGCTCGCGGACACGCTGGGCGTGCGGGGCTGGCGCCGGCTGGTCACCGCGCACGTCGTCATCGACGAGACCACCGCCGTCGCGACCGCGCAGCCCGGCCGGGCCGCCGCCCGCACCGGGTTCTACACCACGGCGGTGAGCCTCTACCTGGTCTGGAACCTCACGACGCTGCTGGGCGCCGGCGGCGCGGCACGGCTCGGCGACCCCGAGGCCATCGGCCTGGACGTGCTCGGCCCGGCGGCCTTCCTGGCGCTGCTGTGGCCCCGGCTCTCCGCGGGGCGGCGGGAGGTGCGGGTGGCGCTGACCGCCGCGGTGATCGCGCTCGCGGCGACGCCGCTGCTGCCGCCCGGCGTGCCGGTCATGCTGGCCGCCGTCGCCGCGCTGCCCGCGCTGATCGGGAGAAGGGAGGCGCCGCGATGAGCGTCTGGGTCGCGGTGATCGCCACCGGGATCGGCTGCTACGCGCTCAAGCTCGGCGGGCTCGTGACCCCGCAGCGGGTCCTGGACGATCCCCGGGTGCGCCGGTTCACCGACCTCGTCCCGGTGGCGCTGCTGACCGCGCTGATCGCCGTGCAGGCGTTCGCCGACGGCAGGTCCCTGGAGTTCGACGCCGCCAGGATGGCGGGCCTCGGCGCAGCCGTGGCCGCGCTCATGCTGAAGGCTCCGTTCCTGGTCGTCCTGGCCGTGGCCGCCGCCGTCGCCGCCGGGCTGCGCCTGCTCGGCCTCTGACGGCCCCGCGGGCCGGGGCTCAGGACTCGTCCTGGACGATCTCCAGGGCGCGGGCCAGGTCGTCCGGGTACGGGCTCTCGAACTCCACCCATTCCCCCCTGGTGGGGTGCTCGAAGCCCAGCCGGACGGCGTGCAGCCACTGCCGCTTCAGGCCGAGGCGCTCCGCGAGGGTCGGGTCCGCGCCGTACGCCAGGTCGGCCACGCACGGATGCCGGATCGCGGCCATGTGCACCCGGATCTGGTGGGTGCGGCCCGTCTCCAGGTCGATGTCGAGCAGCGTCGCCGCCCGGAACGCCTCGACGGTGTCGTAGTGCGTCACCGACGGCTTGCCGCCCGCCACGACCGCGAAGCGGCCGTCGCCGGACGGGTGCCGATCGATGGGCGCGTCGACCGTCCCCCGGAACGGGTCGGGATGGCCCTGCACGAGCGCCTGGTAGCGCTTGTCGACGCGGCGTTCCTTGAACGCGCGCTTCAGCCGGGAGTAGGCGACCTCGCTCTTGGCCACGGCCATCGCGCCGGTGGTGTTGGCGTCCAGCCGGTGCACGATCCCCTGCCGCTCGGACGCGCCGCCGGTCGCGATCGTGTGGCCCGCCCCGAGGAGCCCCCCGAGGACCGTCGGGCCCGTCCAGCCGGTGGTCGGGTGCGCCGCGACGCCGATCGGCTTGCTGACCACGACGATGTCGTCGTCCTCGTACAGGACGGACATCCCGGGGACGGGCTCGGCGACCGGGGCGGGCGGCGCGGGCGGCGGCGGAAGCGTCACCTCCAGCCAGGCGCCGGCGTGCAGGCGCTCCGACTTCGTGGCCACCGCGGCGCCGTCCAGCAGGACCTCCCCGGCGGCGATGATGTCGGCGGCGCCGCCCCGCGACAGCCCGAACAGCCGCGCCAGCGCGGCGTCGACCCGCTCTCCCTCCAGCCCGTCCGGGACGTGGAGGCCGCGCACCTCGCCCATCAGGACTTCTCCTCCGGCGCCGGCGCGTCGGCGGGCTCGGGCCGGGCCTCGGCGGCGGGCGCCTCGACCGGCTTCGCGGCGGACTCGTCCGCGGGCTTCCCGGGGGCCTTCTCGGGGGGCTCGTCCGCTTCGGCGTCCTCGGCGTCCTCCTCGTCCTTGCCGGGGAGGCGGGTCCCGTCGATCTGCAGCCCGCGCGCCGCCAGCAGGACGGCGAGGACGCCGCCGCAGACGATCGACGAGTCGGCCAGGTTGAACACCGGGAAGTTCGGCACCTGGATCCAGTCGACGACATGGCCCTTCAGCGGGGCGGGGGCGCGCAGCATCCGGTCGGCGAGGTTGCCGACCGCGCCGCCGAGCAGCAGGCCCAGGCAGACCGCCCAGGGCAGGCTCCGCAGGTTGCGGGCGGTGCGCAGGATCGCGACCACCACGCCGATGGCGATCAGGGTGAAGACGACCGTGTAGCCGGTGCCGATGGAGAACGCGGCACCGCTGTTGCGGGTCTCGCGCAGCGTCAGCAGGCCGCCGAGCAGCTCGATCGGCTCGCGGTCCTGCAGCGTCGCCACCACGACGGTCTTGGTCACGATGTCGGCGGTCAGCGCGGTCAGCGCGACGGCGATCAGCACGCCGACGCGGCGCGGCCGAGGAGATCCCGTGGATTCCCCGGCCCCGCCCTCTGGGTTCTCTTGGTCGATCAGCGACGTTCCTCGCGTTGTTTGCATGTCACACACAGGGTCGCACGCGGGAAGACCTGGAGGCGCGCCTTGCCGATCGGCGTGGCGCAGGACTCGCAGATCCCGTACGTGCCGGCGTCCATCCGCTGGACGGCCCGCTCGATCTGGGCGAGCAGGTCCTGTGAATTGTAGGACAACGCGAGCTCGTGTTCGCGCGCGTAGGTCTTGGCGCCCGCGTCGGCCTGGTCGTCCCCGGCGCCGTCGCTGGTGTCGCCCTCGGCGATCTGGCTCGCGGACGCGGCGATCTCGGTGCGCAGCGTCTCGATCTGCTCCTGCAGCCCGGTGCGGACGTCGGCGAGCTCGCCGGGCGTCCACTGGTCCTCCCCCTCGCGGACCGGGAGCTCCGCGGCCGCCGCGGCCCGCCGCCCGTCCACCGGGCCCTTCCCCGGCGCGCCGGAGGAGACCGCCCGCCCCGCCTTCGCGGAGCCGCGCCCGCCCGCCGGCTTGCCCCGCGCCGGCGCCTTGCCCGGTTTCGCGGGCGCGCTCTTGGCGGGCGTCTTGGACGGGGACGGCCTCGTGCCCCGGGTCTTGCCTCCAGCGGGCGGCTTCTCGGCGGACCGCTTCTCGGCGGGCCGCGTGGTGCCCCTCTTCGCGCCGGCCATGTCGGCCCCCCTCGCGCTGATCGCCTCGACGGGCAGTGCGGGCAGCATAAGTCCCCTTTCTCGGACGCGGTAAACAACCTGGGGTGGGGTTACCGACCGCTTATGCCCCGTGGCCGATCGCCCGGAAACTCCGCGGCACCGCACGAGATCGCAAAGGAACGGCAGGCGGCCGCACCGGCGGGGCGGCCCCGTCAAGGGGAAGAGGAGACCGCCCCGCGTGCGTTAGAGTCGGGACGAGCAGTCGTATGGCAGGCATCGATGGGGACACCTGCCGCCGCACGCAGCCATGAGCGACCCGGGGACGGTGCGAGCCCGGGGGCGAGCCCGGCGGCCAGATCACCCCGGAGCCGCCGGAGGAACCGTCCCGGACTCCGTCCGCGGGCCCAGTAGAACCGGCAGCCGGGACTCGAACGAAGCGGACGGTGCCGTCGCGGCACGGTCAAGGAGGGTGGTACCGCGGGGCCGCTCGGGCGATCCGGGCACGCGCCTCGTCCCTCCGGTCACGTGGTCACGTCGATCCGGAGGTCCGCCATCGTGAGCCGAGGTTTTCGGCCGCTGCCAGCGCAGGTAGATCTGCCCGCCCTGGAGCGGGACATGCTGCGCCGCTGGCAGGAGAGCAAGGTTTTCGAGCGGTCGCTGGAGCGCACCGCGTCCGGTCCCCGCTGGGTGTTCTACGAGGGCCCGCCGACCGCCAACGGCATGCCGGGCGTCCACCACGTCGAGGCCCGGGTGTTCAAGGACGTCTTCCCGCGCTTCAAGACCATGAAGGGCTACCACGTCCCCCGGAAGGCCGGCTGGGACTGCCACGGCCTGCCCGTCGAGGTCGCCGTGGAGAAGGAACTCGGCCTCACCGGCAAGAAGGACATCGAGGAGTACGGCGTCGCGGAGTTCAACGACCGCTGCCGCGAATCGGTCCTGCGCCACGTGGACGCGTTCGAGGAGATGACCGAGCGCATGGGCTACTGGGTCAACACCGACCAGGCCTACCGCACGATGGACCCCGAGTACGTCGAGGCGGTCTGGTGGTCCCTGAAGCAGGTGTTCGACAAGGGCCTGCTGTTCCGCGACTACCGCATCACGCCGTACTGCCCGCGCTGCGGGACGGGCCTCTCCGACCATGAGCTGGGCCAGCCCGGCGCGTACGAGGAGGTGACGAGCCCGTCGGTGTACGTGCGGATGCCCGTGACCTCCGGCCCGCTCGCCGAGATGGGCGCCGCGCTGCTCATCTGGACGACGACGCCGTGGACGCTGGTGTCCAACACCGCCGTCGCCGTCCATCCCGAGGTCGCCTACGTCGCCGCCCGGCCGGCGGACTCCGACGAGGTGCTCGTCGTGGCCGAGCCCCTCGTGGACCAGGTCCTGGGCGAGGACGCGGAGCGGCTCGCCACCTACCAGGGCGCCGAACTGGAGCGCACCGCCTACCGGCGGCCGTTCGAGCTGGTCGAGATCCCGGACGCGCACTATGTCGTCCTGGGCGACTACGTCACCGTCGAGGACGGCACCGGGCTCGTCCACCAGGCTCCCGCGTTCGGAGCCGACGACATGACGGTCTGCAAGAACTACGGGATGCCGATCGTCAATCCGATCGGGCCGGACGGGCGCTTCCTGCAGGAGGTGCCTCTGGTCGGCGGCAAGTTCTTCAAGGACGCCGACGAGCCGCTCACCGACGACCTGCGCGCGCGCGGGCTCCTGTTCCGCGGCGGCCATTTCGAGCACAGCTACCCGCACTGCTGGCGCTGCCACACGCCCCTGCTCTACTACGCGCTCCCCGCCTGGTACATCCGCACCACGCAGATCAAGGACCGGCTGCTGGAGGAGAACGAGAAGACCAACTGGTACCCCGAGACCGTCAAGCACGGCCGGTACGGGGAGTGGCTGCGCAACAATGTCGACTGGTCGCTGTCCCGCAGCCGCTACTGGGGCACGCCCCTCCCCCTGTGGGTGTGCGGTGAGGCCGACGAGCACGTCACATGCGTGGGATCGCTCGCGGAACTCGGCGAGCTGGCCGGTAGCGACATGTCCGCGCTGGACCCGCACCGCCCCTACGTCGACGACGTGACGTTCCCCTGTCCCCACTGCGGGACGGAGGCGCGCCGCGTGCCCGACGTCATCGACGCCTGGTACGACTCGGGGTCGATGCCGTTCGCGCAGTGGGGCGCCCCCCACCAGAACAAGGAGGTCTTCGAGAGCTCCTACCCCGCCCAGTACATCTGCGAGGCGCAGGACCAGACCCGCGGCTGGTTCTACTCCCTCATGGCCGTCGGGACGCTCGTCTTCGACAGGTCGTCCTACGAGAACGTCGTGTGCCTCGGCCTGATCCTCGCCGAGGACGGCCGCAAGATGAGCAAGCACCTCGGCAACGTGCTGCGGCCCATCCCGCTCATGGACCAGCACGGTGCCGACGCGGTGCGCTGGTTCATGGCCGCCAACGGCCTCCCCTGGGCCTCCCGCCGCGTCGGCCACGGCGCCCTGGAGGAGATCGTCCGCAAGGTCCTCCTCACCTACTGGAACACCGCGTCCTTCTTCGTCCTGTACGCCAACGCGGCGGAGGCGCAGGGCCGCGCGTGGACGCCCGGCCGGGCGGCCGAGGCGCCGGCGCCCGCCGACCGCCCGCTCCTCGACCGCTGGGCGCTCGCCGAGCTGCACCGCACCGTCCGCGAGGTCGACGCGGCCCTGGAGGACTTCGACACCGCCCGCGCCGGCCGGCACCTCTCCCAGTTCATCGACGACCTGTCGAACTGGTACGTGCGCCGCTCCCGCCGCCGCTTCTGGGAGGGCCCCGGGACCCCGGACGGCGCGTCGGCGTTCGCGACCCTGTACGAGTGCCTGGAGACCCTCACCCGCCTGATGGCGCCGATGGTCCCCTTCATCACCGACCACGTGTGGGACGTCATCCGCGCCGCCGGCGGTCCCGAGTCCGTGCACCTCGCGGACTGGCCGGCCGCCGACGAGGACCTCGTGGACGAGGAGCTGACCGCGCAGATGGCCCTCGCCCGCCGCCTGGTGGAACTCGGCCGCTCCGCCCGCGCCGCCGGCGGCGTCCGGACGCGCCGCCCCCTCGGGCGGGCGCTGGTGGGCGCCACGGGCTGGTCCGCGCTGCCCGAGCAGCTCCGCGCGCAGATCTCCGAGGAGCTGAACGTCCTCGGCTTCGAGGAGCTCTCCTCGATCGGCGGGGACCTGGTCGAGTACGAGGTGAAGCCCAACTTCCGCGAACTCGGCAAGCGCTACGCCAAGGACACCCCGAAGGTCGCCAAGGCCATCACGTCCGCCGACCCCGCCGCGCTCGTCCAGGCGCTCCGCGAGGGCGGCGCCGAGGTCCAGGCCATGGACGTCGGCATGGTTCCGCTCTCGTCCGGCGACGTGATCGTCACCGAGCGCCCGCGCAGCGGCTGGGCGGTGGAGAGCGCCGCCGGCGAGACCGTCGCGCTCGACCTCACCGTCACCCCGGAGCTGCGCCGCGCCGGCCTGGTCCGCGAGGCGATCCGCCTCGTCCAGGAGGGCCGCAAGGCCGCCGGCCTGGAGGTCACCGACCGCATCGACCTGTGGTGGGAGGCGACCGGCACCGACCTCGCCGAGGCCCTGCGCGCCCACACCGGCGAGATCGCCGCCGAGGTCCTCGCCCACGCCGTCAACGAGGGCCGGCCCGACGATCTGCCGGCGACCCGCGACGAGGAGCTCGGCCTCACCTACTACATCCGCAAGGCGTGACCGTCCCGCCGTGGCCGCCTTCCCAGGCGGCCACGGCGGCGGTGATTGTCGCGACACATCGCGTTTGCAATGATTGGGGGGTGAACGTTCCCGAACAGCCTGCCGCGTCCGAACCCCCCGTGCGCCCGCCGGGCGCGAGCATGCGCGCCTCGGACGCCGACCGTGATCAGGTGGCGGACCGTCTGCGTGAGGCCCTGGCGGAGGGGCGCATCACTCCGGAGGAGCACGCCGAGCGCATCGACCTGGTGTACAACGCCAGGACGTACGCCGAACTGGAGCCGGTGCTCCACGACCTGCCGTCGCCCCGGCCGCGGGTGGACCTGCGCAAGGAGCAGCCGGCGGTCGCGCCTCCTCCCTCGCAGTCACCGAACGTGGTGGCGATCTTCGGCGGGGCGGAGCGTAAGGGACGCTGGCTCGCCGAGGCCACCACGAACGTCGCGTGCGTGTTCGCCGGCGTGGAGCTGGACTTCCGGCAGGCGGTCCTCAGCCGCAACGAGGTGACCGTCAACGTCACCTGCGTGTTCGGCGGTGTGGACATCGTCGTGCCGCCCGGCGTCCGGGTCGTCGGCTCCAACACCGCGGTCTTCGGCGGGAACGACCTGCCGGAGGACGACACGACCGACCCGGACGCGCCCGTCATCCGGATCACCGGCCTGGTCCTGTTCGGCGGCGTCACGGCCAAGCGCCGGGAAGTGAACGACAAGGCCGCGCGCCGGAACCGGCACCGCGACGTCCACCGCCTGCACCACGGGCCCCGCCCCGGACTCCGCGACCGCCGCCGCGACCACTGACCCGCGGTCACCGGCAGTGACCGCCGGGCCGTGACCACAGGGCCACGGCCGCCGCCGGGCCGCGGGGTGGTCAGTCGCGGGCGCGTTCGCGGTCGGGCTGGCAGACGAGGCAGGGGGTGCAGCCGCGGGACTTGGCCTCGGCGCGCGACAGCGACTCCAGGTCGTCGGCCTCGTCGCCGATGTCCTCGATGAGGGCGCAGTCGACGCGGTGGTAGCGCTTGGTGCCGCTGAGGATCCGGACCTGCGGGCCGTCGTCGGCGGGCTCGGCGGCCGGGGACGCGGCGGCGGGTTCCGGCTCGGGCTCGTCGGCCGCCTGCGGTGCGGGGACGTCCTCGTCCTCGGCGTCGCGGGGCTTCGGGGCCGTCGCGTCCGGGGCGGCCTCGGCCTCCGGGGACGCCGGGGACGTCGGGGCGGCATCGCCGGTGGCGTCCGGCGCCGCGGATCCGGCGTCAGCGGCCCGTTCCCCGGCGGAGCGCTCCTCCGGCTCCGGTCCGGCGTTCTCGGCCTTCTCCGCGCGTCCGGCGGGCTCCGCGGGCGCGAAGATGCTCGCGACGGGGAGGTCGGTGAGGGTCGGGCCCGCGGGACGCTCCGGCTCGCGCTCGGCTCCGGTCTCCCCGGCGCGGCCCGGCCGCTCCGGCTCGCCCGCCCGGGGGATCTCCGCGGTCTTGTCGAACGACGTGGCCGCGGCGGCCGGGGAGGGCGCCGGCTTGGCGAGACCCGCCAGGCCGTCCCCGGAGCGCTCCACGCCGGGCTTCGCAGGTACGGGCGCGTCCCCCGCCGCCTTCTTGCCCGCGTCCGGGGACGCGGGGCCCGACGCCGCGGCGCGCGCCGCCAGTGCGGTGTCGGGCATGCAGGCGGTACAGGGGCTGAACCCCTCCTCCTTGGCCTCGGCGTAGGTGAGCTCCTCGGTCTCGCGGCCGGCGAGCTGCCGACACGTGTCGAGGTGGTAGCGCTTGCGGCCGCGGACGACGAACACCAGCGCGTCGTCGGGCACGTCGGCCGGCGGGGCGGGGATCTCCACCTCGTCGTCGGCCGGGTCCGCCGGGGCCTTGGCCTCCGGGGCCCCCTTGGCCTTCGCGGCGGGCGCGGCCTTGCCGCGCTGGTCCTTCCTCGCCTTCGTGGCCTTGCTCTTGCGGGCGGGCGCCGTCGCGACGCTCGGTCCGAAGAGCTCCTTGCGGCGCAGGAACACCCCGAGGGCCAGGCAGAGCGCCGAGACGATGCTGACCGCGATCGAGATGTAGATCACGAACAGCGCGTCGAACTGGCCGAATACCTCGGCGCTGTCCGAGTTGCCGGCGACGATCCCCGCTACCAGCAGGGCCATCGCCACCACGACCAGAACACCGCTCAGGATGATCACAGGGTCTCTCTCCCTCGTTCAGGCCGCTCGGCTCCGGGCCGGGTGGGCCCGGCCGCGTCTCCCGCGCCGCCGGGACGGCTGCGCTGCCGTCCACGGCGCGGCGATCGGGAAGACACTATCGCCCGCGGTGCCCGTGTCAGCGCCGTTCGTGCGGCGGGTTGTCACCGCCGGAGTGGAAGGCCCCGGTTGCCGAGTGCTGCACCTGCTGGGCATGCTCCGCGGGCTGCGAGAACTGCCCGGGGGCCGGGCCGGAACCGCCGGCGGCGCCGTTGCGGTTCTCCCCGTGCGGGATGGCGTTCTGCGGGCCCGTCTGCGGGGCGTTCTGCTGCGACTGGGCGGCGGCCGCGCCCGGGACGGCGGCGAACGCGCCCGTCTCGGTGCTGCCGGCCTCCAGGTCGCGCAGCTGGCCCTCCAGGTAGACCTTCAGGCGGCTGCGGTACTCGCGCTCGAACGCGCGCAGGTTGTCGACCTCGCGCTCGAGCTCCTCGCGCTGCTGCACGAGCGAGCCCATGACCTGCCGGTGCCGCTCCTGGGCGTCGCGGTCGAGGGCCTCGGCGCGCGAGCGGGCCTCGCTGACGATCTGGTCGGCCTGCCGGCGGGCCTTGCCGAGGATCTCCTCGGCCTCGCGGCGGGCGCGGCCGAGCGTCTCGTCCGCCTCGCGGCGGGCGTCGGCGATCGCCTGGTCGGCGGTCTGCTGCGCCAGCGCGAGCACGCGGGCGGCGGTGTCCATGTTGTCCTCGCCGGTGGGCGCGGCGCCCATGCCGAGGCCGCCGAGGGCCGGCTCCGGCTCGGGCTGCGGCTGCGGCTCCGGGCGGGGAGGCTCGGGGATCTTCTGGACGTCCGGCTTCGGCTCCACGATGGGAGCGGCCATGGCGGGAACCTTGCCGCGCAGGCACTCGGCGAGCTTGGCCCGCAGCTCCTCGTTCTCCTGGATGAGGCGGTCCAGCTCGGCCTCGACCTCGTCGAGGAAGGCGTCCACCTCCTCCTCGTCGTACCCCGGCCTCAGCCTGGTGGTACTGAACTGCTTGTTCCGCACATCGGCGGGTGTCAGCGGCATGTTCTCGTCTCCTTGGCGCGCTTGGAGTCTGTCCCGAAGGACGGTATCCGATCGACCTAGCCTCCGCCGAACGCGGAGCCGACGATGATGATCAGGAACCAGACCACAAGGATGAGGACGGTGAAGCTGAGGTCCAGCGCAACGTTACCCAGTCGAATGGGCGGTATGAAGCGCCTCAGGAATTTCAGCGGCGGATCGGTGACGGTGTAGACCGCCTCGGCGATCACCAGGACGACCCCGGTCGGCTTCCACTGCCGGGCGAACGACTGCAGGATCTCCAGGATCAGCCTCCCGATCAGGAACAGGAGGAAGAAGTACAGGACCGCCTGCAGGACGGTGCCAACGATGTTCACGGGTACTCTCGCAAGTGGTTCTCAGCTCTGGTTGAAGAAACCTCGTTCTGCCATCCGGGCCTTGTCCTCCGCCGTCACCTCCACGTTGGCGGGCGACAGCAGGAACACCTTGTTCGTAACACGCTCGATGCTCCCGTGCAGGCCGAACACCAGACCCGCCGCGAAGTCGACCAGACGCTTGGCGTCGCTGTCGACCATCTCGGTCAGGTTCATGATCACCGGTGTGCCCTCCCGGAAGTGCTCCCCGATGGTCCTCGCCTCGTTGTAGGTCCTTGGGTGCAGCGTAGTGATACGAGCGAGGTCGGTGGTACCGGACTCGTAGAGCGCTACGGAGCGCCGCTCGATCGTCGACGTGGAGTGATGGTCGCGTTCCCGATCCGGGGCCTCGTCCGCTCGGGTAAGCTGGCCGCCGGATTCGTCCTCGCGACGTCGGCCCTGGCCGGTGTCGGTCTCCTCGTCGTAGAGATCGTACTCGTCGTAGTCGCCGTACTTGTCGTCGTAGCGGTCGTCCTCCACAAGGCCGAGGTAGACCGCCATCTTGCGCATCGCGCTGGCCATACGCCCCTCCGTGTCCTGTGGCAGCGGCTCCGGGCGCGTCCGGTGCCGCGGTTGGACTGATCCGATGTGGCGCCCCGCGTTCGGGCAGGTACCACTGGGGGGACATTACCTGACGATTGCCCGTCGGCCGCCGAGCAACGCCGTACCGACCCGCAGGTGTGTCGCGCCGCTCGCGATCGCCTGTTCCAGATCGCCGCTCATACCCGCAGAGACGATCGACGCGTCCGGATGGTTCCGGCGGACCTCCGCGGCGACCTCGGCGAGCCGCGTGAAGGCCGGCGCGGGGTCGGCGCCGAGCGGCGCGACGGCCATCACGCCGCCGAGCTCCAGCCCGTCCGCCCCGGCGATCCCGTCGGCGAGCGCGGGCACATCTCGGACGGGTGCGCCGCCGCGCCCCTCCTCCTCGTCGAGCGAGACCTGGACCAGGCAGCGCAGGGTGCGGCCCGCGCGGACGGCGGCGTCCGACAGGGCCGTGACCAGCCTCGATCGGTCGACCGAGTGGACGACGTCGGCGTACCCGGCGACCGCGCGGGCCTTGTTGGTCTGCAGGCTGCCGACGAAATGCCAGGTGAGCGGGAGGTCGGCGCAGTCGGCGGCCTTCGGGCGGGCCTCCTGGTCGCGGTTCTCGCCGACGTCGGTCAGGCCGAGCCCGGCCAGCAGCCGCACGTCGGACGCGGGGAAGGTCTTGGTCACCGCGATCAGCGTGATCTCGGCCTCGTCGCGGTCGGCCGCGGCGCACGCGGCGGCGATGCGGTCGCGCACTCCGGCGATGCCCTCGGCCAGTTCGGCACGGCGCTGTGCGGTCATGCGTCGCCCTTGAGCCAGACGTATCCGGCGAAGCGGCCGGTTCGGCCGTCGCGGCGGTAGGAGAAGAGGCCGGGGTCCTCGATGGTGCAGCGGGGATCGACCCGGACCCCGGTCACGCCGGCGGCGGCGAGCTGCTCGACGATGCCGGCGCGGATGTCGAGGCCGGCGGTGCCCTTGGACGTGGTGGCGTGCGCGGCGGGGACGACGGCGGCGACCTCGTCCCGCATCGCCTCGGGGACCTCGTAGCAGCGGCCGCACGCGGCGGGGCCGACCGCGGCGGTCATCCGGGCGGGGTCGGCGCCCCGTTCGCACATCGATTTCACCAGGGCCGGGACGACCCCGGCGGCGGTCCCGGGGCGGCCGGAGTGGGCGGCGCCGGCGATCCCGGCGGCGGGGTCGGCCAGCAGGACGGGCGCGCAGTCGGCGACCAGGACGGCGAGCGCGAGGCCGGGGACGGTCGTGACGATCGCGTCGACCGGCTCGGAGAGATCGGGGGAGGTGACGAACGCGACGTCGGCGCCGTGCACCTGCCGCATGAAGACGGTGCGTCCGGGGTCGACGCCGAGCAGGGCGGCGGTGCGCCGGCGGTTGTCCAGGACGGCGGCGGCGTCGTCGCCGACCGCGCCGCCCAGGTTGAGGGAGTCGTAGGGGGCGGTGCTCACGCCGCCGGCGCGCCCGGTGAACGCGCCGCCGACGCCGTCGCCCATGGCGACGGGGGTGATCACTTCAGGAAGTCGGGGACGTCGAGGTCGTCGTCCTCGTCGAACACCACGGGGCGGCGGCGCTGCCCGGACGAGGCGGGGCCGCCGTCGTTCTCCCCGGCGTGCACCCGGGTGGAGGACTGCTCGGAGCCCGGACGCGGCGCGGGAGGGCGCGAACCGCCCGGCTCGCCGGCGGACCCGCCTCCGTCGCGGTCGGCGGCCGGGGACGCCGGGCTCTCCGGCCGGGACTGCTCGGCCGGCCCGCCGCGTCCGGCGGGCCGGTCGTCCTGCTCCTGCGCGGCCGGCTGGGGCCGGTCGGACTCGGACGGCTGCGGCGGCGCGGGCGCCGGGGGCTGCGGAGCGGCGGCGGCCTGCGCCACCGGCTGCTGCGGCGGGGCGGACTGGCTCGTGCCCGCGGACTCGGACCGGCCGACCCTGCTCGGAATCGGGTTCGCGGGCGGCGTGGCCGCGGACGCCGTGGGCGCGGCCGCGGGCGGCGCGGACGCCGGAGGCGCGGACGCGGGCGGCGGTACCGGGCGCGGCGGCGGGGGCACCCTCTTGCTCTCGGGTTCCGGGGTCGGCTTGGCGGGACGGCCCTCGTCAAAACCCGCCGCGATCACCGTGACCCGGACCTCGTCGCCGAGCGCGTCGTCGATGACCGCGCCGAAGATGATGTTCGCGTCGGGCGCGGCGGCGTTGGACACCAGCTGCGCCGCCTCGTTGATCTCGAACAGGCCGAGGTCGGAGCCGCCGGAGATGGACAGCAGCACGCCGTGCGCGCCGTCGATGCTGGCCTCCAGCAGCGGGCTGGAGATCGCCATCTCGGCCGCGGCGACACTGCGGTCGTCGCCGCGCGCGGAGCCGATGCCCATGAGCGCCGAGCCGGCGCCGGACATGACGGACTTGACGTCGGCGAAGTCCAGGTTGATCAGGCCGGGCGTGGTGATCAGATCGGTGATGCCCTGCACACCGGACAGCAGCACCTGGTCGGCGGCCTTGAACGCGTCCAGCACGCTGACCTGGCGGTCGGAGATCGACAGCAGCCGGTCGTTGGGGATGACGATGAGGGTGTCGACCTCGTCGCGCAGCGTCTCTATACCGGCCTCGGCCTGCATGGCGCGGCGCTTGCCCTCGAAGCTGAAGGGACGGGTGACGACGCCTATGGTCAGCGCTCCGAGGGAGCGGGCGATGTTGGCCACCACGGGGGCGCCGCCGGTGCCGGTGCCGCCCCCCTCTCCGGCGGTGACGAACACCATGTCGGCGCCCTTGAGGACCTCTTCGATCTCCTCGCGGTGGTCTTCGGCGGCCTTGCGGCCGACATCGGGGTTGGCGCCGGCTCCGAGCCCGCGGGTGAGCTCGCGGCCCACGTCCAGTTTCACGTCGGCGTCACTCATCAGCAGCGCCTGGGCGTCCGTGTTGATCGCGATGAACTCGACGCCCTTGAGTCCCTCTTCGATCATCCGGTTGACGGCATTGACGCCGCCGCCGCCGATTCCGACGACCTTGATGACCGCGAGGTAATTCTGCGGTGCTGCCACGACGAGGGGCCTTTCCGCTCTATCCGACCGCCCTGCACGGTCTGCCGACCGTGCCGCCGCGGTTTTCCTGACCTGTCTGCTGCTTGCGGGCCGGGTCCGGGCCGGTCACGGAGACCGGTCGCCCTGAACCCTCACCCTCAACTTGAGGCTTACAGTTATGTCAACCTGAGGACTGATACGGACAGTAGGGCGGCCTTACGGCCAGGGTCAACTAACCTCCCCCCAACTCCACCGGCGTGTCGCACTGGGCGCGGGTTTGCCCAGGTTGGCGAAGGAGATCTGGGTGTTTCCGGGCCGTGCGCGCCACCGTCCACCAGCTGCCGCCTCCCGCCGTCCGCGTCGGTGCCGCCCGGGTCCGGGCGACCGTCCAAGCGTGCCTCATCGGACGACCGGAATCGCCGCGACACACGCACCGGACCCGAACGGTCCCGCAAACGCCCTTCTTCGCGGAGCGCGCCGGCGTCCGGCGAGCCGCACGGCATGCTCACTTCGTCTTGAGCACCTCGGGGGAGCTGACGTCGGCCGTGGCGACGGCCCGTCCCGCCGCCGTGCGCCACAGCGCCTCCAGCAGCCGGATCTTCTCCTCCGCCCGCTCCGCGCCGCCCCACTCCACCGTCTGCCCGCTCGCCATGAGGAGGGTGACCGCCTCCGGACCGGTCGCCGTGACCTCGCGGACCTGCCTCTTCAGGCGTTCCGGCAGGTCGGACAGGACGGTGAGCGCCGCGAGCGTCGCCTTGTCCGACGGCCCGGGAGAGGCGGCGGCCAGCGTCGGGAGGCCGGCCGGCCTGGACTCGCCGTCGGCCACGACGACGCCGTGCCGGTCGATGCTGTGGTAGCGGCCGTCGCGCTCGAAGACCGCGGCCGGGACCCGTTCGCGGACCACGATGCGGACGGTGCCCGGCCAGTGCCGCTCGATCTCGGCCGACTCCACCTCCCGGAGCTCCTCGACCCGGGCCCGGATGCCGCCGGTCGCCAGCCGCGCCATCGGCTTGCCGAGGCTGATCCCGGCGGCGGCGACCACGCGGTCGCGCGGCGCCAGGTCCGTGCCGGTCACCTCCACGTGCCGGACCACGAGGAGCCGCGAGCCGAGCAGGACCCAGGTCACGGCGGCGAGCGCACCCAGCACCAGCAGGGTGACGAAGACCACCTTCCACCGTCCGGGGCGGCCGCGCTCCTCGCCGGGGGCCTCGTCCGGCGCCTGCTCCTCGTCCGGTCCCGGCACGCCGTCCCGCACGGCTCGCCGGCCCGTCCGCGCCTCGTTCATGACCCAAGCTTGGCAGTGCCGGCCCCGTCCGCCGCCGACCGCGCGGGCGGCGGCGTGTCCCGGACGGACCGGCGCGCACCGCTCACTCCCCCGCGAGGCGCTCCAGGACGAGCGGGCCGAGCTGGGTCACGTCCCCGGCGCCCAGGGTGATGACGACGTCGCCGGGCCGCGCGAGCGAGGCCGCGATGCCGGGCACCTCGTCGCGGACGGGCGCGTAGACGGTCTCGGTGCCCGCGGGGACGGCGTCGGCGACGAGCGCGCCGGTCACGCCGGGCTCCGGGTCCTCCCGGGCGCCGTAGACGTCCAGGACGACGGCGGCCTCGGCGAGGCCGAGCGCCGCGCCGAACTCGGCGGCGAAGAACCGGGTGCGGCTGTACAGGTGGGGCTGGAAGACCGCGACGATCCGGCCGCCGCCCTCCTTCTCCCCCAGGTAGTCGCGGGTGGCGTCCAGGTCGGCGGTCAGCTCGGTCGGGTGGTGGGCGTAGCTGTCGAACACCTCGACGCCGCCCGCCTCGCCCTTGCGCTCCAGCCGCCGCATCGCGCCGCCGAACGCGGCGAGGCCGGCGCGGACCGGCGCGTCGTCCAGGCCGAGGGCCTGCGCGACCGCGACCACGGCGGCGGCGTTCAGCGCGTTGTGCCGCCCGGGGACGCCCAGCGCGACCTCGCCGACCCCGCCGATCTCGAACCGGGAGCCGAGGCCGCGCGGGGTGAATCCGGTCACCCGCAGGTCGGCGCCCTCGGCCTCCCCGTAGGTGCGGACGGCCAGGCCGCGCGCCCGCGCCCGTTCCGCCAGCTCCATCGCGACCGGGTCGTCGGCCCCCGCGATGAGCGTCCCGCCGGGTTCGACGCGGTCGACGAACTTCGCGAAGTTCTCCTTCACCTGGTCGAAGCCGCCGTAGTTGTCGAGGTGGTCGGCCTCGACGTTGGTGACGACCGCGATGTGCGGGGTGTACATGAGGAAGGAGCCGTCGCTCTCGTCGGCCTCGGCCACGAACACGTCGCCGGTGCCCTCGTCGGCGCCGAGGCCGGTGGTGACCAGCTGCCCGCCGATGCAGTAGGACGGGTCGGCCCCGGCGTGCTGGAGCGCGACCGTCAGCATCGAGGTCGTGGTGGTCTTGCCGTGCGTGCCGGCGACCGCGACCGCCCGCCGGCCCGCCATCAGCGAGGCGAGCGCGGCGGAGCGGTGCAGGATCCGCAGGCCGCGCTCGCGGGCGGCGGCCAGTTCCGGGTTGGCGTCCCGGATCGCGGTGGACACGACCACCGTCTCGGCGTCGCCCAGGTGGGCGGCGTCGTGCCCGACGAAGACCTTGGCGCCGAGGTCGCCGAGCTGGGTGAGCAGCTCGGAGTCGCGGGCGTCGCTGCCGGACACGGCGAGACCGCGCCGGAGCATGATGCGGGCGATGCCGGACATCCCGGCGCCCCCGATCGCGATGAAGTGGACCCGGCCGAGCTCGCCGGCGGGCACGATGTCGCGGGGGTCGATCAGGCTCATCGCTCGGTGCCCGCCGAGCGGACCACGTCGTAGACCATCCGGGCGAGCGCGACGTCGGCGTCCCGCCGGCCCATCCGCCCGGCGGCCTCGGACATGTGCGCGACCCGGCCGGGGTCGGCCAGCACCGGCAGGACGTTCTGCACGATCCAGTCGGGGGTGAGGTCGGCGTTGTCGACGAGCATGCCGCCGCCGGCCTCGACGATCGGCTCGGCGTTCAGCCGCTGCTCGCCGTTGCCGATCGGCAGCGGCACGTACACCGCGGGCAGCGCGACGGCGGCCAGCTCCGCGCACGTCATCGCGCCGGCGCGGCACATGGCCATGTCGGCGGCGGCGTAGGCGAGGTCCATCCGGTCGCAGTACGGGATCGTGACGTACTGCGGGCCGCCGGACACCGGCTCGGGCTCCTCGGTGTTCTTCGGCCCGACGATGTGCAGGACCTGGATGCCCGCCTGCCGGAAGGCCGGCGCGGCGGCCACCGCGGCCTGGTTGAGGGACCGGGCGCCCTGCGAGCCGCCGAAGATCAGCAGGGTGGGCAGGTCGGGCAGCAGGCCGAAGTAGGAGCGGGCCTTGTCGCCCAGGGCGAGCCGGTCGAGGGTGGCGATCTCGCGGCGGAGCGGGATGCCGACGAACGTGGGGTTCGGCAGCGGCGAGTCGGCGTGCGAGACCGCGACGTGCTCGGTGAAGCGCGCCCCGAGCTTGTTGGCGAGGCCGGGTTTGGGGTTGGCCTCGTGGACGATGATCGGCACCTTGCGCTTGCGCGCGGCCAGGTAGCCCGGGGTGGCGACGTAGCCGCCGAACCCGACGAGGATGTCGGCCTGGGCCTGGTCGAGGACGGACGCCGCCGCGTTGATCGCGCCGCGCAGCCTGCCGGGGACCGACAGCAGCTGCGGGGTCAGCGTGCGCGGCAGCGGCACCGGCGGGATCAGGGCGAGCTCGTAGCCGCGCTGCGGGACGAGGCGGGTCTCCAGGCCCCGCTCGGTGCCGAGGCAGACGATCCCGGTGTTCGGGTCGTTGCGGCGCAGCGCGTCGGCGAGTGCCAGGGCGGGCTCGATGTGTCCGGCGGTGCCGCCGCCGGCCAGGACAACCCTCATGCTGGTTGACAACTCCTCAGCGTGTTCGACTTGTCGGGTGCCGCGCGTCCGGCGCGTGGGCGCGCTCGTGGACGCGGCGTCTCCGGCACCCCGGAGGGGGCGGAGTCAATCTGGGGGGACCCCCCGACCCCCCGGAAGGGGTTCAACGCCGTGCCAGACCCAGCCAGCTTAGAGCCCTCACGACCGGTCCGGGACCCCGTGCGGAGAGTGCTTGCCGCGCGCCGGGCTCGCGTTTGGCGAAAGCGAGCAGCATGCCCAGCGCGAACAGGCTCGGAATCAGGGCCGAACCGCCGTAGGACACCAGCGGAAGCGGGATCCCGGTGATGGGCAGGACGCCGATGACGGCTCCGATGTTCACGATGGCCTGGACCACCAGCCACGCCGTCGCGCCCGCGGCGGCGAGCCGGGTGAACGGGTCGTTGACCCGGCGGGCGATCCGCAGGCCCGCGTAGGCGAGCAGCCCGACCAGGGACAGGACCACCAGGGTGCCGACGAGGCCCAGCTCCTCCCCCACGATCGCGAAGATGAAGTCGGTCTCGGCGTGGGGCAGGTAGTCCCATTTGGCGCGTCCCTCCCCGAGGCCGGTGCCGAACAGGCCGCCCGACCCGATCGCGTACAGGCCCTGCATGCCCTGGTAGCTGCTGGTGAGCCGGTTGCCGGAGGGGTCGAGGAACCCGGTGAGGCGCGCCATCCGGTACGGCTCGACGACGATGAGGATCGACACCAGCAGGCACACGAGCCCGGCGATGCCGATGAACAGCCGCCCGGGAGCGCCGACGACCCACAGCAGGCCGAGGAAGATGGCCAGCAGGACCAGCGTGGTCCCGAGGTCGCTGCCCAGCATCACCAGCAGGACCAGCACGCCCGCCCCGGGCATCAGCGGGACCAGCAGCGGACGCCATTCGGTCAGCTGCTTCAGCCGCTCCTTGCGGGCCAGCAGGTCGGCGCCCCAGAGCACCAGGGCGAGCTTGGCCAGTTCCGACGGCTGGATCTGCACCGGCCCGAGGTCGATCCAGCGGGTGGCGCCGCCGGCGCTGCGGCCGAGCCCGGGGACCAGCACCATCGCCAGCACGACGATCGAGAGCAGCAGCATGGGGTAGGCCAGCGCGCGGAACGTCCTCACCGGCAGGCGGGAGGCCAGCCACATGCCGGGCAGCCCGATCGCCATCCACAGGGCCTGCTTCTGGAACAGGGTGAAGGCCGAGCCCGTCGCCTGGAGCTGGCTGACGCTGGACGCCGACAGCACCATCGTCAGGCCGAGCGCCAGCAGCATCACCGTGCAGCCCAGCACCAGGTAGTAGGACGTCAGGGGACGGTCGAGCAGCCCGATGGCGGCGACCACCTGCTCGCGCGGCCCCGGGCGCCCGCCGTCCTCCTCCACGGCCGGTTCGGCGGCCATGCCTCTACCGGGGGCTCCGGGGGCCGTCCCCCGGGTGGGGACCGCTGCCGGCGAGGCGTTCGACGGCGGCGATGAAGGCGTTCCCGCGCGCGGGGTAGTCGGCGAACATGTCGAAGGACGCCCCGACGGGGGCGAGCAGCACGGTGTCCCCCGGGCGCGCGAGCCCCGAGGCTTCGTTGACGACGCGGTCCATGGCCCCAGTGTCGGTGTCGGGAACGTCCACGACGGGGACATCCGGGGCGTGTCGCGCCAGTGCCTCGGCGATCCGGTGCCGGTCGCGTCCCATCAGCACGACGCCGCGCAGCCGCCCGGAGCACGTGCGCACCAGGTCGTCGACGTCCAGGCCCTTGAGGAGGCCGCCGGCGATCCACACGACCGGCTCGTAGGCGGCCAGCGACGCGGCGGCGGCGTGCGGCTGGGTCGCCTTGGAGTCGTTGACGTAGGTGACGCCCGCCACGTCCGCGACGTGCTGGATGCGGTGCGGGTCGGGGACGAACGCCCGGAGGCCGTCGCGGACGGCCTCCGGCGGCACGCCGAAGGCGCGGGCGAGGCCGGCGGCGGCCAGTGCGTTGGCGACGTTGTGGGGCGCGTACGGGCGGACGTCGGCGAGCGCGGCCAGTTCGGCGGCCTCGCGCGCCGGGTCGCCGGTGAACGCCCGGTCGACCAGCAGTTCCTCGACGACGCCGAGCTCACCCGGGCGCGGCGTCCGGAGCGTGAAGCCGACCCGGCGCGCCACTCCGGAGGCGCGGTCGGCGAGGGCCGCGGAGGTGTCGTCGTCGGCGTTGTAGACCGCGACGCACCCCGGGGCGAAGATCTTGGCCTTGGCGTCCACGTAGGCGTCCATGGAGCCGTGCCAGTCGAGGTGGTCGGGCGCGATGTTCAGCACTGCGGCCGCCGCCGGTGCGAGCGAGCCGGACCAGTGCAGCTGGTAACTGGACAGCTCCACCGCCAGCACGTCGTACGCCCCGGCGACGGCGTCGACGATCGGCGTGCCGACGTTGCCCACCGCGAGGGCCTTATGGCCGGCGGCGGTGAGCATGCGGGCCAGCATCCGGACGACGGTGGTCTTGCCGTCGGTCCCCGTGACGGCCAGCCACGGCGCCGCGTTCGCGGGGCGGAGCCGCCAGGCCAGCTCGACCTCGCCGATGATCTCGATGCCGGACGCGGCGGCCGCGGCGAGCAGCGGCACGTCCGGCCGCCAGCCCGGCGAGGTCACGACCAGGTCGGTGCCGTCCGGCAGGCCCTCGCCGTCGCCGAGCCGGACCGCGATGCCGCGCGCCTCCAGCTCGGCGGCGTGCCCGCGCTGCTCCTCGCCGTCGCGGGCCTCCACGACGGTGACGCGGGCGCCGAGCCCGGCCAGGGCGCGGGCGGCGGACCGCCCGGACACACCGGCCCCGGCGACGCAGACGGATCGGCTGTCAAAGCGGCGGTCGCTCAACTCTTCGGCATCCATTCCAGGTAGAACAGGCCGATGCCGATCGCGACGAACAGCGCGGACATCAGCCAGAAGCGCACGACGATCGTGGTCTCGGCCCAGCCGGACAGCTCGAAGTGGTGCTGCAGCGGGGCCATCTTGAACACGCGCTTGCCGGTCAGCTTGAAACCGCCGACCTGGATCATCACCGACAGGGTGATCATCACGATCAGCCCGCACAGGATCGCGAGCAGGAACTGGGTCCGGGTGAGGATCGCCAGGCCGACCAGCACGCCGCCGAGGGCCAGCGAGCCGGTGTCGCCCATGAAGATCTTCGCGGGCGGGGCGTTCCACCACAGGAAGCCGAACACGCCGCCGAGCACGGCCGCGGCGACCACCGCGAGGTCGAGGGGGTCGCGGACGGTGTAGCACTTGGGGTCGAGCGCGAACTCGCAGCTGTTGCGCAGCTGCCAGTTGCCGATGATCACGTAGGCGGCCAGCACCATGCCGGCCGGGCCGGCGGCGAGACCGTCCAGGCCGTCGGTGAGGTTGACGCCGTTGGACATCGCGGCGATCAGCAGCAGCGCCCAGATCACGAACAGGTACGGGCCGATCGGGGGGCCGAAGTCGCGCAGGAACGACAGGCTGTCGGCGGCGGGGGTGACCTGGTAGCCGTTGGGGAAGTTGAGCGACCCGACGGCGAACACGACGCCGACGAGGATGATGCCGATCATCTTGGCGCCGCTGCGGAGCCCGAGGCTGCGCTGCTTGAACACCTTGATGTAGTCGTCCACGAACCCGACGAGGCCGAGACCGGCCATCAGGAACAGCACGAGGAGGCCGGAGATCGTCGGCACGGTCTGGTTGAACAGGTGCGCCACCGCGTACCCGACGAGCGAGCCGACGATGAAGACCGTCCCGCCCATCGTGGGGGTTCCGCGCTTGTTGAGGTGGGCCTCGGGACCCTCGTCGCGGATCATCTGGCCGTAGCCGAGCCGGTTGACGATCCGGATCCACGCCGGAGTGCCGAGCATCACGAAGATGAGCGCGGCCCCGCCGGCGACGATGATGTTGGTCATCGGGCGTCCTCCGCGAGGATCGCCTCGGCCACCCGTTCCAGCCCCGCCACGCGGGAGCCCTTCACCAGCACGACGTCATGCGGCGCCAGCCGCTCGCTGAGCGCGGCCACCGCCGCGCCGACGTCATCCACCTGCACGCACTCTCCCGTCCATGACCCCACCTGCCCGGCCCCGTCCGCCATCGCCGCCGCGTTCGCTCCGACGACCACGAGGCCCGCGACCCCGCCGCGCGCCGCGTGCTCCCCGATCTTGGCATGTTCCGCGGCGGACGAGGCGCCCAGTTCGGCCATCTCGCCCAGCACCGCGAACGCCCGGCGGCCTTTCGCCATGTGGGCGAGCACGTCGAGCGCGGCACGGGTCGAGTCGGGATTGGCGTTGTAGGCGTCGTTCACGACCGTCACGCCGTCGGCCCGCTCGGTCACCTCCATCCGCCAGCGGCTGACCGGATCGGCCTGCGAGAGGGCCTCGGCGATCCCGGCGGGCGCCAGCCCCGCCGCTCGGGACGCCGCGGCCGCGGCCAGCGCGTTGGGGACGGAATGCGAGCCGTGCAGGCGCAGCGCGACCGGCGCCGAGCCCTCCGGCGTGACGAGGGTGAAGCGGGGCCGGCCCTGCGCGTCGAGCGTCTCGTCCTCGGCGCGGACGACCGCCTCCGGGGACCGGCCGAAGGTGACGACCTCGCCGGGCGTGCGCGGCGCCATGGCGGCGACCAGCGGGTCGTCGGCGTTCAGGACGGCGGTGCCGCCCGGCCGCACGGCCTCCACGATCTCGCCCTTGGCGCGGGCGATGTTCTCCCGGCTGCCGAACTCCCCCACGTGCGCGGTGCCGACGTTCAGGACCACGCCGACGTCGGGCGGCGCGATCCCGGTGAGGTAGGTGATGTGGCCGATGCCGCGGGCGCCCATCTCCAGGACGAGGTGGCGGGTCCCGACGTCGGCGCGCAGCACGGTGAGCGGCAGCCCGATCTCGTTGTTGAACGAGCCGGGCGGGAAGACGGTGGCGCCCGCGCGGCCCGCGAGCTGCCCGATCAGGTCTTTGGTGGAGGTCTTGCCGGCCGAGCCGGTGACCGCGATGACGGTCACGTCCGGCAGCCGGTCCAGGACGCCCCGGGCCAGCCGCCCGAGCGCCTCCTGGACGTCGGCGACGACCACGCACGGGCCGGCGGCGCCCCCGGTCTCCACCGGGCGCTGCGCGAGCACCGCGGCGGCGCCGGCCGCGAGGGCGGCGGGCGCGAAGTCGTGCCCGTCGGCGCGCTCGCCCTTCAGCGCCGCGAACAGCGCCCCGGGCCCCGCCTCGCGGGAGTCGATGACCACGGGACCGCTCACCACGGCGTCCGGGGGCCCGTGAACGGTGCCCCCCGTGATCTCCGCGATCGTCGACAGCGGAAGTGGGATCACGCCTGCGCCCCGTCCCCTCTTGTCCCTCGTGCACGGCGCCGGAGCGCCTCGCGGACGACCTCGCGGTCGTCGAACGGCTGTACCTCGCCCGCCACGTTCTGGCCCTGCTCGTGGCCCTTGCCCGCGACGACGACGACGTCGCCGCGCCGGGCGCGGCCGACGGCCAGCGCGATCGCGGCGGCGCGGTCGGGCTCCACGACGATGTGCGCCCGCTCGGGCTGCGGCACCTTCAGCCCGCCCTCGACCATAGCGGCGAGGATGGCGAGCGGATCTTCCGACCTCGGGTTGTCGCCGGTGAAGTACGCGGTGTCGGCGAGGCGGGCGGCGGCCTCCCCCATCAGCGGCCGCTTGCCGCGGTCGCGGTCGCCGCCGCAGCCGAGCACGACGGTGAGGTCGCCCTCGGTGACGGGCCGCAGCGCCGACAGGACGGCCTCGACCGCGCCGGGCTTGTGCGAGTAGTCGACGAGGGCGACGAAGTCCTGGCCCTCGTCGACGCGTTCCAGCCGCCCGGGGACGCCGGGCAGCGACGCGACCCCGCGGACGGCGGCCTGGAGCGGGATCCCCGCCTCGACCAGCGCGACGATCGCGGCGAGCGCGTTGGCGACGTTGAACGGGCCGGCGAGCCGGACCTCGGCGTCGGCCTCGATGCCGCCGGGCCCGACGACGCGGAACACGCTGCCGTCGGCGCCGACGCGCACGTCCTCCGCCCGCCAGTCGGCCGCCGGGTCGCCGGACGCCGAGAACGTCGTCGCCGGCACGGTGGCGATCTCCAGGAGCTCGCGGCCGTGGTGGTCGTCGAGGTTGACGACGCCGACGCGGGAGTACTCGGGCGTGAACAGCCGGGCCTTCGTGAGGAAGTAGTCCTGCATGGTCGGGTGGTAGTCCAGGTGGTCCTGGGACAGGTTCGTGAACACCGCGACCTCGAACGCCGCGCCGCCGACCCGGCCCTGGGCGAGGGCGTGGCTGGAGACCTCCATCGAGGCGGCGCCCACGCCGCGCTCGCGCATCATCGCCAGCAGCGCGTGCAGGTCGGTGGACTCGGGCGTGGTCAGCGCGCTCGGCACCGTCTCCCCCGCCACCCGGATCTCGACGCCGCCGACCAGCCCGGTCTCGATGCCGGCGGCGCGCAGGCCCGCGTCCAGCAGGAAGACCGTGGTGGTCTTGCCGCTGGTCCCGGTGACGCCGATGAGCGTGATGTCGCGTCCCGGCTCGCCGTACACCCAGGAGGCCGCGTCGCCGAGCCGCGCGCGGACGTCGGGCACCACCAGGACCGGCAGGCCCGTCGCCGCCGCCCGGCCGTACCCGTCGGGGTCGGTGAGGATCGCCGCCGCGCCCGCGGCCGCGGCCTGGGCCGAGAACTGCGCGCCGTGTGCGCGCGCGCCGGGCAGCGCGGCGTAGACGTCGCCGCGCCGCACCGCCCGCGAGTCGTGCGTGATGCCCGAGGCGGACACCGCGTCCCAGCCGGTCTGCTCGATCCCGAGAAGCGCCGCGAGTCCGTTCAGCGGACGGGCCGGACTGGTTGTGGGACGCATGGTGTTTCTTTCGGTGCGGACGGAACGGGACTGCGGGGACACGGGTGGTGGACTCACAGGCGAGGAGGGTACTCGCTGGCGTCAGTCCCGGGCGTGGATCTGGACGATCGGCGGCCGGCTCCCCGTCGGCGGGATCTTTTCGGACTGCAGGGCGAAGCCCATCACGTCCTTGAAGACCGGTGCGGCCGCATCGCCACCATAGTGGCTGCCCCGCTTGGGGTCCTGCAGGACGACCTGGACGACGAGCTGCGGATCGTCCGCGGGGGCGAAGCCCGCGAACGACGCGATGTAGCCGCCGCCGTCGTAGCAGCCGCAGCGCGGGTTGACGATCTGCGCGGTGCCGGTCTTGCCCGCGACGCGGTACCCCTTGATCTGCGCCTTGGGCGCCGTGCCCTCGTCCGTCGTCACTCCCTCCAGCATGTCGCTGATCTGCCGGGCGGTCGACGCGCCGATGACGCGTTTGCGCTGCGGCGCCTGCGACGGTGTGAACGCGTCGTCCTCGCCGACGGTGCCCGCGACGAGGGTCGGCTTGACGCGCACGCCGCCGTTGGCGATGGTCGCGTAGACGCTGGCCATCTGCACCGCGTTGACCGAGACCGTCTGCCCGAACGCGATCGGGTACCGGTCGGTGCCCGACCACTGGGAGGGCGGCTTCAGCAGCCCGGCCGTCTCCCCCGGCAGCGGCAGGCCGGTCGTCTCGCCGAACCCGAAGTCGCGCAGCGTCTGGTAGAGCTGCTGCCCGCTGACGCTCTCGCTGGCCATGATGGTGCCGACGTTGCTGGACGTGGCGAGCACGCCCGCGAAGGTGAGCCGCTCGGTCGGGTGCGGGTGCGAGTCGCGGAACACGACGTCGTACTTCTTGATCTTGTCGGGGACGGTGTAGGGCGTCTTCGGGGTGACCCCGCCCTTCTCCATGACCGCCGCGGCGGTGACGACCTTGCCCGTGCTGCCCGGCTCGAACGCCTCCTGCACCAGCGGGCTGCCCCACAGCGAATTGTCCGATTCGCCGTACCGGTTCGGGTCGAACCCGGGCGCGGAGGCCATCGCGAGCATCTCGCCGGTGCGCGGGTCCATGACGATCACGCTGCCGCTCTTGGCGCCCGACGCCTTGACCTGCTTCTCGATCGCCTCCTGCGCCTTGAACTGCAGGTCGCGCAGCAGCGTGAGCCGCACACCGCGGCCGGGCTCGGAGGGCCGCTTCTGGTCCTTGCCCATCGGGATGTGCTGGCCCTCGGGGCTGATCTCCACCCGCTGCCAGCCCGCGCGCCCGGAGAGCACGTCGTTCATCGAGCTCTCCAGCCCGGCGGCGCCCTTCCCCGTGTCGTTCACGAACCCTATGACGCTCGCGCCCAGGGAATCGTTGGGGTACTCGCGGCGGTACTCCGGCAGCGTCCCGATCCCGGGGAGGTCCCATGACGTGATCAGCCGTGCCTGGTCCGGCCGGACGCCGTGCGCCAGGTACACGAACCGGGTGTCGGTCTGGCTGATCTTCTTCATCAGCGCCGCCGGGTTCAGGCCGAGCGTCGGGGCCAGCGCGTTGACGACGGGCTGGCGGGTGTCCGCCGCGATCAGCGACGGGTCGGCGTAGATCGCCCGCGCCTCCACCGTCATGGCGAGCGGGTTGCCCTGGGCGTCCGTGATGTCGCCGCGGGTCGCGGGAAGCGTGATCTTCTGCAGCCGCTGCTGCATCGCCTGCTCGCTGTACTCGCCGGACTCGATCGTCTGGAGCTGCACGAGCCGCCCGGCGAACAGCGACAGCACGAAGGCGATGACCAGCAGCGCGACGTTCAGCCGCTTGAGCGGGTCGCGCCGGTGGAACGGGGGGCGCGTCCGCGGAAGGCGGCCCGAGCCTTCGCCGGAGCGCCGACCGCCGCCCGCGCCGCTCTTGGCGGATCCCTTCGGCGCCGGTTTCTCCTGCGCCGCCGGCCTCTTCTTCTGCGCGGGCCGCTTCCGCGCCGGCTTCCCGGCGGCCGTGCCGCCGGTCTCCGGTCTCTCGCGCCCCGGCCCTTCGCGGGCGCCCTCCGTGCGCGGGACGGGGCTCATGGCGCCGCGCGCGGGACGGCGGCCGGCGCCGCCCTTCGCACCCGGACGCCCCGCGCCGTCGGACCTGCCGCCCGGAGGGCGCGGGGAGCCGCCGGAAGGGCGCCCGGAGGCGCGCGCCGCGCCCGGGCCGCTCCTGTCGTCCCGCCCCGCCGAGCCGCGGGGGCCGCGCCCGTCCGAGCCGCGTTTCCGGCCGGGCGGCGGCCCGGCGGTCCCGCGTCCCGGCGGTTTCGTCACCGTGTCACCCGCTCCCCGATGTGGTCGTGCCCGCTCACGGGGCTCCGTTCCCCGTCCCGGCGCCCTGGCCGGCCCCGCCGCCGGTTCCGGGCGGGACGCCGTCGCCGGGCACCACGGTCCCGGGGACGCCGACCACGCCCGCGGCGCCCGCCGACGCGGCCGCGGCGTGCGGGACCGGGCGGATCCCGCCGTCGCTGGGCCGGCCGCTGCCGGTGTCGAAGAACGCCGGGTCCTCGGCCTTCTTCATGCCGAGGCTCTTGGCCTTGTTCGACAGCTCCTCCGGGGAGCCCTCGCGGGCGATCTGCTCCTCGTACGCCTGGCGCTGCTGCTCGAGCTGCTTGTTGCTCTGCTGCAGCCGCGTCAGCGTGAACGCGTCCTGCGCGAGGACGGTGTTGAGCAGCAGCAGGCTCACCAGCGCGCCGCCGAGCAGCCCGACGATGAGCAGCACGAACGGGGTGCGCGGCGGCGCCTGGGCGCGCCGCGCCGCCGCCGGGCGGGACCGGGCGGCGGCGGTCTTCGCCCCGCTCTCCGCGGTCTTCGCCGCCCGCGTCGTCTTCGCGTTGGCGGCGCCGGCCGCGGTCTCGGCGGGCCTCGTCCTCGTCGCCGCGCCCTTGGCGGGCGCGGCCTTGCGCGCGGGCGCGGCCCTCGCGGACGTGCCCTTCGCGGACGTGCCCTTCGCGGACGTGCCCTTCGCGGACGTGCTCTTCGCGGACGTGCCCTTCGCCGGCGCGGCCTTGGCGGGCCCGCTCTTCGCGGTGGCGGGTGCGGCGGCGTCCGCCGGGCGCTTCCGGGGCCGCTTCTTCGGCGCCCCGGCCGGCGCCGGCGGGCGCCTGCTCGTCGTGGTCATGTCGCCTCCCTGACGCGCTCGGCGGCGCGCAGGCGCACCGATCCGGCCCGTGGGTTGGTCGTGGTCTCCTCGTCCGACGGCAGCTCGGCGCCGCGCGTCAGGAGCCTGAACCGCGGCTCGTGCTCGGGCAGCGGGACGGGCAGGTCCGGCGGCGTCGTGTCGGCCGCCTGCGCGGCGAGGACCTGCTTGGTGATGCGGTCCTCAAGGGAGTGGTAGGACAGGACGGCGATCCGGCCGCCGACCGGAAGCGCGTCCAGGGCGACGGGCAGGGCCCGGCGCCAGGTGTCCAGCTCGCCGTTCACCTCGATGCGCAGCGCCTGGAAGGTGCGCTTGGCCGGGTTGCCGCCGGTGCGGCGCGTGGCGGCCGGGATGGAGGTCCGCACCAGGTCGGCGAGGCGGCGGGTGGAGTCGAGCGGGGCGCGCTCGCGCTCGCGGACGATCGCCGAGGCGATCCGCTGGGCGAAGCGCTCCTCGCCGTACTGGCGCAGGATCCTGGCGAGTTCGGCGGGCGGGTAGCCGTTGACGACCTCGGCGGCGGTGAGCCGCTGGGTGGTGTCCATCCGCATGTCGAGGGGGGCGTCGTGGGAGTAGGCGAAGCCGCGGCCGGTCTCGTCCAGCTGCGGGGAGGAGACGCCGAGGTCGAACAGGGCCGCGTCCACCGCGGGGACGCCGAGGCGGCGCAGGATCCCGGGGATCTCGTCGTAGACGGCGTGCTCCAGCGTCACCCGGTCGCCGAACCGGGCGAGCCTGCGCTCGGAGCGCTCCAGCGCGGCGGTGTCGCGGTCGAGCCCGATCAGGCGGAGCTCCGGGACGGCCCGCAGCATCGCCTCGGCGTGACCGCCCATGCCGAGCGTGGCGTCGAGGTAGACGGGCGGGCGGCCGGTGACGGCCTCCGCCGCGGGGGTGAGGATCGCCAGTACGCGACCGAGCATGACCGGTACGTGACCGGCCCCGGCCGTGTGGTTGCCCACGTCCATGTTCCACCCCCTGTGCGGCCACCTAGCTCGCGGACTTGTGGCGTCGCCGGATCGGATGACCGTTTCGTGCCCCCGGCGGCGGCCTCGCCCGGCCAGGTCCCCATCCGCTGCCCTGACGATCCGCGTGGTGCGCGGGGGGTCGCCGTCTGGCGCCGGGGAAGCTGCGCCAGCTGGCTCGGAGAGCGGCTGGAGACCTGGCCGAACGTGGGCCAGGCCGGTCATCGGACCGACGGGTCGTCTCTCAGAGGATCCCTGGCAACACCTCCTCCGAGACGTCGGAGAACGTCTCCTCCTCCTGCTCCAGGTAGGTCTCCCATGCCTGCGCGTCCCAGATCTCCAGACGCGTGTTGGCACCGATGACCGTGCAGTCGCGGGTGAGCCCCGCGTACCTGCGCAGCTGAGGAGGAATCGTGACGCGGCCCTGCTTGTCGGGGACCTCGTCGGAGGCGCTGGCGAAGAAGACCCGGCTGTAGCTCCGGACCGCCTTCTCGGTGACCGGCGCGGCGCGCAGAGCCTCGGTTATCCGCTGGAATTCCGCCATGGGGAAGACGTACAGGCAGCGCTCCTGGCCCTTCGTGATCACCAATCCCCCCGACAGCTCCTCGCGATACTTCGCCGGCAGGAACAGCCGTCCCTTGTCGTCCAGGCGCGGCGAATGGGTGCCGAGGAACACCGGCCCCACCTCCCGCGCCGCATGAGGCGCTACTGCTCCCCACGGCGCCCCACTCTACTCCACTCTTCCCCACCGTCAACAATGAAAACACGTTCCACACATCGGGGTCGCGGACGAATACGCAGGTCAGAAGGGGTGGGGGCGAGTGGGGCCCCGCGCGGCCGGGTCCGCGCGCCGTGGCGCCGGGGACGCGGGCACCGGCGGTTCCGGCGGTCGCCGTGGTGTCG
>NZ_SMKH01000067.1 GCF_004348515.1 Actinomadura sp. KC345 | reverse complement strand
CGACCCGGGTGTCCGGGTCGAAGATCGCGCCGAAGACGCGGCCGACGAACGCGGCGCGCTCCTCGGCGAGCCGCTCCAGCAGCTCGCCGGACGGGCGCAGCGCGTCGAGCGCGCCCTCGTCCAGGCAGCCGCGCTCGCGGAGCAGGTGCTCCAGGACGTGGGTGCGGTCGCGCAGGATCCACACCTCGGACGCCAGCTCGGTGAGCATCCGGGCGATCTCGTCGAGCCGCTCCGACTCCAGGTACGCCGTCGTGTCCGCCATCACGCCTCCTTGCGGGCCCTGACGACCCACGGGTAGTCGCCCTTGCCGAGGCCGTACGCCTCGACGCCGGTGAAACCGGCCTGCTTGACCAGGCCCGGCAGGTCGAGGTGCAGGTAGGAGCGCATGAACGGCTCGCCGCGGTGCTCGGTCTCCCAGTCCAGGACGACCGAGCGGAAGGCGTCGTTGCGCTCGAAGGGGGCGATGTCGCCGATGACCAGGTCGCCGCCCGGCTCCAGCACCCGGAACATCTCCGCCAGGATCGCCTCGGTGGCCTTGGGCGGGGTCTCGTGGAACAGCGTGAAGATCGCGACGAGGTCGACGGACGCGGCGGGCAGGCCGGTGTCCTCGGCGGCGGCGTGGATCAGCTCCCACGACCCTCCCTCGTGGACGCACCGCGCCCGCCCGTACTCCAGCTGCGTCCTGGAGAGCTCCACCCCGACGTACTGCGCGTCCGGGAACTCCCGGGCCAGGACCGCCGAGAACCTGCCGTTGCCGCAGCCCGCCTCCAGGACCCGGCGGTAGTCGCGCCGCGGCGCCTCCAGCGCGACCTGCGTGCGCTGGTCCATCAGGTTCTCGCCCGCGCGGACGGCGCCGACGCCGCCGGGCATGAGCACGTATCTGTAGCCGAGGTCGCTGATGACCACGCCCATCAGGTCGTGCCCGTCCCATCCGCCGGTCGTCAGGTGAAAGCCCTCGTGGTAGTAGGCCGGGGGCACGAGATCCGGGTCGAGGGTCAGCGAGCCGGGGGCGTCGTCCGGGACGTCGAGCCACGCCTCGATGGCGGGACGGGCCCGCTCGGCCGCGGGGATCGCCCGGACGTAGATCTCCTCGGCGACGTACCGGGTCAGCAGCCGGTCGAACAGCCAGGGGCCGTGGCCGCCGAGCGCCTCGGCCACCGAGCGGCGGCGGCCCTGGATGTCGGGGGGCGGGTCGGGGACCAGCGTCGCGTACCGCGCGCCGGCCGCGGGCTGGAGCACGCCTCCGGCGTGGTGCTGCAGGGAGCCGAGGAACTCAAGACCGGCGCGGTCGCGCTGCGCCACGGGCACGTCCATGGACTCTTCCTCCAAGTCTTGCGGGCAGGTGGTTCGGTCGGTCGAAGGGCGGCGGGGTCACTCGACGAACATCGAGTAGAGGTGGGGTGCGCGCTTGGCGAGGGGGTCCAGATGGTGGCCCATCATCTTGTCGTCGGCCTCGCTCAGGTCGAGGTCGAGGACGAGCTGCTCCTCGAAGCCGGGCCGGGTCCAGTAGCCGGTGGGGTAGCGCATCACGGCGATCGGCTGGCCGGGGACGAAGTCGTCCGGGCGGAGCGCCTGGCTGCCGATCCCGGCCGGGCAGTCGAGCCGGGTGACCGAGACGAGGTGGACGCGGTTCTCCTCGGTGCGCTCGGTCGCGGCGACGTCGCGGGCGGCCCGCGTCGTCCACGAGGTGGGGTGGACGATCAGCTCGGCGCCTTCCAGCGCCAGCACCCGGGCGACCTCCGGCACCCACACCTCCTCGCCGATCATCGCGCCGATCACGCCCACCGGTGTGCGGGCGACGGTGATCTCGTCCCCGGGGGTGGCCCAGGACCGGTCGGCGTCGGTGAGGTGGGTCTTGCGGTAGGTGTGGACGGTCGTCCCGGTGTCGTCGACGAGGAAGACCGACGAGTAGAACCGGCCGAGTTCGTCCCGCTCGACCAGGTTGGCCGCGACATAGATCTTGGCCTCCGCGCACGCGTTCGAGATGCGGGCGAGGACGTCCCGGGAGAGTTCCGCGGCGGCGGCCGGGTCCGCGGCGACCTCGCCCTCGGCGAAGCAGAACAGCTCGGGCAGGACGCCCAGACGCGCGCCCTGACGCCCCGCGTGCGTGATCTGGCCGAGGCCGCGACGGACCGTCCACTCGGTGCCGCGGAAGTGGCTGACCTGCATCAGCGCGGTCGGGACGAGGCGCGGCGGCCGGTCGCTCGGGCCGTACATCGCGGCGGCCGGAACCTCGTCCAGGGGCCGCGTCAACACCCCGTACAGCGCGGGACGCCGCCACGCGAACAGGTCCGCGACGCCCGGCATGCGCTTGTCGCCCGCCTCGGCGGGGTCGATGTCGGCGATGGCCAGCCCCGGCTCCAGCTCGCCGGCGTCGGCGAGCACCGTGCCGTCCGGGGCGACGACCTGGCTGCCGCCCATCCACGGCCATTCCAATTCGGGGCCGCCGACCGTGTTGGCCGCGACGTGGAAGACGCCGTTCTCCATCGCGCGCAGCGGGACGTGGACGCGGTGCTCGTCCGGCCCCCTGGAGTTCAGCGAGTTGCAGAAGATCTCCGCGCCGAGCAGCCCGAGGGCGCGCGGGGTCTCGGGGACGATCCCGTCCGCGCACAGCAGCAGGCCGATCCGGCCGAGCGCGGTGTCGAACACCTCGTACGGCTCGTCGCCCGGCTCGAACAGCGTGTACTCGTAGTCCCAGAGGACGTGCTTGCGGTGGACGCCGATGACGCCGCCGTCCGGGCCGATCAGCACCGAGGCGATGTGGACGGCCGGCGTCACGGCCGCGCGCAGGTCCACCCCGGCCGCGATGTGGACGCCGAGTTCCGCGGCCGTCTCCCGCAGCCCCGTGACGAACGGGCCGTCGAGGTCCTCGCTGTGCGTCCAGCACTCCCACCGGTCGGCGTGGTCGCGGACGCGGTTGGCGTTCTCGGGCAGGACGACCAGCTTCGCGCCCTCGTCCGCCGCCCGCCGCGCGTACTCGCGGCAGAGCGCGAGGTTGGCGGCGACGTCGGTGCCGGAGAAGAACTGCGCGGCCGCCACGCGGACCGTTGCCATGGAGGCGCTCCTTTCGTTCGGGGGGCTCGCGGACTCGGGCTTCGCGGACGGGGTCACAGCGTGGCGAGGAGGCGGCCGGCGCCCTCGATCCGGTCGCGGACGCCGTTGGCGCGGTAGGCGTGCCACAGCGTGGCCGCGTTGATCGGGATCACCGGCTTGCCCAGCTCGCGCTCCAGCTCGTCGGCGACGCCGATCACCGGCAGGTTCGTCCCGGCCTGGACGAGCGCGTCGACGTCCGGGCCGTCCACCGCGGCGAACGCCTCCCGGATCTCCGCCGGGCCCACCGCCGCGATCGAGGTCGCCGAGTCGCACTTCAGGCCGTGCACGGCGGCCACCTCGTACCCCAGCTCGGTGAAGAACTGCCGGACCTGCTCGTCGGCCACCGGCTGGTAGGGGGTGATCACGCCGATCCGGCGGACGCCGAGCCTGCTCAGCGCGGCGTGGCAGGCCGACGCGCCCGTCGACAGCTCCAGCCCGGACAGCTCCCGGATCCAGTTCTCGAACTCGGCGTTGCCCGCCGCGCCGCCCCAGAAGGTCTCCGCGCTCATCCCCATGATCAGGTAGTCGGGCTCGCAGGTCAGCACCGACTCCACGGCGGCGGCGAGCTGCCCGCGCAGGTCGTCGAGGAACGCGGCGAAGGTGTCGTCGCTGTCCAGCGCGGCGTTGCGGATCAGGATCCGGCCCGAGTGGAACGACACCCCCGGCGCCCGGAAGCGGTAGTACTCGTCCTCGACCACGGTGTTGGTGGACGGGACGATCACACCGAACGCGGCGCGCGGTGCGAGCACGGTCGTCATGCGGACTCCTCATGGTGCTGCGGCTCGTGGTGTTCGGGCAGGTAGCGGCGCTCGGCCTCGGTCAGCTCGTCCAGGCCGAGCAGACCGGTCAGCTCGGGCCAGGGCAGGGTGCCGGGGGGCACGGCGCCCTCGGCGAGCACGTGGCGGTAGGCGTCGCGCATCGCCCGCGCCCCGGCGAGCAGCGCCGACACCGGGTACAGCGCGAGCCGCACGCCCGCCTTGGCCAGCGCGGCCGGCGGCTCGGGCGCGGCGCCCGCCTCGGAGTAGTTGACCACCAGCGGCAGGCCCCCGGCCGCCTCCCGGATCTCCTCGAACACGGCGCGGTCGCGCGCACCCTCGACGAAGACCGCGTCCGCCCCGGCCTCCGCGTAGGCGGCCACCCGCGCCAGGGTCTCCGGCATCCCGGCGACCGACAGCGCGTCGGTCCGCGCGATCACCAGGAGCCGCTGCCGGGCGTCGGCCGCGGCGGCGATCCGCGCCGCCGCCTCCGCGACCGGGACCAGCCGCTTTCCCGCCATGTGGCCGCACCGCTTCGGCAGGACCTGGTCCTCCAGGTGCAGCGCCGCCGCCCCGGCCGCCTCGTACCGGCGCGTGGTCTCGGCCGCCTGGAGGGCGTCGCCGTAGCCGGTGTCGGCGTCCGCGACGATCGGCACGCCCGGCCCCGCCCCGGCCCGCACCCGGTGCAGCGCCTCGACCATGTCGGTGGCGCCGGTGAAGCCCAGGTCGGGCAGGCCGAACACGGCCGCGCCGACCGCCGCGCCGGACAGGTGCACGGCCTCGAAGCCCGCGCCGGCGGCCAGCCGGGCGCTCAGCGCGTCGAAGCATCCGGCCGCCGGCACGGGCGGCCCGGCGGTGCCGATGCGCGCTCGCAGCCGGTCGGCGGAGAAGCCCTGCCGGCTCACGGCGCGGCCACGGGACGGGCGAGGACGGGACGGGGGTGGTGGCGCGCGATGGGCGCCGGGGCGGACCACTGGAGGGCGACGATGTGTCGCGACATCGCGGGTTCCTTCGGGAAGCAGGATTGGTGCAGTAGTTCCCGCAGTGTGAGAGAATTGTTTGTACGATGTGAGATCGTAAGGTGAACTCCGTCGGCCGGTCAAGGGTCTCGCCCCCGCTCACCTCCGGGTTCCCGATCCCGCTGGCTTCGGATTCGCGTCTCCGCCAGACTCCATAAGGACTCCGATCCACCCCAGAGGAGGCCCCGTGCCCCGGGCACAGTCGACGTCCGCGACCGGAGCGGGCACGGAACGGCGGCGCAGCGGCGCGGAGAGCTCGCGCAAGATGCTGCACCTGCTGCTGGCGTTCAACGAGCGCCAGCACACCCGTTCGGCCGCCGAGCTGGCGCAGGCCCTCGACATGCCGCTCAGCTCGGTCTACCGCTACCTCTCGGTCCTGCGCGACACCGGGATGATCGAGGACGTGGCCCCCGGCGAGTACCGGCTGACCTGGCTGTTCGTCGGGCTGGCGCGGGCGGCCCGCGCCGCGGGCGACACGCTGGAGAGCATCGCGCGCCCGGTACTCGACTCGGTCGCGGCGGCCGGCGGCGAGACCGCGCTGCTCGTCAAGCGGGTCGGCTGGAGCGCGATGTGCATCGACCGGGTCGAGTCGCCCCACCCGGTGCGGCTCCAGTTCGACCCGGGCCAGCCGATGACCCTGCACCGCGGGTCGGCGGCGCGGGTGCTGCTGGCCTCGATGCCCGCCGCCGAACGGCGCGGCTACCTGGAGTCGGTGACCGATCTGGCGCCCGCCGAGCGCGAGCAGATCGAGTCCGACGTGGACACGGTGGCCCGCACCGGCTGGGTGGAGAGCTTCGGCGAGGTGGACGAGGGCATCTGGGGCGCGTCCGCACTGATCCGCAGGCAGGGCGAGCCCCTGGCCGCGATCGGCGTCGCGGGCCCGCTGTTCCGCCTCCAGCAGGCCGACCGCACCCGGGTCATCGCCCTGCTCGTCTCCGGCGCCGCCGAGATCTCCACCGCCCTGGAGAAGGGCGAGCCGCCCACCCTCTGACCCCCCTCCAGCACGACCGGAGCGCCCCTGGGCGGTCCGGTCGTTTTTTGGTTGCCCGGCATCCGGCCGGCTATTGACGGGCCGGTGAACGGCGTCTACCGTCCATTCCCACATACCGAGTTTACGGTTCCCGCAGTGTGAGAGCTGCTAGCAGATGGAGGGATCCGTGAATCTCGGCCCCAACGGTCTCGGCGCGCCCGACGGCTCCGGCGGGTACGACGTGGCCGTGGCCGGCTTCGGCCCGGTCGGCGCCACGGCGGCGCTCACGCTCGCACGGGCCGGCCTGCGGGTGGTGGTCCTCGAACGGGAGACCAGGCCGTCGGAGGACCCGAGCGAGTCGAGGGCGTCCACCTTCCACCCGCCGACCCTGGAGATCCTCGACGAGCTCGGCGTGGCCGGACGGCTGCACGAGGTCGGGCTGGTCTCCGACACCTTCCAGTACCGCGACCGGTCCGAGGGGGTGGTCGCCCACTTCGACCTCGCCAGCATCGCCGGCGACACCCGCTTCCCGTACCGGCTGCAGAGCGAGCAGCGCAACCTCGTCAAGATCATCGAGGCCGAGCTGCAGGCGCTGCCGAACGTCACGATGGCGACGGGAGCGGAGGTCACCGCGGTCAAGCCCGGCGACGACGAGGTGACGCTGTCGGCCGGGCCGGGCACGACCGTCCGCGCCCGCTGGGTCATCGCCGCGGACGGGGCGCGCAGCGCGATCCGCCAGTCGCTGGGCATCGATTTCGACGGGATCACCTACCCCGAGCACTTCCTGGTGGTGTCCACCACCGAGGACTTCGCGTCCCTCATCCCGGGAATCGCGACCGTCAACTACATCTCCGACCCGGTCGAGTGGCTGGTGCTGCTGAAGACCCCGCTGCACTGGCGCGCCCTGTTCCCGATCCCGCCGAGCGAGGAGGCCGCCGCCACGGCGCTGCGGCCGGAGGAGACCCAGCGGCGGTTGCAGGCGATCGTGCCGCTTCCCCGCCCGTACGAGGTGGCGCACAGCCGCATCTACCGCGTCCACCAGCGGGTCGCCGACCGGTTCCGCGCCGGACGGGTGCTGCTGGCGGGCGACGCCGCGCACATCAACAACCCGCTCGGCGGGATGGGAATGAACAGCGGCATCCACGACGCGGCGGCCGCGGCCGAGGCGATCCTGGCCGCCGAGCGCGGCGACGCCGGCCCGCTGGAGCGCTACGAGGAGACGCGGCGCGCCGTCGCGCACGACTACGTCCGCGTGGTGACCCACCGCAACTGGGAGATCCTGAAGGAGGAGGACGCCGGGGAGCGGGCCCGCCAGCACGAGCACATGAGCGCGGTCGCCGCCGACCCGGCCAGGGCCCGCGACCACCTGCTGCGCACCTCCATGCTCGCCGAGGCCCGGCGCGTGAACGGGGAGGCGGGATGACCGGCGTCACCGAACTGGTTCCCGGCACGCTCTACCGGATCGGCACCACGGTCCCGGCCCGCGACCTGACCTGGACGCCCGGCGGTCCCGGAGTGCACGAGCCGCTCAACTGCTACCTGCTCACCACCCCGGACGAGGCGATCTTCCTCGACACCGGGCCCGCGATCGCCCGTCCCGAGGTCGTGGCGGCGGCGCGCGAGCAGGTGGCCGGCGGGCGGTCGCTGTGGGTCTTCCCGTCCCGCAACGAGTTCGACTGCGTCGGCAACCTCGGCGCGCTGCTCGACCTCCGGGACGACGCGCGCCTGCTGTTCGGGGGCGGGGGCGGAATCCTCGAATGGGTCGGGGACGCCTCCGGCCGGAGCTTCCTAGGACGGCGGGAGATCGTCCTCACGCCCAACGGGACGTCCACCGCCTTCTCCGGCGGCGTCCGCCTCCACTGGATGGACGCCCCGGTCAAGCAGATGTTCCTGACCCAGTGGGCGTACGAGGAGTCCACCAGGACCCTGTTCACCAGCGACTTCTTCGGCTGGGTGCACGCGCGCTCGGCCACCGGCCCCGTGGTGGCCGACCGGCCCGGCGAGCTTCCCGGAGCGGACGAGATCGCGGCGGAGATCCCGCACCGCGTCAACTGGCTGCCCGGCGCCACCGCACCGGACGTCCTGGACGCGTTCGACCGGACGGTCGCCGCCCGCTACGTGGAGCGGATCGCGCCCGTCCACGGCCGGGTGATCACCGGCGCCGCCACCGTGCGCCGCGCCCTCGACGACACCCGCGCGGCGCTGGCCGCGCTCACCACCTCCCCATCGGCAGGACGGCGGCGAGAACGATGAACGAGAACGCGGCGGCGCCGCGGACGGCGTACCCGGTCTCCGGGAGGCTCCCCCGGGAGTTCGCTCCCGGGCTGCACTGGCTGGGCGGCTGCTCGGATTCGGGCGCCTGGCCCACCCGCAAGGGCGCCACCACCCACGAGCACCTGTCCACCTACCTGGTGACCGGGACCGACAGGACCGTGCTGATCGACACCGGCCACTACGCCCAGTGGGACGGCATCCGCGACCAGCTCGACCGGTGCCTCGGGGACCGGCCGCTGGACTACGTCTTCCCCACCCACCACGAGATCCCGCACGCCGGCAACCTCGGCCGCCTGCTGGCCCGCTACCCGGGCGCGGTCGCGGTCGGCGACACCCGCGAGTACCACCTCTACTTCCCCGAGATCGCCCCGGAGCGGCTCCGGCGCATGCGCGGCGGCGACTCGATCGACCTGGGCGGCACGAGCCTGACGTTCCTCGACCCCGTCTGGTACGACCTGTCGGGCACCCTCTGGGCGTACGAGACGCGCGGCCGGACGCTGTTCACCTCCGACGGGCTCGGCTACATCCACGACCACTCACCCGACGTGTGCGGGCTCCTCCCCGAGGAGATCCCGCAGGACGCCCCCGAGCACGGGATACGGCGCTACGCGCTGCCCTTCGTCGGGATGCGCTACCACCGCATGGGACCCGGCGTCGCCCGCTACCGCGCGCTCACGGAAGAGCACCCCGTGCGGACGGTGTGCTCCTCGCACGGCGTCCCGCTCACCGGGGACCACCTGGCCGAGGTGACCGAGGACGCCCTCCGGGTCATCGAGGAGAACCAGCAGAGCATCTCCGGGCCGAGCGCCCTGGAGCCGGCCGGACAGGGAGCCGCCGAATGAACGCGACCGAGATCGTCCCCGGGGCCCTGCACCGGCTCGGCGGGGTCGTGCCCATCGACGGGCGGCTGAGCTGGCGCGCGCCGGGCGCGTCCGGCCACGAGCCCATCGGCTGCTACCTGCTGCTCGAACCCGGCCGCGCGCTGCTGGTCGGCACCGGGGTCCGGCTGCACGAGCGGCTCGTCCTCGACCAGATCCGCGGCCTGCTGGACGGCCGCGAGCTGGAGGTCTACGCCGACCGCAACGAGGCCGACGAGATCGGCAACCTGGCCGCGGTGGTGTCGGAGTTCGGCGTCCGCCGGATGTGGTTCGCCGGGGCCGGGCACCTGCTGCGCTGGTTCGAGCACGACGGGTTCGGCGGCGCGGTCCCCGAGACCGCAATCGTGTTCATGATGCCGGAGGGCGCCGCGCGGGAGATCAACCTGGAGAGCGACCGGCCCTCCACGGTCGGCTTCGGCGACGGGCGGCTGGAGCTGCTGCACACCCGGCTCACCACCCTCGGCTTCGCCTGGCTGTACGACCGGACGACGCGGACGCTGTTCTCCAGCGACTTCTTCGGCGAGGTCCCGCTGGCCGACCCGAACACCCCGCCCGTCTCCGACGGCTCCGGCGTCACGATCGAGCAGGTCGGTGAGCACATCTTCACCCGCTTCTCTTGGATGCGCGACGCCGACCCCCGCCCGCTGCTCGACGACCTCGACACCGTCTTCGCGGACCGCGAGATCGACCGGCTCGCCCCCTACCACGGCTGCGTCATCGAGGGCCCGGACGCGGTCCGCCGCCACCTGTCCCACGCCCGCGACGTCCTGACCGGCACCCGCGTTCCGACCGGCCACCGCCCCTAGCGACCCCAGGGAATCCGCATGGAACTCGACGACCTCCTCGACGTGTACGGCACGTACTTCGTCCACGAGCGCTTCCCGCGCCCGATCGCCGACGGCGTGCAGTGGATCGGCGGCTGCTCGGCGCTGTTCCTGGACCGCGCCAAGCCCGACCTCGCCCACTCCGCCCTCAACACCTACCTCGTCGTGGGCGAGGAGAAGACCCTCCTCGTCGACACCGGCCATCCGGCGCTGTGGCCCGGGTTCTCGGCCGCGCTGGAGAAGGCGCTCGGCGGCCGGCCCCTCGACTACGTGATGCCGACCCATCCGGAGATCCCGCACGGCGGGTCCCTCACGCTGCTGCACCGCAGGTGGCCGGGGCTGACCGTGGTCGGCGACACCCGCGACTACTTCCTCTACCACCCCGAGATCCCGGACGGCGCGTACCGCGAGATGCGCCCGGGAGAGCGGCTCGACCTGGGCGGCGGGCGCGAGTTCGAGATCGTCGAGGCGCTGTTCAAGGACCTGCCCAACACGGTCTGGGGCTTCGACCACGGCTCGCGGACGCTGTTCCCCGCCGACGGGTTCGCCTTCTTCCACTGGCACAGCCAGGACGCCTGCGGCTTCACGACCGAGGACCGCGGGTTCACCCCGGGCGCCGCCACCTACGCGCCGATGACCGAGATCGTCAGCGGCCTGGAGCTGCTCGACATCGAGGACACGATCCAGCGGTTCCTGCGGCTGGTCGAGCACGCGTCCCCCACGGTGATCGCCCCCGCGCACGGGACGGTCGTCACCGATCTGCCCAACGCCTTCGGCTACCTGGAGGCCCTGCGCACCAAAGACCGCACCACCAACCCCCACCCCCGTGACACAGGAGCACACCATGGCAGGTAAGGCCATCCGGCGGCTGGCCGCCGCCGCGACCCTCCCCCTCCTCGCGACCGCGCTGGCGGCGTGCAGCTCCGGCAGCACCGAGTCCTCGTCCGGCGGCGCCTACGTTTACGTGCTGCCGCAGGACTTCCAGGGCGTCGACCGGGCCAAGTACTCCAGCGAGGCGTCCAAGATCGTCGGCGACATCATGCACAGCCGGCTGCTGGAGCTGGAAACGTCCGGGCAGACCGAGGGCGCCTGCACGCCCGGCGTGCCGCCGAAGATCGCCCCCGAGTCGCCGCTGGTGTCGTCGTGGTCGGTCACCGACGACGGCAAGGGCATCGACATCACGCTGCGCGACGGCGTGAAGTCGGCCGACGGCAACGTGCTGACCTCGGAGGACGTCCAGTGGTCGATCGAACGGCTGAAGGCCATCGACGCCTCGGGCAAGACCCTGTGGTTCACCGTGGGCGGGTTCGACCCGGATAAGACGATCACCGTGCACAGCCCGACCAAGTTCACGCTGAACCTGGAGAAGCGCAGCGAGCTGGCCCCGTACACGCTCGCGGGCAACGCCGGGCTGATCCTGGACAGCACGACGGCCAAGAAGCACGCCACCGGCGACGACCCGTGGGCGACCAAGTACCTCACCGACCACACGGCCGACTTCGGCCCGTGGAAGCTCACCGAGTTCAGCTCGCAGCAGCTGACCTTCGGCAAGAACCCCAACTTCAAGGGCGAGCGCGGCAACCTCCAGAAGATCGTGCTGCGCACCGTCCCCGAAGCCTCGTCGCGGATCCAGCTCGTGCGGACCGGCCAGGCCGCCGAGACCATCGGGCTCGACTACACGCAGATGGAAAGCCTGCAGAAGTCCGGCAACGTCAACCTGGTCACCTGCCCCAACCCCGGCCGCGACTGGCTCGGCCTCAACGCCGAAGACCCGGTGCTGGGCAAGACCAAGGTGCGCCAGGCGATCTCCGTCGCGCTGAACCGGACGGCCATCCAGACCGCGGTGTACCGGGGCTTCGCCAAGCCGGCCCAGAGCGGGCTCTCCCAGGCGTACGGGCAGTTCGGCAAGGGCGACAACTACAAGCACGACGTGGCCCGCGCCAAGAGGTTGCTGTCCGAGGCGGGCGTGCCCGACGGGTTCTCGTTCACGCTGAGCGTCTCGGAGTCCCAGCCCGGCGCGTACGCCGACAACCTGGCCGTGCTGATCCAGCAGCAGCTCAAGGCCGTCGGCATCGAGGTCAAGGTCAAGAACGTCCCGTCCGCGGTGCAGTACAAGGCCGACGGGCTGGACGAGAAGCACCAGGCGTTCCTGATGGCCGAAGGCCCCGCGGCAGGCAACCCCGGCTACTCGGCCTGGCTGTCGCTGGCGTGCGACGGCCTGCAGAACTACATGGGGTTCTGCGACGAGAAGCTCGACGACCTGGCCGACGACCTTCAGGCGGGCGGCCTCAGCCCCGAAGAGGCCAAGAACAAGACCACCGAGCTGGCCGACCTCATCGGCGAGCAGCAGCCCGCCGTCTACCTGGTCGACCGGTCGGGGGTGAACGTGCGCAACACGTGCGTCACCGACGTCCCGAGCACCGGATTCGGCAACAGCTACACCGAGGCCCGCGCCAGCTGCGGCTGAGCGCGGCCCGGCGCCCCAGCCTAGGAACGAGTCACGATGCGTCGTATCCCCCTCAAAATGATCGCCGGGCGGCTGGTCGCCATCCCGGTGTCGCTGTTCGCGGTCGCCACGCTGGCCTTCTGGATGATCCGGCTCTCCGGGACCAACGCCGCGGCGTCGGTCGCCGGCGAGCACGCCACCCCGGAGGCCGTCGCCGCCACCGAACGGGAGCTCGGGCTGGACCGCGGCCTGTGGGACCAGTACACGAGCTTCCTCGGCGGCCTCGTCCGCGGCGACCTCGGCACGTCGTACTTCACCCGGCAGCCCGTCGGGGAGGAGCTGATGGCCCGGCTGCCGCTGGACGCCACCGCCGGCGTGCTCGCGCTGATCGTCGCGGTCGTCGCCGGCGTCGGGATCGGCGCGGCCGGCGCCTGGTACCGCGGCGGCTGGCCGGACCGGACGGGACGAGGCGCCGTGACCCTGCTGCAGTCGGTGCCGGAGTTCGTGCTCGCGCTCGTGCTGATCTTCGTGCTGTTCTACCAGCTGCGGCTGCTGCCCGCCCCGGTCGGCCAGATCGCGCTCACCCAGAGCGCGCCACCGCGGATCACCGGCGTCGTGGTCCTGGACGCGGTGCCGGCCGGGGACTGGGCGGCGTTCCGGGCCGCCGCCGCGCAGCTCGTGCTGCCGGTGGTCAGCTTCGGGCTGGTGCTGTCGGCGGTGTTCGCCAAGGTCACCCGGTCCTCGCTCGCCACGGTGCTGGCCTCGCCGCAGGTCGAGTACGCCCGCGCGCTGGGCCTGCCGTCCCGCCGGGTGTTCGCCTCGGCGCTGACCGTCTCGCGGACCGCGATCCTCACCACGGTCGCGATCGTCTCCGGGGCGCTGATCGGCGGCAACGCGATCATGCAGAAGATCTTCAGCCTGGACGGCGCCGCCGCGTTCGGCGTCGACTCCATCTTCAAGCTCGACCTGCCGGTGGTGCAGGGCCTGGTGCTGGTGTTCGGCGGCGTCACGGTGGTGCTGTTCCTGCTCATCGACATCCTGATCCTGCTCCTCGACCCGAGAGTCCGGGCGACCTCATGACCAAGGGACTCGTGACCAAGGGAGACGCGATGAAAGCCGAGACCGGCCGCCCGCGTCGCGGGCGGCGGCTGCTCGGGGTGTGGGTCGGGCTGGGCATGCTCGCCGTCCTGTTCGCCGGCGCCCTCGTCACGCGGTTGTGGGCCGACACGGACGCCGTGGACGTCGACGCCGTGTTGCAGGGCCCGTCCGCCGACCACTGGTTCGGCACCGACGAGACGGGACGGGACGTGTTCGTCCGCACCCTGGCCGCCGGTGCCGCCGACCTGCCGATCGCCCTCGGCGGCACGATGATCGCCCTGGTCGCCGGGACGCTGCTGGGGCTGCTGGCGAGCACCCGCAACCGCTACGCCGAGCCGATCATGCGCGTGGTGGACGGCTTCCAGGCGTTCCCGCTGCTGATCCTGATCCTGGTGATTGTCCAGATCAGCGGGGGCGGGATGGCGGTGCTGGCGGGCACGATCGCGATCATCAACATGCCCCGGTTCATCCGGCTGACCCGGGCCGAGGCGCTGCACGTGCGCGAGTCCCGGTTCGTGTTCTTCGCCGAGGTGATCGGCGCGAAGCGGTCGCACGTGCTGCGGCGGCACGTCCTGCCGAACGTCAGCGGCGCCGTGCTGAGCCAGGCCAGCCTGGGCGGCGCGCTGGCGCTGGGCGCGATCGGCGCCATGTCGTTCCTCGGGCTCGGCATCGCCCCGCCGACGCCGAGCTGGGGCGCGATGGTGCAGTCCGGCGTCGCCGGGATCACCAGCGGCCAGTGGTGGCCGGTGCTGTTCCCGAGCCTGGCGCTGGTGTGGGCCATCGTCGCGTTCAACCTGATCGCCGACAGCCTGGACGCGCACTTCGCCAGGGAGGTCCAGTGAGTGAGAAGGACGCCGGAGGGCCGCTGCTGGCCGTCCGCGAGCTGAGCGTGGACTTCGCCCGCGACGGGCGGCGGACACGGGTCGTCGAGGACATGTCGTTCGACATCGCCGCCGGCGAGTTCGTCGGGATCATCGGCGAGACCGGCTCGGGCAAGTCGGTGTCGCTGCGGGCGGCACTGCGGATGCTGCCCCGCAACGGGACGCTCGCCGGCGGCACCAGCGAGTTCCGCGGCACCGACCTGACGGCCCTGTCCGCCAAGGAGCTGCGGCGGCTGCGCGGCGCCCGGATCGGCTTCGTCCCGCAGCAGCCGTGGAGCGCCCTGAACCCGGTCGTCCGCCTGGACCGGCAGTTCCGCCAGGTGGGCCGGGCGCACGGCAAGAGCCGGGCATGGACGGACAAGGCCGCGCGGGAGATGCTCGCCAGGGTCGAGATCGCCGACCCCGGGCGCGTGCTGGCCGGGTTCTCCGGCGAGCTGAGCGGCGGGATGGCGCAGCGCGTGGTGATCGCGATGTCGCTGCTGCTGGGACCCGAGCTGGTCGTCGCGGACGAGCCCACCACGGCGCTGGACGTCACCGTCCAGCGGGAGATCCTCGACCTGCTGAGCCGGATCTGCCAGGAGGACGGGAAGAGCGTCCTCATCGTCACCCACGACCTCGGCGTGGTCGCGCACTACTGCGACCGGGTGTACGTGATGCGCAGCGGCCGCCTGGTGGAGGACGGCCCGGTCGGCGAGGTGTTCGCGGCGCCGAGGCACGAGTACACGCGCTCCCTGGTGGAGGCCGCCTCCGCCGGGGACATCGAAGAAGGGGCCGCCCGATGAGCCGGCTGGCGCTGGAAGAGGTGCACAAGACCTACGGGCGCGGCAAGAACGCGGTCGAGGCCGTCCGGGGGGTGTCGCTGGCCGTCGAGCCCGGCCGGACGCTCGGGCTCATCGGCGAGAGCGGGTCGGGCAAGTCCACGCTGGGCCGGATCTGCCTGGGCGCCGAGCCGTTCGACCGGGGGCGGCTCCTGTCGGACGGCGCGGACTTCGCCGGGTTCGACCGCGAGCGGCTCGCCGCGTTCCGCCGCAAGACCTCGATCGTCCTCCAGGAACCGGAGCTGGCGCTGAACCCCCGGCGCACCCTCGGCCAGTCGGTCACCGAACCGCTGGACATCCACTTCCCCGGCCTCGGCCCCGCCGAGCGCCGCGAGCGCGCCGAGCACGCCATGGAGCTGGCGCACCTGGACCCCGGGCTGTGGGACCGCTACCCGCGCGAGCTGAGCGGCGGCCAGCAGCAGCGGGCCGGGATCACCCGCGCGATCGTGACCGAGCCGGAGTTCGTGGTGCTGGACGAGCCGACCGCGTCCCTCGACCTGTCGGTGCGCGGCCGGATCCTGGAGACGATGCGGGAGCTCCAGGAGCGCCTCGGGCTCTCGTACCTGCTGATCACGCACGACATGGCCACGGTGTCCGCGCTCGCGGAACGCGTCGTCGTCCTCTACAAGGGCGTCGCCGTCGAGACCGGCGAATGGCGGAAGGTACGCCGCGATCCCGAGCACGAGTACACCCGCAAGCTGCTGTCGGCCGTTCTCACCGTCCGGCAGGCGGGCTCCGGCGGGCGGAGGAGGGCTCAGGTCACCAAGCCGCTGCGGTAGGCGTAGACGACCGCCTGCACGCGGTCGCGCAGGTCGAGCTTGGTGAGGATGCGCGAGACATAGGTCTTGACGGTCTCCTGGCTGATGACCAGCGTCGCGGCGATCTCGCTGTTGGACCGGCCGTCGGCGATGAGGCGGAGCACGTCCAGTTCGCGCGGGGTCAGCGGACCGTCGTCCGCGGGGGTCTCGGCGGGGCGGATGCGCTCCGCGTACCTGCCCACGAGCTGCCGCGTCACCTCGGGGGCCAGGAGCGCGGCGCCGGACGCGACCGTGCGGATGCCGTGCAGCAGTTGCGCCGGCGGGGCGTCCTTGAGCAGGAACCCGCTCGCGCCCGCGCGCAGCGCCTCGTACACGTACTCGTCCAGGTTGAACGTCGTCACCACGAGCACCTTGACGGGCTGCGCCACCCCGGACCCGGCGAGCCGGCGGGTCGCCTCGATTCCGTCGAGGACCGGCATCCGGACGTCCATCACCACCATGTCCGGCTTCACCTGCCGGGCGAGGTCGACCGCGGCCTGCCCGTCCGCGCACTCGCCCACCACCTCCAGGTCGGGCTGCGCGTCGATGATCGTCACGAACCCGGTGCGGATCAGCGGCTGGTCGTCGCAGACCAGGACCCGGACCGGCGCGGTCACGACGTGCTCCCCGCGGGGATGCGCGCCCGCACGACGAAGCCGCCGTCCGTCCCGTCGGCGCTGAACTCGCCGCCCAGGGCGTCGACGCGTTCGCGGAGCCCGACCAGGCCGCGCCCGCTGCCGCCGGGGGCCCCGGTCCGCGAGCCGGACCCGTCGTTGCCGACCTCCACGGTGATCTCCTTCTCGCCATAGCGCACGCTGACTCCGGTGCGGCTGCCATGGGCGTACTTGAGGGCGTTCGTCAGGGCCTCCTGCACCACCCGGTAGGCCACGAACTCGGCGCTCCCGGCCGACTCCGCGGGCGTGCCCTCCTGGGTGAACTCGACCGGCTGCCCGGCCCGGCGCGTCTGCTCCACGAGCGTGCGGAGCTCTCCGGTGGACGGCGTCCGGGCGTCGGTGTCGTGGTCGGGGTTGAGCAGGTCGAGCAGGTGCCGCAGGTCGCCGATGGCCCGCCGGCCGGTGTCGGTGACGGCGTTCAGCGTCTCGTCGAGGCGGTCGGGCGCGGCGGTCAGGTACCGCGCCGCCTCGGTCTGCACGACCATCGCCGTCACGTGGTGGGTCACCACGTCGTGCAGTTCGCGGGCGATGCGGGTCCGCTCGGCGGTGCGGGTGGCCTCGGCGACGTGCCGCCGCCGTTCGGCCTCGGCGATCCGCGTGTTGCGCAGCCAGGTCCCGACGCCCCACGCGGCGGCCAGCACCACGTAGAACATCACGAACCCCTCCGGCGCCTCGGTCGGGGCGATCCGGTCGAGCGCGACCACCACCGGCACGTACGCCACGGAGAGCAGGACCGCGATCACGCGCCGGCGACTCGTCAGGTGGGCGCCCGCACTGACCAGTGCCAGGGCCATCCCCATTCCCGCGAACGCGTGGTAGCCGCGAAGCTGGTCGAGGACGAAGCCCATCGACACCAGGGCGAGGCAGACCGCCGGCCACCGCCGCCGCAGGACGAGCGGGAAGCACTGCAGGAGCACCGCGAGGACGGCCCAGTCGTCGTAGGCGCGTGCCGGCACGTCCCCGAACTGCGTCCCCTTGCCCTGGAACTCCGGCAGGAGGGAGACCACGGCCAGTATCAGGGGGAAGGGGAGATCCCGAACCGTGACGTCCAACCGCCGCCACACGTCCGTGGCCCGACGAAGATCAACCACTGCGCGAGCGTAGCGGTCACGGAACCCCGAACGAGGCGCTTCCGCCCGATAACGTGCCTCCAACACTCGCATGCCGCCCCTCCGCGAGACACCACGGCCGACCGCCGCGCACCACGGAAACGCTACGAACCCGACACCCCGAAATAATCACCACAAGGAGGACACTCCCAGGTCCCTCGCTAGGGGGACACCACGCACGAGATGCGGGAGCCGGGTCGATGGCCGCGAAGATGTCGTCGGGGCGCGGTCGTCAGGTGAGGCGGTCCAGCGGGGCGCCGTCCGGGGCGCCGTCCGGGGCGCCGTCCGGGCCGCCGCCTTTCGCGGACCGCCAGTTCGAGGGTATGCGCACCGCCCAGGGCTGTGACGGCCTTGTGCGAGGGGGCGTGGGTCAGGGAGCGGTGGGGCGGTTCGCCATGGTCGCGAGGCGGTGGGCGAGGCTCGCGGTGGCCTGGCGCAGCTCGGACGGCTCCAGCACCTCGGCCTCGAAGCCGAGGCGGGCGACGTGGACGGCCAGCCAGTCCAGGTCGTCTCCGCCCGCGATGAGGACGCACCATCCGTCGCCGTCGTCCTCAACGCGTCCGACCTGAGGCGGCACCAGCTCCCGCACCTGCTCGGGGCGGGCGTGCAGCCGCACCCGGGCGAGATGCCGGTAGGGCGCCGCGGTCACCGACCGCTGGACATAGGCGACCGGGTCCGGATGCTCCCGAGCGCGGAAGTGCCAGGTCGTCGCCTCCGCGCCGGCCATCCGGTCGAGCCGGAAGGTGCGCCAGTCGTCGCGGTCGACGTCCCAGGCCATCAGGTACCAGCGGCGGCCGGTGGCGACCATTCGCACCGGCTCCACCGTGCGCTCCCGTTCCTCGCCGCCGCGGCCGGTGTAGCGGAACCGGACCCGCGTCGCGTCGCGGCAGGCCCGCGCGAGCGTCACCAGCAGTTCGGCGTCGATCTCGGCCGCGGGCCCGGCCAGGGTCGCGGTCGCGCCGTGCACCGCCCGCACCTCGGCGCGCAGGCGGGGCGGCATCACCTGGTCGAGCTTGGTGAGCGCCCGCAGCGCCGCCTCGCCCGCCCCCGCGACCGTGCCCCCGGACGCCATCCGCAGCGACACCGCCGTCGCGATCGCCTCCTCGTCGTCCAGCAGCAGCGGCGGAAGCCGGGTCCCCGCGCCGAGCTGGTAGCCGCCGCCCACGCCCGCCGTCGCGTGCACCGGGTAGCCCACCGCGCGCAGCCGCTCCACGTCGCGGCGCACCGAACGGTCGGTGACCCCCAGCTCGACGGCGAGCTCGGCCGCGGTCCAGGACGGCTTGCGCTGGAGCAGCATGAGCAGCCGCAGGACTCGCTCGGTCGTCGCCTCCACACTCACACTCGCATCGTGGCACACAACGCGGAACGATCCTGTCCGCTATCTGCGCCAGGCTGGAGCCATGACGGACACCACGACCGGCCAGGCCTGGAACGCGCTGCTCCGCGACCAGATCACCTGGCACTGGACGAACCAGCTCCGCGACCGCCTCGACGGGCTCACCGACGACGAGTACTTCTGGGCGCCGGCGCCCGGCTGCTGGAACGTGCGCCCGCGCGGCACCGGCACCGCACCGGTCCAGGCCGGGTCCGGCGCGATGACCATCGACTTCGCGTTCCCCGAGCCCGACCCCGCGCCGCTTACGACGATCGCCTGGCGGCTCGGGCACGTCATCGTCGGCGTCCTCGCGATGCGCAACGCCTCGCACTTCGGCCGCGCGGAGACCGACTACAACACGTTCGCGTACGCGGCGACCGCGGCTGAGGCGCTGGCCCAGCTCGACGCCGAGTACGCCGCCTGGCTGGACGGCGTCGCGTCCCTCGGCGAAACCGGCCTGGCCCGTCCCTGCGGACCGGCCGAGGGACCTTTCGCCGAGGATCCGATGGGAAGACTCGTCCTGCACATCAACCGGGAGCTGATCCACCACCTGTCCGAGGTGGCCCTGCTCCGCGACCTCTACCTGCACACGAAGAAGGAGGCGAGCTGACATGGCTCGCGACATACAGATCACTTTCGACTGCGCCGACCCGGCCGCCCTCTCCGCGTTCTGGGCCGAAGCCCTCGGCTACCGGCTTCAAGACCCGCCCGGAGACTTCGCGTCCTGGGAGGAGGCCCTGGAGGCGATGGGCGTCCCACCGGAGAACCGCAACGACGCCTCGGCGGTGCTCGACCCCGACGGCTCCGGACCACGGCTGTTCTTCCAGCGCGTACCGGAGGGCAAGCAGGCGAAGAACCGCGTCCACCTCGACGTGCGGGCCGCTCCCGGCCTCGAAGGCGACGCCCGGATGGCCGCCCTGGAGAAGGAGGCCGAACGCCTGGCCTCCCACGGCGCCACCCGCCTCCAGCGCCACGAACCCGCGCTCCCGATGGGAGCGGGTCACATCGTGATGGCCGACCCCGAAGGCAACGAATTCTGCCTCGACTGACCGCCGCCCGGCCATGACCCGGCCGTGCGTCATGCCGTCCTGGCAGAGGGACGGCAGATCAGTCGCGCCCTTCTTTCGCGTCTTTCAAGCAAAAAAAGAGGCGACCTCCCTCTGCGCACAGCAGAGGAAGGTCGCTAACTCACCGACGACCCCCATCACAGGGAGCGAGGGAGCTGATAAGCGGCTGCAGTTCGGGCAGACCTCTCCCAGGGGAGGGTTCGGCACCATCGTGGTACCGCAGCTGCAGGTTGCGCGATTCATGATGAAAATCCTTTCTTTGCGTTGGTGACGCGAACACCCGTTGCGGATGTCGCACTGGGTACCGTTCGCGACTCCGCACGTTCGACAACCGCCACTTCGGTGACTTGCACCACAGGAGCACCAAGTCGGGCGGAAGCCTTGCCTCAACGGCGCCACACCTCCACCGCCACGAACCCGGACCCCCCGATGGGAGCGGGTCACATCGTGATGGCCGACCCCGAAGGCAACGAGTTCTGCCTCGACTGACCGCCGCCCGCCCGGTGCGGCCTGCCGACCGCTCGGCTACGCCGACGGCAGGCCCTCGGTGAGGGCCCGCAGCCGTTCGGGCAGCGTGACCGGGCCGTCGGCGGACACCGCCACATAGGTCGTGTGACCGGTCGCGAGGACGTCCCCGGCGCCGCCCCGGAAGGTGAAGGTCATCGACAGCGATGTCCGGCCCGCGGCGACCGGCCGCACCTCGATCGCGAGCCGTTCACCGAGGGCGGCGCCGCGGCGGTGTTCGCAGCCGCTTACGACCACGACCATGTCGACGCCGGTCGCGCGGAGCGCCTCGTAGCCGCCGATGTGATCGTCCAGCCAGGCGAGGAACGCGTCCTCGAAGTACTCGTAGTAACGGCTGGCGTGCAGCATGCCTTGCGCATCGCAGTGTCGCGGCCGGACCGATGCCGAGAACACCGAAGTGGGCACCTTGGCGGCCGTGTTCTCCCGTTCCATTCGAGGAGGCTCGCAGAAAGCCGGTTCTCGCGCCTCCCCCGTCCCGGGGAGTTCGTGGCGGCGCGCTGCATGCCGAGGCTGGCCCTTATGGGGGAGGCGGCGGGTTCTCGCGGGTGATGTGCCGCGTCGCGCCTGGTCCGACGATTGAAGCGTTCTGAGGCGGGTCGGAGAGGGAGAGATGAACGCACATCGGTGGACCACTCTGTTGGCGGCCTGCTGGTCGGTGGTGACGGCCGGGCTGGGGCTGTGGTGGACGCTCCAGCCGTCGGCGCTGCTCCTCGGCCGGGGCGACGCCGACAGTAACTCGCTCGCCTTCGAGGTCGGGGCGCCCTGGCTCCTGGTGATCGGCGGCACCGGCGCCGCCGTCGCGCTCGCCCTGCGCCACCGGCCGCGACCGACGACGCCCGTGCGGCTCCCCCTGCTGATCCTCGCGGCCGTGCTCACCGGTCTCTGCGTGGCCGTTTCGGGGCACATGCCGCTGCTCGCCCTCGCCTACGCCCTCGCGTTCGCCGGACCACCGGCCTTGATCGCGGCGCTTCTGTCGCGGGCGTTCGGCCTCGGGATCAGGGGCACGTCGATGATGGTGGGCACGCCCGTGGCGGCCGGGCTGATCTTCGCCGCCGTCGTCGTGGTCGTCCAGGGGGCGCATTGGGCGTTGTTCGCCGTGGCGGGGGGCCTCGTCTGGGCCGCCCTGACGGTGACGTCGTACCGGGTGGGCAACGGCCGCTGCGCCGCCTGCGGCCGGCCCGGCGCCGCTTGGACGAGCCCGGAGTCCGCCGCGCGCTGGGGACGCAGGATCACGATCATCGCGGCGATCATGCCGCTGCCCTACGGGCTCGCCCGCCTGACCTGGTTCACCCCCTGGCCGATCGCCTTCCCGGAGGGCGCGGGCTGGGGAATCTGGATCACCGGCGTCCTGCTCGGCTTCGCCTCGGAGGGCGGCGCGATCCTCACCCGCGGCCTGATCCGTCCCTGGGGCGAGGTGTGGCCGCGGTGGATTCCCGTGCTTCACGGCCGCTCCATCCAGGTCGCCGGACCGACCTTCGCGGCGCTCACGGTCTCGGTGATGCTCGGCCTCCTCACCGTCTTCATCGCCGTGAGCGCCGCGAAGGGCGAACTCGATCTGCTGGGCGTCGTGGCGTTCGTGCCGCTGGCCCTCTGGGGTCCGCTGCTCGCCGGTGCCGCGATGGCGTACTACTACCGGCGGCGGGGCGCCTGCACCCGCTGCCCGGGAGGGCCGGCGATCCGGCACGAGAAGGTCGCGCTCCACGCCTGACCGCCTCCCCGGCCGGGGGCGTTCACCGGGCCCAGGTGGGGCGGTCGGTGGGTGGGAGCCACTCGCGGCCAGGGCGGTACGGGCGGAAACCGTCCCGGAGGTGCGCGATGAGGCGCGGCAGGACGGGGTGGCGGTTCCGCGGATGCCACAGCAGCGACCAGGGGAAGACGACGACCGGGTCGACGATCGGGATCTGGACGGTGCCGGGGTTCCACGGGATGCGGGCGCGTTCGCCGACGAAGGTGAACAGGTCGGGGGACGCGGCGACCCTGTCCACCTCGTCGTCGAACCCGAAGGAGGGGCCCGAGGTGGCGATCCCGACGCCGAACTCCGCGCTGAGCGCGCGGTAGAAGTCGGCCCACTCGGTCTCGGGCCGCCGGGCGCCCGGGATCCACGCGCTCAGCCCGGCGAGATCGGCCATCGCCACGCGGTCCGCTCCGGCGAGGGGGTGCCCGCGGCCGACAAGGATGTGCATGGGCTCCAGGTAGGCGGGTTGCGCCTCGACCTCGCCGAGGTCTCCGGTGGCGCGGCTGATGAACGCGTCGACCGAACCCCGCGTGAGGGCGGGCAGCCCGCCGGCGAGGCCGTCGGTGGAGGTCGCGAGGTCGATCTCCACGTCGGGCGCCGTCTCGTGGAAGCGCCTGATCAGGTCGGCTGACGCCACGCGCGTGCTCATCACGTCCACCCGGAGCGCGCGGTGCCGGTTGCGGACGAGGTCCACCGTCCGGTCGGCGAGGTCGACGAGCGTCCGGGCGTGGACGAGGAAGTACGTGCCGTCGTCGGTGGGTTCGGCGCCGCTGCGGGTGCGGTGCAGGAGGGGCGCGCCGAGGTCGGCCTCCAGTCTGGCGATGCGCTTCGAGACGGCCTGCTGGCTGATGCCGAGCCGGGCGGCGGCGTCGCCGAAGTGGCGGTCGTCGACGACGGCGATGAAGGCGCGCACCGCGCCGAGGTCCAGGTCCATCCAGCTCCTTTTACAACCAGCGCTTGTTGGAGTGGGCGTGTTGATTGTTGGACGAGTGACTCTACCTACGGGTCGAATACGTGCGCCGCATGGTTCGGCGACAACCGGGAGGGGTCGTGGACTCGTTCGTCCATCTGCATGTCCATACCGAGTACTCGATGCTCGACGGCGCCGCCAAGGTCGGCCCGCTGATGGACGAGGTCGCCCGCCAGGGCATGCCCGCGGTCGCGATGAGCGACCACGGCAACGTGCACGGCGCCTACGAGTTCTTCCACGCGGCGGGCAAGGCGGGAGTGAAGCCGGTCATCGGCATCGAGGCGTACGTCGCGCCCGCGTCCCGGCACCACCGCAAGCCCGTGTTCTGGAGCGACGACCCGTCCCTGCGCAAGTCGGACGACACGACCGGCGCGGGCGGCGACGTGTCCGGGCGGGGCCTCTACACGCACATGACGATGTGGGCGGCGGACGCGGCGGGCCTGCGGAACCTGTTCCGGTTGCAGTCCCGCGCCTGGCTGGAGGGACACGTCCAGAAGTATCCGCGCATGGACGACGAGCTGCTCGCCGAGCACGGGGCGGGCCTCATCGCGACCACCGGCTGCCCGTCCGGAGAGGTGCAGACGCGGCTGCGGCTCGGCCAGTACGCGGAGGCGGTCGAGGCCGCCGCCCGGTACCGCGACATCTTCGGCCCCGCGAACTACTACCTGGAACTGATGGACCACGGCCTGGCGATCGAGCGCCGCGTCCGCGAGGACCTGCTCAGGCTCGGCAGGGACCTGGACATCCCGCCCCTGGCCACGAACGACTCCCACTACGTCACCGAGAGCCAGGCCGAGGCGCACGACGCGCTCCTGTGCATCGGCACCGGCAAGCGGCTCGCCGACGAGAACCGGTTCCGGTTCGGCGGCACTGGCTACTACATCAAGTCTGCGACGGAGATGCGGGCGATGTGGGACGCGGAGGTGCCTGGGGCCTGCGACAACACCCTCCTGATCGCCGACCGTGTCGGCGACTACGGCGAGGTGTTCGCGCATCGCGACCTGATGCCGCGCTTCCCCGTCCCGGACGGCGAGACCGAGGCGTCGTGGCTGCGCGCCGAGACCCTCCGGGGCGCCCGGCGCCGCTACGGCGACGAACCGCCACAGGACGTCCTCGACCGGATCGACTACGAGCTGTCCGTCATCACCGACATGGGGTTTCCCGGGTACTTCCTCGTCGTCGCCGACATCTGCCGGCACGCCCGCGAGACCGGCATCGGCCTCGGCCCCGGACGCGGCTCGGCCACCGGCTCGATGGTCGCCTACTGCGTCGGCATCACCGAACTGGATCCCATCGAGCACCGGCTGATCTTCGAGCGCTTCCTCAACCCCGAGCGGATCACGATGCCGGACGTCGACCTCGACTTCGACGACCGCCGCCGCGAGGAGATGATCGACTACGTCACCCGCCGGTACGGGACGGACCGCGTCTGCCAGATCGTCACGTTCGGCACCATCAAGGCGAAGGCGGCGGCGAAGGACGCCTGCCGCGTGCTCGGCCTCCCGTACGCGCTCGGCGACCGCATCACCAAGGCGTTCCCGGCGGCCGAGGGCGGCAAGGAGATCCCGCTGTCCGCCATCCACGACGCGTCCCACCGGCGGCACGGCGAGGCCGCCGAACTCCGCCGGATGTACGCGGAAGAACCGGACGTCAAACGCGTCATCGACACGGCCGTCGGCGTCGAGGGCCTCACCCGCGGCACGGGCGTGCACGCCGCCGGAGTGATCCTGTCGTCCGAACCGCTGCTGGACGTGCTGCCCCTCGCCCGCCCGAAGGCCGACGGCCCGGTCGTCACCGGCTTCCCGTTCACGCAGGCCGAGGACATGGGCCTGCTGAAGATGGATTTCCTCGGCCTGCGCAACCTCACGGTCATCCACGACGCCGTCGCGGGCGTCAAGGCGAACCGGGGCATCGACGTGGACGTCCGCACCGCGCCGCTCGACGACCCGAAGACCTACGAGCTGCTCGCGCGCGGCGACACGCTCGGCGTCTTCCAGCTCGACAGCGGCGGCATGCGCGTCCTCCTGCGGATGATGCGGCCGACCACCTTCACCGACATCGCCGCCGTGAACGCCCTGTACCGGCCCGGCCCGATGGAGATGGACGCCCACACCAACTACGCGCTGCGCAAGACGGGCCGCCAGAAGGTCGAGCCCATCCACCCGGAACTGGAGGACGCCCTGGAACCGATCCTGGGCGACACCTTCCACCTGGTCGTCTTCCAGGAACAGGTCATGGCCATCGCACAGCAGCTCGCCGGGTACTCGCTCGGCGCCGCCGACATGCTGCGACGCGCCATGGGCAAGAAGAAGAAAGAAGTCCTGGACGCCGAATGGGAGCGGTTCTCGTCCGGGATGCGGGAGAACGGCTTCTCCGGCGAGGCCGTCAAGGCGGTATGGGACGTGCTCGTCCCGTTCAGCGGCTACGGCTTCAACAAGTCCCACACGGCCGGATACGGGCTCGTCTCGTACTGGACTGCCTACCTCAAGGCGAACTTTCCCGCCGAGTACATGGCCGCGCTCCTCAGCTCAGTAGGCGACGACAAGGACAAGATGGGCGTCTACCTGTCCGACTGCCGCCGCCTGGGCATCCGCGTCCTGCCACCGGACGTGAACCAGAGCGTGCTCGACTTCGCCGCGGTAGGGGACGACATCCGATTCGGCCTGGGCGCCGTCCGCAACGTCGGCGCGGGCGTGGTCGACGCGATCGTCCGGACGCGCGGGGACAAGGGCGCCTACAGCTCGTTCGACGACTTCCTCGCCAAGGTGCCCGCGCAGGTGTGCAACAAGCGCGTGCTCGAATCGCTGGCGAAGGCGGGCGCGTTCGACGGCCTCGGCCACCACCGCAAGGGGATCGTCGCCGTCCACGAACAGGCCGCCGACGCGGTGGTGGACGTCAAGCGACGCGAGGCCCAAGGCCAGGACGCCCTGTTCGGCGCGACCACCGGACCGGACGCCGGAGGGCTCGCGGTCACCGTTCCGGACGGCGAATGGGACCAGCCCACCCTGCTCGCCTACGAACGCGAGATGCTCGGCCTCTACGTGTCGAGCCACCCCCTGGACGGCGCCGAGGCGGTCCTCGCCCGCCACCGCGACCGCACGGTCGCCGAACTGCTCGCCTCCGGCCGGGCGGACGGGCGGGTCCGCCTCAGCGGCATCGTCTCCGCCCTCCAGCGCAAGGTCACCAAGCAGGGCAGCCCATGGGCGATCGTCACCGTGGAGGACCACGACGCCTCGGTGGAGTGCCTGGTCTTCCCGAAGACGTACCTGCTCTACGGCGAGGCCCTGGCCGAGGACCGCGTGGTGTCGCTCCAGGGGCGGGTCAACGTGCGGGACGACACGATCAGCGTCTACGCCGAGGAGGTGACCGTCCTGGACGTGTCCGGCCCGGCCGCCGCCGAACCGCCCGTCGTGATCACGCTCGCGGAGGCCCGGACGACGCCGCGCCTCGTCCGAGACCTGAAAGGGATCCTCCAGGACCACCCAGGCACCGCCCCGGTACACCTCCTGCTCCGCCGGGCCCACACCAACGTCCTGTTCGACCTGGCCCCCTTCCAGGTCACCCCGGACGCGTCCTTCTTCAGCGACATCAAGTCCCTGCTCGGCGCCGACTCGATAACCCGCTCCTAGAGGCGTTGCCTCAGCCGCTTGCCAGGACTTGCGGGGCGGTGACCTTGATGCGGGTCCGGAGCCACTTCCCGCGTGTTTCCGCGGCCTGGTGGCAGGTCTCGGTGACCTGGAGCAGGTCGCGGTCGCGGGATGCCTGTGCGGCCTGGGCGAGGATCACCCAGGCGATCTCCGCCTCCTGCGCGCCGAGGTAGAGGTCGCGCAGGTCCCGCAGCAGCAGGACGCCGACGGCCTCCGAACGGCCGACCAGCCGCGCGCCGGTGCTCCGGAGGGCGTCCAGGAGGCCGGGGGAAGCGTCGACCCTGGGCTGCGAGACGCCGTACCGCTCGGCGAACGGGGCGAGCCGCTCCACGTGCTCCGCGCACTGCCGGGCGAGGGTGAGGCCGAGGTGGTAGAGGTCGTGCTCGACCGCGTGCCGCTCGCCGAGGTGGCGCAGCTCCTTGGCGAGATCGGCCTCGGCGTCCTGGACCTCCCTGATCGCCCGGTCCAGCTTCACGACGCACCTCCCGGGGACGTCTCGGTGACGCCTTCGCCGCCCGCCGTCGCCCGTCCGGTGCCGGGCAGCGGCTCGGCGCCCGCGGTCGTCGGCGCGGGCGACGCGCCGTCCCCGTCGGCGAGTTTCTCGACGTGCACGGCGGCCGTCTTGAACACCGGCTGTTTGGAGACCGGATCCCAGTCGGTGATCGTGAGTTCGTTGGCGGCACGCGGTCCCGAATGCTCGTCGGCTTCACCGTCACGGCGCCACTCGCCGTAGTGGAACGGCACGAAGACGACGCCGTCGCGGATCCCGCTGACGCGGGCCTTGGCCTCCAGCCGTCCCCGCGGGGACCGGACCCGGACCATGTCGCCTTCGACGATCCCGAGCCGCTGCGCGTCGGCCGGTGAGAGCTCGACCCACACGTCGGGAGCCGCGGCGTCGAGCTGGCGGGCGCGTCCGGTCTTGGTGCGGGTGTGCCAGTGGTAGACGGAACGTCCCGTGTTCAGCAGGAACGGGTACTCCTCGCCGGGCGGCTCGTGGGGCGGCAGGTACTGCGCGGTCTTGAGGACGGCGCGGCCCGCCGGGCCCATCGCCGCATGGTCCTTCTGCTCATAGGCGGCGCCGGTCAGCAGGTCGTGCCCGTAGTCCTCGCAGTAGGCGGTGTCGGTGTTGAACCGGTGGTCGGTGTAGAGCCGGTCGGTGCCGTCAGGGGCCTGGTCGTTGCACGGCCAGGGGATGCCGCTGCCGCCGCGGAGCTTGCCGTAGGAGAGGCCGGTGTAGTCGCAGGGGCGGCCACGGGTCATCTCCTTGAACGCGTCGAAGCATTCTTCGGGCGTGCGCCACGTCGGCAATGGCGCTCCGTCCTTGTCGGTCAACTCCAGGCGGCGCGCGTAGTCGAGGAAGATCTCCATGTCCGACCGCGCGTCGCCCGGCGGCCGGACGGCCTGGTCCGACAGATGCACCGTCCGGTCGTGGTTGGTGTAGGTGCCGGTCTTCTCCCCCCACATCGCGGCGGGCAGGACGACGTCGGCGAACTGGGCCGTCTCGGTCAAGAACGCGTCGCTGACCACGACGAACAGCCGTTCCTGTTTCAGGATCGAGCGGATCCGGTGCAGTTCCGGGAGGGAGACGGCCGGATTGGTCCCGACGATCCACAGGAAGCGGATCGACCCTTCCTCGGCATAGCGGAACATCTGCATGATGTGCGTGGGCGGCGCCCAGCTCGGGATCTGGATGTCGTCGACGTTCCATATCCGGGCGAGTTCCTGGACATGCTCGGGGTTCTGCCAATTCCGCATTCCGGCCAGGTCGCCGTTGGCGCCGGTCTCGCGGGTGTTCTGCGCGGTCGGCTGCCCGTTCATCTGGAAGACCGTGCAGCCCGGCCTGCCGACCATCCCGCGCAGCAGGTTGACGTTGTTGACCTGGCAGGCGGACGCGGTCGCCTGGTGCGACTGGTACACGCCCTGCAAGCACGTGGAGACCAGGCGCCGGCCGGTGCCGATGACGCGCGCCGCCTCCCGGATGTCGCCGGCCGGAACACCGCAGATCTCGGCGACCCGCTCGGGCGGATACTCCTTCGCGGTCTGTTCGAGCTTCCCGACCCCGGTCGTGTGGTCCTCGATGAAATCCCGGTCGACCCAGCCGTTGGCCAGCAGCTCGTGCTGGATCCCGTTCAGCAGCGCGAGGTTCGTGCCGCTGCGGATCGGCAGGTGGACGTCCGCCTCCTGGGCGACCTTCGTCCGGCGCGGATCGACCACGACCAGCCGCGGCCGGTCGGGCCCGTGGAGCCGGTCGAGGATCCGCGTCCACAGGACGGTGTGCGTCTCGGCGATGTTGTGGCCGATGGCGAAGATCGTGTCGCATTCGTCGAAGTCCGCCATCGATCCGGGATCGCCATCGGTGCCGAAGGTCTCCTTCAGCGCGAAATCGGCGGTGGCCGTGCACAGCCGCGTGTTGCCGTCCAGATGCGGCGTCCCGATACCCGCCCGGACGAGCACAGAAAGCGTGTAGTAGTCCTCAAGGAACAGCTGGCCGGAATTGTAGAAACCCATCCCGAGAGGGCCGCGCTCGTCCAGGACTTCCCGCGTGCGCTCGACGACCAGGCCCATCGCCTCGTCCCAGCCCGCCGGACGCAACTCCCCGTCCCGCCGCACCAGGGGCCGGGTCAGCCTCTCCGGCGAGTTGCTCGCCTGCCACCCGAACAGGCCCTTGGGCCCGAGCCTGCCGTGGTTGGCACGGTCCGCGGCCCGCCCCCGCACACCGACGATGCGCCCCTCACGGACACCGATGTCCATGCCGCAGCCGTTCGAGCACAGCACACAGGCCGACTGGGACCACGCGACATCGTCCTCGGACACCCCCTCTTGGAGGTACTGGTCGACGCGGACGGGCCATTCTCCCCCGGCGCCATAAGGCGTCCGCGCCCCCCATATATCGGCGACTCTGTCGGCCATC
>NZ_SMKH01000066.1 GCF_004348515.1 Actinomadura sp. KC345 | reverse complement strand
GGGTTCCAGCCACTCATGGGGCTCCTCCGTCGATGCGGCGAATGGGGCGGCTGGGAGCGTTCCCAGCCATGGTCGATTATCGGACGTACCAGCCGGCCGGGGCGTTCTACTTTTGCGGTCCCCGTAGAATCTTCAGCCGTGACACAGCCCAGTACTGAGCGCGGCCAGGGGGCCGCCGCGGACGTCGACCTGCCCACCCAGTACCGACCGGCGGAGGTGGAGGGCCGGCTTTACGAGCGGTGGGTATCGGAGGGGCTGTTCACCGCCGACCCGGGCCGCGCGCCGGACCGGCCCCCGTTCTCGATCGTGATCCCGCCGCCGAACGTCACCGGCTCGCTGCACATGGGGCACGCGCTCGACCACTCGATCCAGGACGCCCTCGTCCGGTGGCACCGGATGCGGGGCCACGAGACCCTGTGGCTGCCGGGGATGGACCACGCGGGCATCGCCACGCAGAACGTCGTCGAGCGCGAGCTGGCCAAGGAGGGCGTGTCGCGGCACGACCTCGGGCGCGAGGCGTTCGTCGAGCGGGTGTGGGAGTGGAAGGCCGAGTCCGGCGGCCGGATCCTCGGCCAGATGCGCCGCCTCGGCGACAGCGTCGACTGGACGCGCGAGGCGTTCACGATGGACGACGCCCGCGCCACCGCGGTCCAGACGATCTTCAAGCGGCTGTTCGACGACGGGCTGATCTACCGGGCCGAGCGCATCATCAACTGGTGCCCGCGCTGCCTGACCGCCCTGTCCGACATCGAGGTCGAGCACGAGGATGTCGACGGCGAGCTTGTGTCGCTCCGGTACGGCTCGGGCGAGGACGAGGTCGTCGTCGCCACCACCAGGGCGGAGACGATGCTCGGCGACACCGCCGTGGCCGTCCACCCCGGCGACGCCCGGTACGCGCACCTGGTCGGCCGGGAGATCGAGCTCCCGCTGACCGGCCGCCGCATCCCCGTCGTGGCCGACGAGCACGTCGACCCCGAGTTCGGCACCGGCGCGGTGAAGGTGACCCCGGCGCACGACCCGAACGACTTCGAAATCGGCGGACGCCACGCGCTGCCGTCCCTGACGGTCATGGACGAGCGCGGCGTCATCACCGCGTCCGGCCCGTTCGAGGGGCTCGACCGGTTCGAGGCGCGCCCGGCGGTCGTGGCGGCGCTGCGCGAGCAGGGCCGCATCGTCAAGGAGATCCGCCCCTACCAGCACTCGGTCGGGCACTGCCAGCGGTGCTCGACGGTCGTCGAGCCGCGCGTTTCGCTGCAGTGGTTCGTCAAGGTCGAGTCGCTGGCGCGGGCCGCCGGCGACGCCGTCCGGGACGGCCGCGTCGCGATCCACCCACCGGAGATGGCGGCCCGCTACTTCGAGTGGGTCGACAACATGCACGACTGGTGCATCAGCCGCCAGCTGTGGTGGGGGCACCGCATCCCCGTCTGGTACGGGCCGGACGGGGAAGTCGCCTGCCCGGGGCCGGACGAGGAGCCGCCCGCCGGGTGGACGCAGGACCCCGACGTCCTCGACACGTGGTTCTCCTCGGCGCTGTGGCCGTTCTCCACCCTCGGGTGGCCCGGCGATACGTCCGACCTGAAGCGCTTCTACCCGACGTCCGTGCTGGTCACCGGCTACGACATCCTGTTCTTCTGGGTCGCCCGGATGATGATGTTCGGGCTGTACGCGATGGACGGCGTCCAGCCGTTCGGCACCATCGCCCTGCACGGCATGGTCCGCGACCAGTTCGGCAAGAAGATGTCCAAGTCGTTCGGGAACGTCATCGACCCGCTGGACTGGGTCGACGAGTACGGGGCCGACGCGACGCGCTTCACGCTCCTGCGCGGCGCCAATCCGGGTGGCGACGTCCCGGTCGCCGAGCAGTGGGCGCAGGGATCGCGCAACTTCTGCAACAAGCTGTGGAACGCGACGCGGTTCGCCCTGATCAACGGCGCGCACGTCCGCGGGGAGATGCCGGCCGAGCCGTCCACCGTGGACGCCTGGATCCTCTCGCGCCTCCAGACCGTGATCGCCGAGGTGGACGCGCACCTGGAGGGCTACGACTTCGCCAAGGCGTGCGAGGCGCTGTACCACTTCGCGTGGGACGAGGTCTGCGACTGGTACGTGGAGCTGGCCAAGGTCCAGCTGGCCGACGAGCGGGCCGGAGCGACGCGCCGCGTCCTGGGGGAGGTCCTCGACAAGCTGTTGCGGCTGCTGCACCCGGTGATCCCCTTCGTCACCGAGGAGCTGTGGACCTCTCTGACCTCCGAGGCCACCGTCGTCACCGCGCCGTGGCCGGCCGCCGAGCCCGCCCGCGCCGACCGGGAGGCCGAGGCCGTCGTCGAGTCGCTGCAGCGTCTCGTCACCGAGGTCCGCCGGTTCCGCGCCGACCAGGGCCTCAAGCCCGGCCAGAAGGTCGCCGCGTCGCTGGAGTGGGCGGCGTCGCCGCTGTCCGCCCACGAGGAGGGCGTCCGCTCGCTGCTGCGGCTCACTGAGCCGGGCGAGGGCTTCGCGGCCACCGCGTCCCTGCGGGTGGAGGCCGTCACCGTCCGGCTCGACACCGCCGGGGCCATCGACGTCGCGGCCGAGCGCAAGCGGCTGGAGAAGGACCTGGCCGCCGCCCGCAAGGAGGTCGAGCAGGCCGCCCGCAAGCTCGGGAACGAGGCGTTCATGGCGAAGGCGCCCGACGCCGTCGTCGCCAAGAACCGGGACCGGCTCGCGCAGGCCGAGGCCGACATCACCCGGCTGGAGTCGCAACTGACCGCGCTTCCCGCGGGCTGACAGGGAGGCTGACCCGGAGAACGGTCGGCGCGTCCCGTCCGTCGCGGTTACGATCCGGGTGGCGGGCTTTGCCGGGACTTGAACCATCGGGAGTGCAATGGCCGAATCACCACCTCGGTCTGACGCGCCGGACTCCGTGTCCGGCGGTGACCTGAGCGCGCCGCAGGTCGTCGAGGACGGGGACGCATCGGAGCGGGTCCCCGCTCCGCCGGCGCCCTGGGGCGGCTCCCGCCCGTGGTGGTCGGCCGAGACCGGCGACGGGACGGGACCGCACCAGATGCCCGCCTACGGGACGGGCCCGCACGGCGTCCTCCCGGACGGCACCGGCCCCCACGGCGTGGTGCGGGGCGGGTCCGGCGCCCACCCCGTCGTCGCGGGCGGGTCGGGTGCCCACCCGATCGTCCCGGGCGGCACCGGCCCGCTGCCGGTCGTGCCCGGCCACGGGCCGCCGGGCCGGCAGGCTCCCGCCGGGAAGAAGCGGCTCCCCAGGTTCCTGCTGATCGCGGGCACCACCCTGGTCGCGGCCGGTGTCCTCCTGGTGGGCGTCCTGGGTTTCCGGATGGACGAGGGCGGCGCGGGCGCCGGGAAGGACGCCCGCACCACCGGCTCCCCGGCGTCCGAGAAGGTGATCGCGGCCGGTCCGAACGCCGGCGGCCTGTACGAGGACCCTCTGACCACGCCGCAGACCAGCGCGGCGTACCCGTTCGTCGCGAGCGCGGTCGAGGCGGGCGGCGTCCCGGCCGCCGAGCGCGGGCTGGCCGTGTACAGCGGGGAGCCCGCCCAGCCGGTCAACGTCCTGTTCGTGGGCGGCACGGGTCCCGTCGGCGACCCCGGGGACTTCCTGCGGAAGGCGCGGCCTTCCACGTTCATCGCCGGGCAGGACGCCGACGCCGGCCGGAAGGGCGGCGAGGCCGGCTGCGGGACGTTCGCCGTCCTCGCCGAGACGCACACGTTCTGCGCGTGGGCGACGGAGGACTCCTACGGCATCGTCGCCTCCAACCGGGCCGCGCTGAGCGCGCAGTACGCGCTGATGGCCGACGTCATGCAGCGCATCAGGAACGACGTGGAGAAGCCGAAGTGAGGAAGAGCCGCTCGGTGCCGGCGTCCACCACGCCGAGGACGAGCCCGGTGAAGTAGCCGGTGCCGAGGACGGCCACCCGGTGCCCGAGCGTGGCGAGGGACTCGGGGGTGATGGCGTCCGAGCCGACGACGTCCCAGCCGGACGGCAGCGCGTGCGTGAAGCGCAGGTGCGGCAGCGGCAGCCGGACGAACGTCACGGGCAGCCCGTCCAGTGCGGCGATGGCCCCGCCGACGTCCTTGTGGTCGGGCAGGCAGACGACGGCGTGGTCGACCGTTCCCCAGGCGCGCCGCGCCGCCGCGAGGGCCGCGGCGACCCCCGTCCGGTCGACGGCGGAGTCGATGAGCAGCCTCGTCGCCGACCCGGGCACGTCGTGCCAGGAGAGCCGGCCGGGCAGGACGATCGACGACAGCACCTCTCGGAGCGGCTCGTCCGGCGGCTCGGCCGCCCCGGGGAGGCGCCGGGCGGCGGCGGCGCCGAGTTCGGCGCTGCCGCGTCCCAGACCGGCGGGGAGCAGGTCCGGCGCGAGCCCGCTGCCGCCCTCCTCGACCAGTTCCACCGCGCCGAGCACCTCGGCGACCTCCGGCGACTGCGGCGCCGACAGGACGAGCGTGTCCGGCCCGGCCACGCCGAGCTTCTCCTCGGCGATCTCCGCGGGGGTGTCTCCGAGCACCCCGGCGTGCTCGCGGAAGATCGGCGTGATCGCCGCGACGTCCGGGGTGAACAGGCCGACCTCGTCCGAGCGGCCGCCCATCCCCGCCTCCAGCACGATGACGTCCGCGCCCGTGCGCCGCGCGTGCAGGACGCCCGCGATCGTGAACAGGCCGGCGGGCGACAGGTAGCCGCCGGCGGGCGGCGGGAGACCGGCCGCGGCCCCGTCGAGGGCCGCCGCCAGCGAGGCGAGTTCGGCTTCGGAGACGGCGCGGCCGTCCACCCTGATCCGGTCGCGGTCGGTGCGCAGGCCGGGACTCGTGACCGTGCACACGCGCAGACCGGCGGCCGCGAGGAAGGCCGAGGCGTAGGTCGCCGCCGTCCCCTTCCCCTTGGAGCCCACGATGGTCAGGACGGGAGCGTCCGGCGCCAGGAGGTCCAGGGCGCCCGCCAGTCTCCGGGCGCGCCCGAGGTCGCGGGTCTCGCCCGGGGCGCGGCGCTCCCACTCCCGGTAGAAGACGTCCATACCTCCAGTGTGGGGCCCGGACGGGACACGGTCGCCGCCGAGTAGGCTCTGTGACCGTGAGTCAGGTATCCGAGACGTCCGACTACCGGGACGCCGTCGCAGCGATCATGGCCCGCGGGGTCGAGTGGGAGATCGACCCGACGCTCGACCGGATCCGGGATCTGGTCGACGTCCTGGGCGAGCCGCACCGCGCGTACCCGGTGATCCACATCGCCGGGACGAACGGCAAGTCCAGCACCGCCCGGCTCATCGACGCGCTGCTGCGCGAGCGCGGCCTGCGCACCGGGATGTTCACCAGCCCCGAGATGACGACGCTGCGCGAGCGGATCGCGATCGACGGGGAGCCGCTCAGCGAGGAGCGCTTCACCGAGGCGTTCCAGGAGGTGCTCCCCTTCGTCCAGCTGGTCGACGGCAAGCACTCGGCCACCCTCTCGTTCTTCGAGGTCCTCACCGCGATGGCGTTCGCGGCGTTCGCGGACGCCCCGGTCGACGTGGCCGTGGTCGAGGCCGGCATGGGCGGCGTGTGGGACGCCACGAACGTCGCGGACGGCGCCGTCGCGGTGATCACCCCGATCGGCCTGGACCACACCCGCTACCTGGGCGACACGCTGGAGGAGATCGCGGGGGAGAAGGCGGGGATCATCAAGCCGCAGTCGGTCGCGGTGCTGTCGCAGCAGCCGGTCGAGGCGGCCGAGGTGCTGCTGCGGCGCGTCGTGGAGCTCGGCGCCGCGGCGGCGCGCGAGGGCGTCGAGTACGGCGTGCTGAGCCGCGACGTCGCCGTGGGCGGCCAGCAGCTCCGGCTCCAGGGCCTGCACGGCGTCTACGACGAGATCTTCCTCCCGCTGTTCGGCGAGCACCAGGCGGGCAACGCCGCGACGGCCCTCGCCGCCGTGGAGGCGTTCGCGAGCGGCGCCCCGACCAGGGGAGAGCCCAACCTCGAGGCCGCGACCCGCGTCGCGCCCGGCGAGTCCTTCCTCGGCGGCGAGCAGGGCCAGCTCGACCCGGCGCTCGTGCGCAGCGGGTTCGCCAAGTCGGCCTCCCCGGGGCGGCTCGAAGTCGCCCGCACCGGCCCGACCGTCCTGCTGGACGCGGCGCACAACCCGGCCGGGACGGCCGCGACCGTCGCCACGATCACCGAGTCGTTCGGCTTCACCCGGCTCGCCGGCGTCCTGGCCATCGCCGCCGACAAGGACGTGGCGGGCGTCCTCGACCAGCTCGAACCCGTCCTGGCCGAGCTGGTGGTGACCCGCAACTCCTCGCCGCGCTCGATGCCGCCCGAGGAACTCGCCGAGCTGGCCGGGAGCATCTTCGGCCCGGAGCGGGTCCATCTGTCGCCGCGGCTGGACGACGCGATCGACCGGGCGATCGGACTCGCCGAGGAGACCGGCGAGTACCGGGGCGCCGGCGTCCTGATCACCGGTTCGGTGGTCACCGTCGGCGACGCGAGGACGCTGCTGCGCGTGGCGGAAGGACGGTGACGGCCGGCGTGGGCACCGAGACCGCCGCGAACCCGGCGCGGAGGCTGTTCGCGGCCGTGCTGGCGTGCGAGGCCATCGTCATCGCGCTCGCGATTCCGGTGGCGGTGACCGTGCTGGACGTGGACGGGGCCACCGCCGGGGCGGTGTGCGGGGGACTGGCCGCCGCCTGCGTGCTGCTGGCGGGGCTGCTGCGCTTCCCGTGGGCGGTCGCGGCCGGGAGCGTCCTGCAAGTGCTGATCATCGCGACCGGGTTCATGGTGCCGGCCATGTTCTTCCTCGGTGCCGTCTTCGGGGCTCTCTGGGCGACGGCCATTTGGCTGGGACGCAAGGCGGCGGCCGCCCAGGCGCGCTAAATTCGCGGGGGACGGAAACCTTTCATCCGCCGATCCGGCAATTCGAATTATTTCGCCAATTCCGGCATCCTTCCCTTTTGGGAAAAGTGCGTCCGGTGGATGACAACCCTGCGAAGGAGCAGGCCCTGTCCACGAATGCACGGTCCGCGGATAATGAACCCGCCGATGCGCGGTTCATCGATACGCGATACCCGGACGACTACCTCCCCGGAAGGGCGCCCGCCGCCCCGGAACCGCCCGCCGGGAACCCGGAGGACGGAGCGCGGCGGGGGCCCGCCGCGCTCGGCGTCCTGCTGCTGACGTTCACCGCGCCGCCCGCCGCCGTCCTCGCGGTCCCCGACGCCTCCCTCAACGTGGTGCCGGCCGCGGCGAGCGCACTCGATCTCGGCCGGGCCGAGATCGCCGCCCTGCTGCGCGCCACGGGGCTCTCCCTGCCCGCGCTGCTGGTCACCGTGCCGCTCGCCGCCGTGGCCGCGCGCCGGTTTCCCGCCTGGGCGGTGCTCGTCACCGGCCTGGGCGTCCTCCTGGCCGGCCTGGCCGCCGCCGGGTTCGTCAACTCGTTGGCCATGGTCGCGGCCGTCCGGGTGGCGCAGGGCGTGGGCGCGGGCATCGCGCTCCCCGCCTCCCTCGTCCCGGTGTGGGAGCGCGGCTCCCGCGTCCTGGCCGCGGTCTGGGCGGGTGTCCTGGCGGGCGCGCTGATCCTCGCCATGCCGCTCGCACTGAGCGCCGCCCCCATGCCCGCCGAGGGGACGGCCGCCCCCGACTGGCGCGTCGCGCTGGCGCCCCTCCTGTGGCCCGCCGTGGCCGCCGCCGTCGCCGCGCTCGCCTTCCCACTCCTGCGCGGACGCGGCCCCTGGGCCCTGCCCGCCGCCCGGCACGCCGAACGCGGCCAGCTGCTCCTCCCGTTCGTCCCGGCGGCCGGCTTCGCGTTCCTCGCCGTCCTCGCCGCGGACGACTGGTCGCCCGGCGCACGGCTCATTGTCGCCGCGGCCGCGCTGCCCGCCCTGCTCGGCCTCGCCCTGGCGGGCGGCCGGGACGCGGCGGCGGGCAGCCCGTTCGGCTGCTCCATCGTCATGATCGCCGTCGGCCTGCTGTGCTACCCGGTCGCCGGGCCGCTGGCCGGCCTCGCCTCCGCCGCCTCCCACGCGCGCGGGGACGCCGCGGGCGTGCCGCTGCTCCCGTTCGCCGTGGCCGCCGCCGCCGCGCTCGCGGGAGCCCTCGCCTCGACCCGCGGCCCGGCGCGCATCGCCGTTCCGGCAGGCTGCTGCCTGATGACCGCGGCCCTGCTCCTCGGCCTCGCCGCCGCCCCCCACGACCGCTGGACGCTCCTCCTGCCGCTCGTGCCGCTCGGCGCCGGCGCCGGGCTGGCCCTGGCCGCCTCCCTCCGGGACGCGGGCGTCGGCGCCGCGCTCTTCGGGCTGTCGCTGTGCTTCCCGGCGCTGCTGGCCGGGCAGCTCCTCGTCCTGTCCCTCCAGGCGTCCCGGCTGGAACGGCTCCGGCCGGCGGCCGGGCCCCAGCAGGCCGGCGTGCTGCTCGACGCCTACCAGGTGTGGCTGCTGGTCGCCGCGGCGGCGGCCGCGCTCCTCGCCTGCGCCTCCGCACGCGCGCGAGGCCGGTAGGATTCGCGCGCTGAACCCATCCGGATTTTCAAGGAGAACCACCCGTGTCCGAGCGCACTCTCGTCCTTGTCAAGCCCGACGGCGTCCGCCGCGGCGTCGTCGGTGAGGTCATCTCCCGCATCGAGCGCAAGGGCCTGACGCTCGCCGCCATGGAACTGCGGACCCTCGCCCGGGAAACGGCGGAGGCCCACTACGAGGAGCACGCCGACAAGCCGTTCTTCGGCGAGCTGGTCGAATTCATCACCGGCGGCCCGCTCGTCGCCATGGTCGTCGAGGGCCCGCGCGCCATCGAGGCGTTCCGCTCGCTGGCCGGCGCCACCGACCCGGTGAGCGCGACGCCCGGCACCATCCGCGGCGATTTCGCCCTGCAGATCGGTGAGAACATCGTCCACGGCTCGGACTCCACCTACTCCGCCGACCGCGAGATCAAGCTCTTCTTCCCCGACCTGGGCTGAACTCGTCCTGGCCCGGGGGGCGACCCCTGGGCCAGCACTTCTCTTTAGCTGCCCAAGCAGGTCAGGGTGCTTTTTTTGGGCGACGCGCGGCGACCGGGTTACTGCCCGCGGACGTGATCGCACGTTACGATGGACACGCCGCTATACACGCCCGTCAAGCATGAAGGGCTCCCTTTCTTCATGGGTAACAAGTTGTCGTTCCTTGGCCGTGACATGGCGGTCGATCTTGGTACTGCCAACACCCTGGTGTACGTGCGCGGGCGTGGCATCGTCCTCAACGAACCGTCCGTGGTGGCGATCAATACCAACACCGGGAAGATCGTCGCCGTGGGCATCGAGGCGAAGCGGATGATCGGCCGCACGCCGGGCAACATCGTCGCGGTCCGCCCGCTCAAGGACGGGGTCATCGCCGACTTCGACGTCACCGAGCGGATGCTGCGCTACTTCATCCAGAAGGTCCACAAGCGCCGCCACTTCGCCAAACCGCGGATCGTGGTCGCGGTGCCGAGCGGGATCACCGGTGTGGAGCAGCGCGCGGTGAAGGAGGCCGGCTACCAGGCCGGCGCCCGCCGCGTCTACATCATCGAGGAGCCGATGGCCGCCGCGATCGGCGCCGGGCTGCCCGTCTACGAGCCGACCGGCAACATGGTCGTCGACATAGGAGGCGGCACCACCGAGGTCGCGATCATCTCCCTCGGCGGCATCGTCACCAGCCAGTCGGTCCGCGTAGGCGGCGACGAACTCGACCAGGCGGTGATCTCCTTCTCCAAGAAGGAGTACTCGCTGATGCTCGGGGAACGTACCGCCGAGGAGATCAAGATGGCGATCGGGTCGGCCTATCCCGGCGGCGACGAGGAGCCGCACGCCGAGATCCGCGGCCGCGACCTGGTGAGCGGGTTGCCGAAGACCGTCGTGATCTCCGCCGAGGAGGTCCGGCGGGCCATCGAGGAACCGGTCAACGCCGTGGTGGACGCGGTGAAGACCACGCTCGACAAGTGCCCGCCCGAGCTGTCGGGCGACATCATGGACCGCGGGATAGCCCTGACCGGCGGCGGAGCGCTGCTGAAGAACCTCGACGAGCGGCTGCGCGAGGAGACAGGGATGCCGATCCACCTCGTCGACAACCCGCTCGACTCGGTGGTGCTCGGCACCGGCAAGTGCGTCGAGGACTTCGAGGAGCTCCGGCAGGTGCTGGTGCCGGAGCCGCGGCACTGAACACCCCCCGACGGACTAGGACCTGGCGGACTGGGAAACGGGAGGTCGGTGCGTGAAGGACACCCGGCGCACCCGCGTGGTCCTCGGCGCGCTGCTCGTCGTGGCACTCGCGATGATCACCATCGACTACCGCGGCGGGGACGACTCCCCGCTGCGCGGCCTGCGCGGCGTCGGCGCGGCGGTGTTCGGCCCCGTCGAGCGGGCCTCGGCCTCGGTCGTGCGGCCGGTGGGCGACACCTTCTCGGCGATCACCGACGCGCCCGGCCAGCAGCGCCGCGCCGACCGGCTCGAACGCCAGAACCAGCGGCTGCGCGAGCAGCTGCGCGGCGCCGGCCTCGACAAGGACCGGTCCGCGCAGCTCCAGCGGCTGCTCGGCACGGCCGGGACGGGCGGCTACACGATCCTCGCCGCGCAGGTGATCTCCGCGGGGCAGGGCTTCGAGGACACCGTCACGATCGACGTGGGCAGCGGCAGCGGCATCAAGCCCGACATGACCGTGATCAGCGCGGAGGGGCTCGTCGGCCGCGTCACCCGCGTCGGACCCGCGACGGCGACCGTGCTGCTCGCGACCGACCAGACCTCGTCGGTCGGGTCCCGCCTGGAGGACTCCAAGGAGATCGGGATCGTCCAGGGCGGCGGGCGCCGCGGGCTCGGCGGCCAGGGCGAGACGCCGCTGCGCTTCCAGCTCCTGGACGCCGCCGCGCCGATCCACGTCGGCCAGCGCATCGTCACGCTCGGGTCGCAGGGCCAGCGGCCGTACGTCCCGGGCGTCCCGATCGGCGAGGTCGCGCGCATCGAGCAGCTCAGCGGCGGCCTGACCCGTACCGCCTACGTCCGGCCGTTCGTGCGCTTCACCAGCCTGGACGTCGTCGCCGTCGTGGTGGCGCCGCCCAAGAAGAACCCCCGGGACGCGGTTCTGCCCCCGAAGCCGAAGCCGACCGCCACACCGAGCGCGAGCCCGTCCGCGAGTCCTTCCGCGAGCCCGTCGCCGGACGGCCGGCGGCCGAGCGGGTCGCCGAGCCCGACCAGAGAACCGAACGCGGGGGACTGACGTGCTGAACCCACCCGAGGCGTCGCCGGCCGGCCGCACCGCGGTGGCCGCGGTGGTGATCGCGGCGACGCTGATCCTTCAGGTGTCGGTCGCGAACCGGCTGCCGCTGCCCGGCGGCGTCCAGCCCGACCTCGTGCTGCTGGCCATCGTGGCGCTGGCGCTCGTCGCCGGGTCGATGACCGGGATGGTCGCCGGCTTCCTGGCCGGCCTCGCCGCCGACATCGTCCCGCCCGCCGACCACACCCTCGGCAGGTACGCGCTCGTGTACTGCCTCATCGGCTACCTGTGCGGCGTCGCGTCCGCCGGGATGGACCGGCAGTCCGCCGTGCCGTTCTTCGCCGTCGCCGGCGGCGCCCTGGCCGGGATCGTCCTGTACGCGGGGACGGGGATGATCCTCGGCGATCCGCGCGCGGAGTGGGCCACCGTGTCGAGCATGGTGCCGCTGCAGGTGCTGTACACCGTCATCGCGAGCCCGTTCATCGTGTGGGTGATCCTGCGCGTCACCCGGCGGTACGAACGCGGCGAACGGGCGCGGGGGGACGGGCTCTCGGTGCCCGTCGCCCGCTACCGCGCGATGTCGGGGCGGGGTGGGAACCTGTGAACCCGCGAACGCACTTCCGGCTCGTCGTCCTGTACGTGCTGGTCGGCGCGCTGCTGCTCGTCCTGGTCGGACGCATGTGGACGCTCCAGATCCTGGAGGGCGAGCACTACGGCAAGATCGCCGCCGAGAACCGCACCCGCGACATCGTCGTGCCGGCCGTCCGCGGCATGATCCTCGACGACCGCGGGCGGCCTCTCGCGCGCAACAACAGCTCCCTGGTCGTGTCCATCGACAGCACGACGCTGTCGCGGCAGGAGGACGGCGGCGAGGCGGTCCTGAAGCGGCTGGCCGGCGTCCTCGGCATCAGCCACGAGGAGATCTCCAAACGGATCCGGCTGTGCAGCCCCACTGTCAAGCGGCCGTGCTGGTCCGGCTCTCCCTACCAGCCGATTCCCGTCGAGGACGACGCCGACCCGCAGCGCGCCCTGCAGATCATGGAGCGCCAGGAGGACTTCCCGGGCGTCACGGCGCGGATCCAGCCCGTGCGCAGCTACCCGGAGCCGCACGGCGCCAACGCCGTCCAGACGCTCGGCTACCTGCAGCCGATCACGCAGGACGAGCTGGACGAACGCGAGAGCATCAAGGTCACCGGCTACAGCGGCGTCGACCTCGTCGGACGCGCCGGGCTGGAGGCCCAGTACGACCGCGACCTGCGTGGCGACGCCGGTTACCGCAGGGTCCTGGTGGACAGCCACGGCCGCGTCACCGGCGTCGCCGAGGAGAAGCGGCCCGTCCCCGGCAGCCATCTGGTGACCAGCATCGACGCCGAGGTGCAGGGGGTCGCCGAGAAGGCGCTGAAGGAAGGGATCGACGCCGCGCGCAAGGGCGGCAGCCCCGCCGACTCCGGTGGCGCGGTGGTCATGGACGTCCGGACCGGACGGGTGATCGCGATGGCGAGCTACCCGACCTACGACCCGAGCGTCTGGACCGGCGGCATCACCCAGAAGAAGTACGACGCGCTCCTCGGCGAGAAGAACAACAACCCGCTGATCTCCCGGGTGACGCAGGGGATGGGCCCGCCCGGCTCCACGTTCAAGGTGTCGTCGCTGGCCGCCGCGGTGAAGGCCGGCTACGACCTGCACGGCACCTACAACTGCCCCGGCTCCTACATGGTCGGCAACCGCGCGTTCAACAACTTCCAGGGCGCCAACCTCGGCTCCATGAACCTGCACACGGCCCTCGTGAAGTCCTGCGACACGATCTTCTACAGGTTCGCGAACGAGATGTGGCTGCGCAACGGCGGCAAGAACGCCAAGCCGGACGCGAAGAACCCGATGGTGGAGATGGCCCGCGGGTTCGGCTTCGGCTCCGCCAGCGGCATCGACCTGCCGAGCGAGAGCAGCGGCCGGATCCCCGACCGGCAGTGGAAGCGCGAGTACTGGGAGGAGACCAGGGAGGAGAACTGCCGGGGCGCCGAGGAGGGCTACCCGAAGGTCGCCAAGACCGATCCCGCCCGCGCCGCCTACCTCAAGCGCTTCGCCGACGAGAACTGCAAAGAGGGCTACGTGTGGCGCGCCGGCGACGCCGCGAACCTGTCGATCGGGCAGGGCAGCGTGATGGTGACGCCGCTCCAGCTCGTCCGCGCCTACGCCGCGCTCGCCAACGGCGGAAAGCTGCCCACGCCGCGCGTGGGCGTGGCGGTGGTCCGGCCCGACGGCACGGTCGTCCGCGAGATCGAGGCGCCGGAGCCGAAGAAGGTGCCGGTGGACGAGAAGGTCCTGACCTACATGCGCGAGGCGCTCGGCGACGTGCCGAAGGAGGGCACCGCCGCGGGCGCCTTCGCCGGGTTCGACCTCAAGCGCGTCGCGGTGGCCGGCAAGACCGGAACCGCCGAGCGCTGGGGCCAGGAGGACATGTCCTGGTTCGCGTCCCTCGGCCCGGCGAAGGACCCGCGCTACGCCATCGTCTCGATGGTCTCGCAGGGCGGCTACGGCGCCCAGACGTCCGCGCCCATCGTCCGGAAGATCTGGGAGGCGATGTACGGGACGAAGGACCGCGAGCCCATCCTGGACAACGGCAGGCTGCCCACGGAGGTCCCCAAGCTGCCCGGCACGGGAACCGCCCCATGAGCGGGGCGGGCGCCGTCGGCGGGTACGGCGGGCGGCGGTCGTGGCAGGCCCGGCTCGAAGGGCTGCGCCGCCTCGACTGGCCGCTGGTCGTGGCCGTCCTGGCGCTGTCGGTGGTGGGCGCGCTGCTGGTGCGGTCGGCGACCTTCCAGATCCTGACCGAGAAGGGCGACGACCCGGAGGGCTTCCTCAAGCGGCACATCCTGAACCTGCTGATCGGCTTCGTGCTCGGCGGCGTCGTCACCCTCCTGGACTACCGGCTCCTGCGCGCCTACGTCCCCATCCTGTACGGCGTGGCCTGCGTCGGGCTGGTCGCCGTCCTTTCCCCGCTCGGCGAGACGATCAACGGGTCGCACTCGTGGATCGTGCTCGGCGGCGGGTTCCAGGTGCAGCCCTCGGAGTTCGCCAAGGTCGGGCTCGTGGTCTTCCTCGCGATGATCCTGGGGGAGCCGCGCGACGGCGAGATCGGCCCTGGCGTCCGCGACGTGGTGCTCGCGCTCGTGCTGGCGGGGATCCCCGCCGTGCTGATCATCCTGCAGCCCGACCTCGGCACCACGCTGGTGTTCATCGCGGTGGTGGCCGGGATGCTGGCGGTGTCCGGCGTGAAGAAGCGCTGGCTCGCCGGCCTGGCCGGCGCCGCCGCGATCTCGGTGGCCTCCGTGTGGGTCTTCGGCCTCCTGGAGGACTACCAGGTCGACCGGTTCACCGCGTTCATGAACCCCGACGCCGACCCGCGCGGCGCCGGCTACAACGCCCGGCAGGCCCGGATCGCGGTCGGGTCGGGCGGCCTGTTCGGCAAGGGGCTGTTCCAGGGCGAGCAGACCGGCGGCCACTTCGTCCCCGAGCAGCAGACCGACTTCATCTTCACCGTGGCGGGGGAGGAGCTCGGCTTCGTCGGCGGCGCCGTGATCGTCCTGCTGCTCGGCGTCGTGCTGTGGCGGGGGCTGCGCATCGCGACCCAGGCCGCCGACCTGTTCGGGACGCTGGTCGCGACCGGCGTCGTGTGCTGGCTGGGGTTCCAGACGTTCCAGAACGTCGGGATGTCGATCGGCATCATGCCGATCACCGGGCTGCCGCTGCCGTTCGTGTCCTACGGCGGCTCCGCCACGTTCGCGAACATGATCGCCTTCGGGCTGCTGCAGGCCGTCCACGTGCGGCGCCGCGCCTTCGACTGACCGCGCCGCCGTGCACCGGCGCGCCTCGCGGCGCCGGTAGAGTGGACGTTCACCCCACGTCCCCTGCACGGAGGATTCGTCATGCCGGTCGAGTCGATCTTCCCGCGCCTGGAGCCGCTGCTCCCGGGAGTGCAGAAGCCGATTCAGTACGTTGGCGGCGAGCTGAACTCCCAGATCAAGGACTGGGACGAGGCCGAGGTCCGGTGGGCGCTCATGTACCCGGACGCCTACGAGGTGGGCCTGCCCAACCAGGGCGTCCAGATCCTCTACGAGATCCTGAACGAGCGCGAAGGCGTGCTGGCGGAGCGGACCTACTCGGTCTGGGCCGACATGGAGGCCGTCATGCGCGAGCACGGCATCCCGCAGTTCACCGTGGACGCGCACCGCCCCGTCGGCGCGTTCGACGCCCTCGGCGTGTCGTTCTCCACCGAGCTCGGCTACACTAACCTGCTGACGGCCCTCGACCTCGCCGGCATCCCGCTGGAGGCCGCGGACCGCACGGACGGCCACCCGATCGTCATCGCCGGCGGGCACGCCGCGTTCAACCCCGAGCCGATCGCCGAGTTCATCGACGCCGCCGTGCTCGGCGACGGCGAGGAGATCGCGCTCGGCATCACCGAGGTCATCCGCGAGTGGAAGGCCGAGGGTGAGCCCGGCGGCCGGGACGAGCTGCTGATGCGGCTCGCCGCGTCGGGCGGGGTGTACGTCCCGCGCTTCTACGACGTCACCTACCTGCCCGACGGCCGGATCCAGCGCGTCGCACCGAACCGCACGGGGGTGCCCTGGCGGATCGAGAAGCACACCGTCATGGACCTCGACCAGTGGCCGTACCCGAAGAAGCCGCTGGTCCCGCTGGCCGAGACCGTGCACGAGCGGTTCAGCGTGGAGATCTTCCGCGGCTGCACGCGCGGCTGCCGGTTCTGCCAGGCCGGGATGATCACCCGTCCGGTGCGGGAGCGGTCGATCACCACGATCGGCGACATGGTCGAGACGGGCCTGAAGGAGTCCGGCTTCGAGGAGGTCGGGCTGCTCAGCCTGTCCAGCGCCGACCACAGCGAGATCGGCGACGTCGCCAAGGGCCTCGCCGACCGGTACGAGGGCACGAACACCTCGCTGTCGCTGCCGTCCACCCGCGTGGACGCCTTCAACATCACGCTCGCCAACGAGTTCTCGCGGGGCGGGCGGCGCTCCGGCCTGACGTTCGCCCCCGAGGGCGGGTCCGAGCGGATGCGCCGGGTGATCAACAAGATGGTCAGCGAGGACGACCTGATCCGCACCGTCACCACCGCCTACGAGAACGGCTGGCGGCAGGTCAAGCTGTACTTCATGTGCGGGCTGCCCACCGAGGAGGACGAGGACGTCCTCGCGATCGCCGGCATGGCCAAGCGGGTCATCCAGGCGGGGCGCGAGGCCACCGGCCGCAAGGACATCCGGTGCACGGTCTCCATCGGCGGGTTCGTGCCCAAGCCGCACACCCCGTTCCAGTGGGCCGCGCAATGCGACCACGAGACCGTCGACCGCCGCCTGCGCGCCCTCAAGGACGCCCTTCGCGGCGACAAGGAGTACGGCCGGGCCATCGGCCTGCGCTACCACGACGGCCAGCCCTCCATCGTCGAGGGCCTGCTGTCGCGCGGCGACCGCCGCGTCGGCAAGGTCATCCGCGCGGTGTGGGAGGACGGCGGCCGCTTCGACGGCTGGAGCGAGCACTTCTCCTACGAGCGCTGGACGGACTGCGCACAGAGGGCACTGTCCGAGGAGCCCGTCGACCTCGCCTGGTACACCGTCCGGGAGCGCGACGAGGTCGAGGTCCTGCCGTGGGACCACCTCGACGCCGGGCTCGACCGCGAGTGGCTCTGGCAGGACTGGCAGGACGCCGTCGACGGGACCGAGGTCGAGGACTGCCGCTGGACGCCCTGCTACGACTGCGGCGTCTGCCCCACGATGGGCACCGAGATCCAGACCGGCCCCACCGGGAAGAAGCTGCTGCCGCTCTCGGTCGTCTGACCGTCCCGTCCGCCACCCGCCGGATCGCGGTGCCGGGAGGGGAGCCGCCCGGAATCCGCCCCGCCCGGGCGTCCAGATGCCCGGAATCGGCCGCGTGAACGCCCTGAGCTGCGCTGGTCACGGCCTCCTTGGGACTCCCGGGGGTCAAAGGATGCGCGGCGACCCGTACTCTATAGGGAGACCTTTATTTCGACTCGGCACGAGTAGGAAGGACCAGAACCCTGGCACCCATGCCGGAGGGTCCGGCGCCGGCCCCCGTGACCCAGCGCCTGCGCGTCCGCTACGCCAAGCGAGGCAGGCTTCGGTTCACGAGCCACCGCGACATATCCCGGGCCGTGGAACGCGCCGTCAGGCGCGCCGGGATCCCGGTCGCGTTCAGCGGCGGATTCACCCCCCACCCGAAGATCTCGTACGCGGGTGCGGCGGCGACAGGGGTGGCCAGTGAGGCCGAGTACCTCGAAATCGGACTGACCGAGACCCGCGACCCTGCGCGGGTGCGGGCCGATCTCGACGCGGCACTGCCTCCCGGGCTCGACATCGTCGATGTCGTCCCGGTGCGGGCGGGAAGCGCCGGCGACGCGCAGCCGAGACCGAGCGCGTTCGCCGATCGGCTCGAGGCGTCCGAATGGCGGATCAGGCTGGACGGCGTGCCATCCCACGATGCCGCCGCCGCCGTGGCCGCCTTCATGGACGCCGCGAACATCGAGGTCGAGCGCCTCACGAAGAAGGGGCGGCGCCGTTTCGACGTGCGCGCTGCCGTGTCCTCGTTCGAGCTGGACCGGCGCGCCGCGGAGGCGGCGGATGCCCCTTGTGCGATACTTCGAATGGTTGTTCGGCATTCCACACCGGCCGTACGACCCGACGACATCCTCACCGGACTGCGCCAGATCGCCGACCTCGCGCCGCCGTCACCCCCGCTGGTGACCAGGCTGGCGCAGGGGCCCCTCGACGCGGACACCGGTGGCCTCGCGGATCCTCTGGATCCCGACCGGGAGAAGATCGGCCTGCCGTCCGGCGACGACGCCGAGGCGGCCCGCGGCCCGCGGCGGCCGCAGCCCGGGGAAACCGCGAGCACGGATGCCGTCAGCGCCTGACCGTGAGACCGAAGCCGTGGCAGCACGGAACCGGTCCCGCAGGGTACGGCGGGCGCACCCCCGACGACTTCGTCGTCATGGCCGGACCACGGTCCGGCGGTGACGGCACCGACGACTGACGGAGAGCTCTCGTGCGGCGCACCGCACCGATCCGCCCCCTGGCGGAGCGACGCGGACGCGCCCGGGAGCCTGACGGGAGATTGCCCGGATGCGTGAGAACGAAGCCGATTCGGCCACGGCCGAAGGCACCGATAACGAGAACGGCGACTACGAGAACACCGGAACGGAGACCAGCGAGACCACGGAGGCCGGCGCGACCACGGAGCGCGGGAACGCGGTGACGGCGCGGTCGCGCCGCGGGAAGCGGCCCGCGGGCCCGCCGAGCAGGCCGAGCCGCCGAAGAAGGCCGCCCGGACCCGTACCCGCACCCGGAGCGGGAAGGCGGCCGAGACGTCCGAGCCCGTCCCGATGACCGGCGCGGAGACCTCCCCCGACACCGAGTCCGAGCCCGTGGCCGCCGAAGCGGAGCGGCCCGCGGATGAGGCGCCGGCGCCCCGCACCCGGACCCGCCGGCGCGGCTCCGCCGCCGCGTCCGCCGCCTCCTCGGCCGGACCGGACGTTCCCGGAGCCACGGCCCCCGCCGTCCCGTCGGTGCCGGAGGTCCCCTCGCCCGGCACCGAGATTCCCGCCGAGCAGGTGTCCGACACCGAGCCCGCCAGCGGCGTGGGCGTTCCCGGCGTGACGTTCCAGCCGCCGATGGTCGTCTTCCAGCCGCCGCAGCCGAAGGCCGAGAGCCCCTCCCGTCCGAAGGAGGAGCCGAAGCGCGCCGCCGAGCCCGCCGACCACGACACCGACCACGACACCGGTGACGAGGAGCTGGACGACGGGCCGTCCGACGAGGACGACTCCGAGGACCGCCCGTCCCGCCGGCGCCGCCGCCGCGGCGGACGCGGCCGGGGCAGGGGCGGCAAGGAGGGCGCCGAGGACGAGTCGCCCGCCGAGGCGGACGAGCCCAAGGACGAACCCAAGGACGAGCAGCCCGCCAAGAGCGCCGCCAAGAAGGACGGCGCCAAGAAGGACGGTGCCGCCAAGAAGGACGGTGCCGCCAAGAAGGACAAGGCCAAGAAGGACAAGCCCGCCGCCAAGGGCAAGGAGAAGGAGCCCAAGGCCGAGCAGGAGTCCGAGCAGGAGGCCGACGAGGACGAGGCCGACGGCGACGCCGCGTCGAGCCGCCGCCGTCGCCGCCGGCGGCGCCGGACCGGGACCGACGGCGAGAACGGGACCGGCACGGACGACCCACCCAACACCGTCGTCCACGTCCGCTCCTCGCGCGCCGCCGAGACCCGCACCTCCGACGACGAGGTCCAGTCCGTCCGCGGCTCGACCCGGCTGGAGGCCAAGAAGCAGCGCCGGCGCGAGGGCCGCGAGCAGGGCCGCCGCCGCCCGCCGGTGATCACCGAGGCCGAGTTCCTGGCGCGCCGCGAGTCCGTCGACCGGGTCATGGTGGTCCGCCAGGAGGGCGAGCGCACCCAGATCGCCGTCCTGGAGGACGGCGTGCTCGTCGAGCACTACGTCAACCGCGCCACCCACCAGTCGTACGTGGGCAACGTCTACCTCGGCAAGGTCCAGAACGTGCTGCCGTCGATGGAGGCGGCGTTCGTCGACATCGGCAAGGGCCGCAACGCCGTCCTGTACGCGGGCGAGGTCAACTGGGACGCCTCCGGCCTGGAGGGCCAGCCGCGCCGCATCGAGTCGGCGCTGAAGTCGGGCCAGTCGGTGCTCGTCCAGGTCACCAAGGACCCGCTCGGGCACAAGGGCGCCCGCCTCACCAGCCAGGTCTCGCTGCCCGGCCGCTACCTCGTGTACGTGCCGGACGGCTCGATGACCGGCATCAGCCGCAAGCTTCCCGACAAGGAGCGCAGCCGCCTCAAGTCGATCCTGAAGAGGGTCATGCCGCAGAACGCCGGCGTGATCGTGCGGACGGCGGCCGAGGGCGCCACCGAGGAGGAGCTGTCCCGGGACGTGTCGCGCCTCGCCGCCCAGTGGGACAACATCCAGAAGAAGGTGAAGACGGCCTCCGCGCCCTCCCTTCTCTACGGCGAGCCCGACCTGACGATCCGCGTCGTCCGCGACATCTTCAACGAGGACTTCACCAAGCTCGTCGTGTCCGGCGAGGGCGCCTGGGACACGATCTCCGAGTACGTCGAGTACGTCGCCCCGCATCTCGCGAACCGCGTCGAGCGCTGGACCGGCGACCAGGACGCCCTGTCGGTGTTCCGCATCGACGAGCAGATCGCCAAGGCGCTGGACCGCAAGGTCTGGCTGCCGTCCGGCGGCTCGCTGGTGATCGACCGCACCGAGGCGATGACGGTCATCGACGTCAACACCGGCAAGTTCACCGGGCAGGGCGGCAACCTCGAGGAGACCGTCACCCGCAACAACCTGGAGGCGGCCGAGGAGATCGTCCGCCAGCTCCGGCTCCGCGACATCGGCGGCATCGTCGTGATCGACTTCATCGACATGGTGCTGGAGAGCAACCGTGACCTGGTGATGCGCCGCCTGGTGGAGTGCCTGTCGCGGGACCGTACCAAGCACCAGGTCGCCGAGGTCACCTCGCTGGGCCTGGTGCAGATGACCCGCAAGCGCGTCGGCCAGGGCCTGCTGGAGGCGTTCTCGGAGACCTGCGAGTCCTGCAACGGCCGCGGCATCCACGTCCACCTGTCCCCGGTCGAGCCGAAGGCGGACAAGGCGGCGGCCAAGGAGAGCGGCCGCCGTCGCAAGCGCAAGGGCGAGGTCGAGAAGGCCGTCGAGGAGAAGCTGGCCCGCCACGAGATCGCACCGCCCGAGCCGGAGCCCGAGCCGGCGCCGAAGCAGAAGCTGAAGCCCGAGCCGGAGCCGGAGCCCGCACCCGTCGTGGAGCCCAAGCCCGAGCCGGTGCGCTCCCGACCGCGCAGGTCGGGCCCGGCCAAGCGCCCCGCGGGCCCCCCGCCCGAGATCGACACGGACGAGTCCCCGGCACAGGCCGCGGTCGAGGCCGCCGACGCCGCCGCGGAGGTCGCCGAGACACCCCCGGGAATCCTGGAGTCCCTGGATTCCACGGAACCGGTGACCACCACCGCGAACGGCGCCGACCCGGCCACGAGCGAGCCGGCCACGACGGAACCGGCCACCCCGGACCCGTCGGGCCCGGACCTGAACGGCACCGACCTGAACGGCGCCGACCCCGCGTCCTCCGAGCCCACGGCCGCGGAAACCGACTCCGCAGGGGCGGCCACGCCCAAGCCGGCCGCCCACCGCACCGCCCATTCCGCCGAAACCGAAGCGGAGTAAGGGCCACCGCCCAGCCCCGGCCGAGTTCGACCTCGGCCGGGGCCACGGGCGAAGGCCCGAAGCCCAGGGGACGGGGAGCAGCGCCGCGGGCGCGACATGCGATAGGTGTCGGCATCCGGTATCCTGGGCTTCGGCGCGTCGTGGGCGCGTCATCTCCACATGCACCGCGAGTCCCGTCCGGGGTCGTTCGGTGTTCACCTCACCGATCCGGTGAGACCAAGCAGAGAGCGCCAGGGGTCTCTCCTGGTGTGCCGCCCTCGGCCCGGTGCCGGGGGTAGGCCCCCGCCCCGGGGGCTGGTAAGCCACGCGTGGGACCGGTTGATTCCGGAAGCGCGCGCAGACGAAGGGTTTCCGCGGTGTACGCGATTGTCCGCGCAGGCGGCCGGCAGGAGAAGGTCACCGTCGATGACGTGCTGACCGTCGACAAGCTGGCCGGTGAGGTCGGCTCGACCGTCAAGCTTCAGGCCCTGCTGGTCGTGGACGGCGACGACGTCGTCAGCAAGTCGGCCGACCTGGCGCGCTACGAGGTGACCGCCGAGATCCTCGGCGCGGTCAAGGGCCCGAAGATCAACATCATGCACTACCGGAACAAGACCGGGTACAAGCGGCGGATGGGTCACCGTCAGCCCTACACCGAGGTCAAGATCACCGGTATCAAGGCCGGGAAGTAAGGGAGCGGTCAGATGGCACACAAGAAGGGCGCGTCGTCCAGCCGAAACGGTCGCGACTCCAACGCCCAGCGCCTCGGCGTGAAGCGGTTCGGCGGCCAGGTCGTCAACGCCGGCGAGATCCTCGTCCGGCAGCGCGGCACCCACTTCCACCCCGGCCCCGGCGTCGGGCGCGGCGGCGACGACACGCTGTTCGCGCTGGTCGCGGGCTCGGTGAAGTTCCGCCGCTACCGCGGCCGCAACGCCGTGAGCGTCGTCCCGCCGGCGGAATAGTCCGCCAGGGATACACACTTCTGCAAGGGGCGGACCGTTCTCGGTCCGTCCCTTCGCCTTTCATCGAGGAGAGTCACCGTGGCCGCTGGAGCGGGATCGGGCGCGCAGTTCGTCGACCGGGTGGTGCTGCACGTCGCCGCGGGCAAGGGCGGCAACGGCTGCGCCTCGATCCACCGGGAGAAGTTCAAGCCGCTCGGCGGCCCGGACGGCGCGAACGGCGGGCGCGGCGGCGACGTCGTCCTGGTCGTCGACTCCAACGCCGCGAGCCTCCTGGAATACCACCGGCGCCCGCACCGCAAGGCGGGCAACGGCCGCCCCGGGCAGGGCAGCCACCGGACGGGCGCCGACGGCGACGACGTGGTCCTGCCCGTCCCCGACGGCACCGTCGTGAAGGCGGGCGAGGAGGTCCTGGCCGACCTGGTCGGCGAGGGCACCCGCTTCGTGATCGCGCGGGGCGGCAACGGCGGCCTCGGGAACGCCGCGCTGGCGTCGGCCAAGCGCAAGGCGCCCGGGTTCGCGCTGCTGGGCGAGCCGGGGGAGGAGGCCGACGTCGTCCTGGAGCTGAAGAGCGTCGCGGACGTCGCGCTCGTCGGTTTCCCCAGCGCGGGCAAGTCGTCGCTCATCGCGGCGCTGTCCGCCGCCAAGCCGAAGATCGCCGACTATCCGTTCACGACGCTGATCCCGAACCTCGGCGTGGTGAGCGCCGGCGACACGACGTTCACGGTCGCGGACGTGCCCGGCCTGATCGAGGGCGCCAGCGAGGGCCGCGGCCTCGGCCTGGACTTCCTGCGCCACATCGAACGCTCGTCCACGCTCGCCCACGTGCTCGACTGCGCCACGATGGAACCGGGACGCGACCCGGTCAGCGACTTCGAGGTCATCGAGCGCGAGCTCCAGGCGTACGACCGGGTCCTCGGCGACCGGCCGCTGTCGGACCGGCCCCGCGTCGTCGTCCTGAACAAGGTCGACGTGCCGGACGGCCGCGACCTCGCCGAGATGGTCAGGCCCGAGTTCGAGGAGCGCGGCCTGAAGGTCTTCGAGGTGTCGGCGGCGACGCACGAGGGGCTGCGGGAGTTGTCGTTCGCGATGGCGGCGATGGTGGGCGAGTACCGCGCCTCGCTGCCGCCCGCGGAGCCGACCCGCATCGTCATCCGTCCCGAGCCGGTCGGCGGGGACACCGACTTCGAGGTCAGGGACCTCGGCGGCAACACCTACCTGATCACCGGCGCGAAGCCGGTCAGGTGGCTGCGCCAGACGGACTTCGCCAACGAGGAGGCCGTGGGCTACCTCGCCGACCGTCTCGCGAGGCTCGGCGTGGAGGACGCCCTCGCCAAGGCCGGAGCCGCCGCCGGAGCCACGGTCCTGATCGGCACGATCGACGACTCGATCGTCTTCGACTGGGAGCCGGAGATCCCCGCCGGCGAGGCCGCCCCCGGCCCGCGCGGAACGGACCGCCGCCTGGGCGGGCGGCGCGAGACCCCGGAAGAGCGGCGCTGATGGGCGGGCGCGAGGCGATCGCGAAGGCCCGGCGGATCGTGGTGAAGGCGGGGTCGTCGTCGCTCACGACGCCGGAGGGCGTGCTCGACGCGGGCCGCATCGACGCCCTGGTGGACGTGCTGGCGGCCCGCCGCGCGGACGGCACCGAGATCGTCTTCGTCTCGTCCGGCGCGATCGCCGCCGGCCTCGGGCCGCTGGGGCTGACCCGCCGTCCCCGCGACCTCGCCACCCAGCAGGCGGCGGCGAGCGTCGGCCAGGGCCAGCTGTTCGCCCGCTACACCTCGTCGTTCGCCCGGCACGCGCTGACGGCCGGGCAGGTGCTGCTCACCGCCGACGACATGATGCGCCGCTCGCACCACCGCAACGCCCAGCGCACGCTCGCGCAGCTCCTCGCGCTCGGCATCCTGCCGATCGTGAACGAGAACGACACGGTCGCGACCGACGAGATCCGGTTCGGCGACAACGACCGGCTCGCCGCGCTCGTCGCCCACCTGATCCGCGCGGACGCGCTGGTCCTGCTGTCGGACGTGGACGCCCTGTACACCGGCGACCCGCGCAGGCCCGGCGCCCGCCGCGTCGACGACGTCCGCGGGCCGGACGACCTCAAGGACGTCGAGCTGGGCCGCTCCGGCCGGGTCGGCACCGGCGGCATGGTCACCAAGGTCGAGGCGGCCCGGATCGCGGGCGTCCCGGTGGTGCTCACCAACGCGGCGTCGGCCGCGCAGGCGCTCGCCGGAGAGGGGGTCGGCACCCTCTTCCACCCGGCGGAGGGGCGCCGCATGTCGACACGGGACCTGTGGCTCGCCCACGCCACCACCGGCCAGGGGAGGGTCACGCTGGACCCCGGCGCCGTCGAGGCGGTCGTGCGGCGCCGCAAGTCGCTGCTCCCGGCGGGCGTCACGGGCGTGAAGGGCGACTTCGCCGCCGGTGACCCCGTCGACCTGTGCGACACCGCCGGCGAGGTCGTCGCGCGCGGCCTGGTGAACTACGACGCGTCCGAGATCCCGGACCTGATGGGCCGCTCGACGCGATGGCTGGCGAGAGAGCTGGGCCCGGAGTACGAGCGCGAGATAATCCACAGAGACCACCTGGTGATCCTGACCGGCGAACGCTGAGTTGCGGCGAAGAGAGGAACCTGATGAGCGAGCGCGACGAGTTCCTGCGTGTGGCGGGGCGTGCCCGGGAGGCCGCGGCGGGGCTCGCGCCGCTGCCGCGTGCGGCGAAGGACGCGGCGCTGAACCGGATCGCGGACGCGCTGGTCACCGCCGCGCCGGAGATCGTCAAGGCGAACGAGGCCGATGTCGTCCTGGCCCGGGAGAGCGGCACGTCGGAGTACATGATCGACCGGCTGAGCCTGTCGGAGGAGCGGATCGCCGCGATCGCCGAGGCCGTCCGGAAGGTCGCGGCGCTGCCCGACCCGGTGGGGCAGTCGGTACGCGGCGACGTGCTGCCGAACGGCCTGGAGCTGCGGCAGGTCCGGGTGCCGCTCGGTGTGGTCGGGATGATCTACGAGGGGCGTCCGAACGTGACCGTGGACGCCGCCGCGCTGTGCCTCAAGAGCGGGAACGCGGCGCTGCTGCGGGGCTCGTCGTCGGCGTACGGCTCGAACACGGCCCTGGTCGAGGTGATGCAGGGCGCGCTGGCCGGTACTGAGGTCCCGCCGGACGCGGTGCAACTCGTCCCGGGCACGTCCCGCGAGTCGGTGAAGCACCTGATGCGGGCGCGCGGCCTGGTGGACGTGCTGATCCCGCGCGGCGGCGCCTCGCTGATCAACTCGGTGGTGGAGGAGTCGACCGTCCCGGTGATCGAGACGGGCGTCGGGAACTGCGCGGTGTACGTGGACGCCGCCGCCGACGTCGAGATGGCCCTGGACGTGCTGCTGAACGCCAAGACGCAGCGTCCCTCCGTGTGCAACGCCGCGGAGACGTTCCTCGTGCACGCCGACATCGCGGACACGTTCGTCCCGCGAGCGCTTGAGGCGCTGAAGGGCGCCGGAGTCACGGTCCACGGCGATGACCGCATCCGGTCGTACGGCCAGGAGGTCGTGGAGGCGACCGAGGACGACTGGCACGCCGAGTACCTCTCCCTCGACATCGCCGCCCGGGTCGTGGACTCCCTCGACGACGCGGTCGCCCACATCCGCCGGTACGGCTCGGGCCACACCGAGGCGATCGTCACGACGTCCCAGCCCGCCGCGAAGCGCTTCGTCGCGCTCGTGGACTCGGCGGCGGTGATGGTGAACGCCTCGACGCGCTTCACCGACGGCGAGGAGTTCGGCTTCGGCGCGGAGATCGGGATCTCGACGCAGAAGCTGCACGCCCGCGGCCCGATGGGACTGCCCGAGCTGACGTCCACCAAGTTCGTCGTGACCGGTGAAGGCCACGTGAGGGGCTGAGACCCGGCCCGGCACCGCGGCGGGCAAGTTGTGACATTTTTGCCATTGATGTCACGTTGTGGGGTGTGGTCTGATTCACGATTGTGACCCGTGAGTACAGCCGCCGCCGCGTCCTGAAGGGCGCCGCCCTCGGCGCGGGAGTCGCCGCCACCGGACTTACCGCGTATCCCGCACGCGCCGCCGCGGCCGTCCCCGCGCTGCGCGGCCCCGCCGCCGGGACCACCCTCGACCGGACGTACGTGCTCGGCGCGGCCGGCGCCGGCGGGTACCGCCCCGTGGTCGCGGGGCCGGGCGAACCGCACGTCCTGCGCCGCGATCTCGGCGGGATCGCCTCGGCCCGGCGCGCCGCCACCCGCCGCGGCGTCCTGGCCTTCGGGCACCTCACCGACGTGCACGTCCTCGACGCGCAGTCCCCGGCCCGCGTCGAGTTCATCGACCGCTTCAGGGACATGATCAGCGTGTTCCCCGAAGGCGGCTACCGCCCGCAGGAGATCCTGTCGACGCACGTCGGCGAGGCGATGGTCCAGGCGATGAACAGGGTCGGGCGGGGCCCCGCCACCGGGCTCCAGTTGGCGTTCACCATCAACACCGGCGACACCACGGACAACGCCCAGTACAACGAGGTCCGCTGGATCATCGACCTGCTGGACGGGGAACGCGTCCGGCCCGACTCCGGCGACCCCGGCCGGTACGAGGGCGTCATGGACTGGGCCGCCTACGACCGCGCCTACTGGCACCCCGAAGGCCCGCCGCCCGGCGCCGAAGCCGACGTGGCGATCACCAGGTACGGCTTCCCGCGGATCACGGGCCTGATCGACGCCGCCCGCAGGCCGTTCCAGGCGACCGGCCTCGACTCCCCGTGGTACGCGGTGTTCGGCAACCACGACGGCCTCATCCAGGGCAACCTGCCGGTCAATCCGCTGATCTCCGGCCTCGCGACCGGCGGCATCAAGATCGGCGCCCCGGCGGACGGCGGCCAGGCCGAGCGCCTCGCCCGCATGGTCAGCAGGGGAGACGCCGCCGAACTCGTCCGGCTCAGCCGCGAGCAGGGCGCCTCGGGCGGGCTGTTCCGCCAGGTCACCCCCGACTGGGACCGCCGGCTGCTGTCGCGGGCCGAGGTCGTCGCCGAGCACTTCAAGACCAGCAGACCCCTGCGCGGCCACGGGTTCACCTGGGCCAACCTCCGTGACGGGACGGCCTACTACGCGTTCGACAAGGGAATCGTGCGCGGCCTCGTCCTCGACACCGTCAACCAGAACGGCTACTCCGAGGGCTCACTCGACAAGGCCCAGTTCGCGTGGCTGGAGTCCCAGCTGAAGGCGGGCAGCAGCCGCTATCTCGCCGCGGACGGCTCGGTCGTCCGGCACGCCGTGAAGGACCGGCTGTTCGTCCTGTTCAGCCACCACCCGATCGGCTCGATGGAGAACGGCCTCGGCGGTGACCGCGTTCTCGGCGACGAGGTCCAGGCGCTCCTGCTGCGCCACCCGAACGTCATTTTCTGGGTGAACGGCCACACCCACCGGAACCAGGTGATCCCGCACGTCCGCGAGGGAGGCGGGGGATTCTGGGAGGTCAACACGGCCGCGCACATCGACTTCCCGCAGCAGAGCCGCATCGTCGAACTCGCCGACAACGGCGACGGGACGCTGTCGGTCTTCACGACGGTCCTGGACTCGGCGGGGCCCGCGTCCTACGGCGGCCGCCTCGGCGATCCCGTCCGGCTCGCGTCCCTGTCCCGCGAGCTCGCGGGCAACGACTGGCAGGACCGCGACGAGAACCGCCGCGGCGAGACCGCCGACCGCAACGTCGAACTCCTCGTCCCCGCGCCGTTCTAAGGGCGTCCCGGGCAAGGGGAAGGGCCGCCGCGTCCGTGTCGCGGCGGCCCTCGGCCCTGTCGTCAGTTGCGGTCGGTCGGCCCGTTGTCCCGGCGCGAGAAGCGGTCGAACAGCCCGCCGGCCGCGCCCGCCGCCGCGTCCGCCATGTCGCGGACCTTGCCGACGAACGGGTCGGCCGTGCGCTCCCACGACTCCCGGTAGGACTTGGCCGCGTCCTTGATCCCGTCGCTGACCGACGCGCTGCCGTCGTCGTCGCGGCGCGGGTAGTCACCGGCCAGGATCCGCTCGTACTCGCCGCTGCGCGCCCACCGGTCGATCTCGGAGAACCGGATGACCGCGAACGGGTGGGACTGGCCGAGCAGGTTCAGGAACTTCAGGATGCCGTCGCGCACGTCGCCGGCCTCGTCGTACTCGCGCGCCTGCTTCAGGAACGCCTCGCTGCTCATCTCGCCGAGCCGGACGCCGCCGGCGAGCTTCATGTTCACCCGCTTCGCCGCGTCCAGGTCCTGGCCGACCAGCAGGCCCGCCCGGTCCGAGGACAGCTCGGCCTTCCGGAACCACTCGCGCAGCCCGATGATGATCGCCGCGATGCCGACGTTGCCCAGCGGCAGCCACGCCAGCCGCGACCCGAGCTGCAGCAGGATCTGCATCATCGTCTGGTACACCGCGTGCCCGGACAGGATGTGCCCGACCTCGTGGCCGACGACGAACCGCAGCTCCTCGTCGTCCAGCAGGTCGATCAGGCCGGTGTTCAGCACGATGAACGGGTGGTCGGAGCCGAGCGCCATCGCGTTCGGCGTCGGGTCCTGCCGGACGTACAGCTCCGGTACCTCCGGCATGTCGAGGACGTAGGACGCGTCCCGGACCATGTCGTAGATGTTGCGGAACTGGTCCTCGCCCACGCGCACCGTGCCGCCGAGGAACATCAGCCTCAGCGAACGCTCGTTGACCAGCCCCGACAGCTTGCGCAGCACGACATCGAAGCCGGACAGAGAGCGCAGCGCCACCAGCGCCGACCGGTCCGCCGGGTGTTCGTAGGCCCGGGAACTGATCCCCGGGAACCGCGTGCGTGCTCGATCCGGTGTGTTCTCCGTCATGTCTGACCTCCTGAGGAGTGTGAAGCCCCGCGTTCAGGCGGGTGGTGAGGCGGCTCCATGCCACTGTGGCTTCGGACGAGCGGAAATGTGCGAATGCTCTGCCCCCGATCACATGTTCGATTAGTGTCGACAGCATGACACAGAGTGTTCGACGGTCGTTCCGGTACCGCTTCTACCCGGCTGCGGAGCAGGTGGAGCACCTGGGCCGCACCTTCGGCTGTGTCCGTCTGATCTATAACATGGCTCTGGAAGCACGTGTCCAATCTCGCCGCGGCGGCCGGCCGATGACCTACAGGGAGTCGTCGGCGATGCCGACGGTTTGGAAACGGGACGCCGAGTTCGCGTTCTCGAACGATGTCTCCTGCGTGCCGCTGCAGCAGGCATTGCGTCATCTCCAGACCGCCGTCGGCAACCATCTCGCCAAACGAGCGCACCATCCGAGATTCAAGTCGCGCAAGCGCTCGCGCGCGTCCGCCGAGTACGCCCGATCGGCCTTCGCGTACAGCGAGGGTCGGCTGACCTTGGCCAAGATGAAGGAGCCGTTGCGCATCGTGTGGTCGCGCCCTCTGCCGGAGGGAGTGGAGCCTTCGACGGTGACGGTGTCGCGTGATTCGGCCGATCGCTGGTTCGTGAGTCTCCTGTGCCAGGTCACCGTTCAGCCGATGGTGCCGACTCGGCGGGTGGTGGG